>NZ_JAKRNC010000005.1:0-137340 GCF_022347345.1 Corynebacterium sp. ACRPJ
CACCGTAACCACACCATCATCACCAGGAGTAGGCTCCACCGGCTCAGACGGCTGACCACCCTCAGACTCCGACGGCTTACACACCTTCTCCGTCTCCGTCACCGTAGACGAAGGAGAAGAAGACGAACCAGACGTCGTAGGCGACGGCTTCGACTCAGGCTCAGGATCCTTTTTGACAGTCAGCACTGCCTCATCGACATCTTGCCTATATAATGGGGCGTTTCGGCTTTCAACCTTGGCACCAAAGTCTTCTCGGTCCGGGTCAAAGGAACAACGAGAAGAGCGGACTAGCTGCTTCACGAAGATAGTCGAGCCCTCTGGGATCCACACATCGCCGGCCATGCCCTGTTCATTGATCTTCCATTCCGACTGGCTCAGCCAGCGGTAGTTAGAGAAGTCTTTACCATCAGCGCCTGTGAAAATTTTAGGCCTGTCGGTGGGGTTGTGCGTTACCTGCGGATAGGATGAATCTTGGAACACCTGATCGGTCATATCTTCACCGCCGGGACCGCGAACGGTGATCTCAGGCTGGCCCTCCAACTCGAAATACTCGGAATTAGTACCTAGCCAAAAATCAGCAAGCCAGGTTCCATATCGGCCTGGGTTATCAAAGGTCAGTTCACCAACCGCTTCACGCAGGCAGGGATCACCAGTGGATCTCATCTCCCAGTTGCTATAGGTCCAATCGAGGGTAGGTCGGAGATCAACCTCTGTAGCAACCTTCACTCCCAGTTCATCGCCGTCTTGTACATCGTCATTGACGGTCACGGGAATGTCGACAGTCATCTTCGGTTCTGGACCAAGAGGAACATCCGAGCTTGCAAATTCGAAGGCAATTACATTGTTTTCGGCGTCGGTTTGAACATTGAATGGTTTTCTCTCTTTGCCATCCGCCCACTTAAACTGCAGTTTGTCAACGTCATTTACAGTGAGCCGGGGATCGATCTGTAGTGAAAAGATGACCGCTGTAGCATCGGATTCGCCGTACCTCCATTGACCAACTTCTGGGAAGGGCACAGTGCCCTCAATTTCGACGTGCGCAGCTACGGTGTCGCCAGGCTTTACCTCTGTTTTATCGGTACCCAAAGTGATTTTCGCTTCTGGACCGGCGCCAAGATCATCCCCGTGCTGGGTAGTCAGGCTGTCATCTGGAATTGCAGCATCAGTAGGAGCAGGAATTATAATTCCCCCGACGGCGAGCAATGCGGCAGAGAGTAGCGCAATTGCTTTAGTCGAGGCGTTTCTGGAGAGCCTCATAAAAACCCCTGAAAATTAGATAGCTAAACACTGGAGAATCATTTAGATTCAACTGCAGACAGTAGCAGACCTTTGTCCACTAGACACGACTTCGCTCCTGCTCAGAGGCGTGAATTAGCCCATCCCGGTTCTTCAGCAACTATTTTTATTCAAAGGTGTCCGACTCTTCCAGCACAAACCAGCCGATGCCTATCAAGCACTTCGACTGTGGATTACTAAATACGATCACCCCCAAATGTGCCCCACCCCCTCTAAACCCCACATGCTGGGGTTTATTTTTTGTTTTTCTACCCCCGTCTGCCATTTACCGAAGGAGACTAGCATCACGTTTGGAGCTTCCCTATAATTACGACAACACAAAAGTTCATAATATTTCCTAGGCAACAATTGGAGCCTGAACCTGCAGGGTTGCCGCACGTCAGAGCGCTAAGCCGCTCACGTTTCTTCCTCTGCCCACCCATAGCCACGTCATAGAAAGCAGGTGAGAGTTGAACACCAACTTGGCGCGCGTTCGTCGCAGCAGCGATAGGCCTCCCGTCCGCATTCGGCCCGCATAATGGCCCGCTGACATCGCATTTCACCACGAATCTCTGCGACCCTCACTTTGCGTCGCGCGCACCCGCGTGTTCGCTCCTCACCCAGCTGCGCCCTGCAGCACCACATAGCTCACCGCTCATCATCCAGACGCCGTATCGGCCGGCAGTTTCAGACCGGCGCAGATATATCGCCCTTCACTCCCATGTGAAAAGTGGTTTCTAGGATGTGACCCGTTTGAAAAAGAGGTAGAACCCATATGACTTCTCCTGCCAATACCCGCTTGCCCATCTCTGATGATGTGGAAGCAGTCCTGCCTGCAGCTATCAGCCGCGCTGACGACTGGTTGAAATCCACTGCGGACGAAGAAGATAAGGCCACCGAACAACTCGCGGACCTGCTGCGCGATGAGGACGGAGTGAAGTTCACCATGGACTTCGTCGACCGCGTCATGCGCCCAGAAGATGACAAGGTTGCCGCACATGCGCTGAAGGATATTTCTTCTCACTATGACCCGTCGTTCCTCGGCAGCATCAATGGTGCGCTCGTTGGTGCCGGTGGCTTCTTCGGCCCAATCCTGCCCAACCTGGTCATGCCGGTTGCCCGCCTGTACATGCGCAAGATGGTTGGCCACCTCGTTCTCGACGCCGAGTCTGATGCTCTCAACAAGATCCTGGACAAGGCCGCCGAATCCGGCGAACAGCTCAACCTCAACCTGCTGGGTGAGGCCGTGCTCGGTGAGGAAGAGGCGAAGTCCCGCGCGGAGCGCACCCTCAAGCTCATCCGGAACCCACGCGTAACCTACGTTTCGGTCAAGGCTTCCTCCATGGTGGCCCAGCTTAACCACTGGGATATCGATGGCTCGGTAGAGCGCCTCAAGGAGCGCCTGCGCCCGCTGTACCAGGCTGCGGCGGACCGCACCGACAAGGTCTTTATCAACATGGACATGGAGGAGTACCACGACCTCCACCTGACCATCCGCCTGTTCAAGGAGCTGCTCAGCGAGCCGGAATTCCTCACTCTGGATGCCGGCATCGTGCTGCAGGCTTACCTGCCCGATACCTTTGATGCGCTCAAGGATATCGCTGACTTTGCTAAGGAGCGCGTGGCTAAGGGCGGCGGCAAGGTCAAGGTGCGCATCGTGAAGGGCGCGAACCTGTCCATGGAAAACGTGCAGAGCGAGGTCCACGATTGGCCGCTGGCTACCTACACCAACAAGCTCGACGTTGACGCCAACTACTACCGCCTGCTGGATTTCATCCTGCGCGAGGAGTACGCCGGCAGCATCCGCATCGGTGTAGCAACCCACAACCTATATACCGCCGCCATGGCCTACGAGCTGGGCAAGAAGCGCGGCGTGCTGCACATGATGGACTCGGAGATGCTGCAGGGCATGTCCCCAGCGCAACAAGCAGCGGTACGCAAGGTCTTTGAGGGCCGCCAGATCCTCTACACCCCGGTTGTCCACGCAGATGACTTCGACGTCGCCGTGTCCTACCTGGTGCGCCGCCTAGAGGAGAACTCCGCGCCACAGAACTTCCTCTACGCCCTCTTCGCCCCGGGTGAGGAGCCGTTGGCGGACCAGGAAGAGACGTTCCGTCGGGCCGTCGCCAAGCGCTGGGACACCTTCGCTGGTGCCCGTCGCACCCAGAACCGCCTTGAAGAAGACGGCCGCCAGGCACCGCGCACCGGCCGCTTTACCAACGAGGCAGATACTGACCCGGCGCTCGCGCCGAACCGCCAGTGGGCGCAGGAAGCGCTCAAGCACAATCCGGGCGAGCACGGCATCGCGGAGGTTACCGACCCTACCGCGGTCGAAGGCCACATCGCCCGCGCCAAGGAGCTGGGCACCGAGTGGGGCAAGCGCCCTGCCGCCGAGCGCGCCGCCGCATTGGAGGCCGTGGCGGATCAGATTGCCTCCCAGCGCGACAAGTTCATCTCCGTGGCTGCGTATGAGGCCAATAAGACTGTTACCCAGACCGACCCTGAGGTCTCTGAGGCGATTGACTTCTGCACCTACTACGGCCAGTCCGCGCGTCTACTGGAGGAGTCCTACTCCCAGTTCACCCCGCACACCGTCACCGTGGTGACCCCACCGTGGAACTTCCCCATTGCCATCCCGACTGGCGGCATTGCGGCATCCTTGGCGGCGGGTTCGGCGGTCATCGTCAAGCCTGCACCGCAGGTGGTTCACTGCGGCAAGCTCGTGGTGGAGGCCTTCCGCACCGCCCTCGAGGCACAGGGCCTAGATCCGGACCTGGTGCAGCTGGTGCTGACTGATGAAGCCGCGGCCGGAAAGGCACTGCTCTCCCACGATGACGTGGACAATGTCATCCTCACCGGCGCCTCCGATACCGGCGCGCTCTTCCGTTCCTGGAAGCCGAAGATGAACATTATGGCGGAGACGTCCGGCAAGAACGCGCTCATCATCACCCCTGCGGCCGACCCAGACCTGGCCATCGATGACCTCTACAACTCTGCCTTTGGCCACTCCGGCCAGAAGTGCTCGGCGGCATCCCTGGTTATCTTCGTCGGTGCGGCTGGTAAGTCCGAGCGCCTACGCACCCAGCTGCTAGATGCCGTCAAGACCCTTAAGCCAGGCCCGGGCTTCGATATCACCACCACCATGAACGGCCTAGCGGAAGAGCCGAGCGAGAAGCTCCTGCGCGGTTTGACCCAGCTCGAGCCGGGTGAGAAGTGGCTGCTCAAGCCGGAAAAGCTCAACCAGGAAGGCACCCTGTGGTCCCCGGGCATCCGCGATAATGTGCAGCCAGGCTCCTGGTACCACAAGAACGAGTGCTTCGGCCCCATCCTTGGCATCATGTACGCCGATACCTTGGAGGAGGCTATTGCCTGGCAGAACGACACCGGCTATGGCCTGACTGGCGGCATTCACTCGCTTGACGACGCCGAGATTGAGTACTGGATCGACAACGTTGAGGTGGGCAATGCCTACGTCAACCGCGGCATCACCGGTGCGATTGTCCAGCGCCAGTCCTTCGGCGGTTGGAAGAAGTCCGTCATGGGACCGGGCGCCAAGGCTGGCGGTCCGAACTACGTGGCACAGATGGGTGAGTGGGCCGATGGCGAGCTCAAGCCGCGCAACGTGGATATCGCCCCAGCAAGCCTCGCCGCGCTGCACCGCCTGCGTGATAACCTCTCTGGCAAGCTCACCGAGGAGGACATCACCTGGCTGTGGCGCGCCGCTGAGCTGGACCAGGTGGCTTGGCAAGAGGAGTTCGGCCGCAACCACGACCGCACCGGCCTGGTCTCTGAGGCCAATATCTTCCGCTACCGCCCGCTTCTGACCAAGCTGCGCGTGCGCGTGGGCGAAGGCTACGAACTGCGCGAGGTTGCTCGTCAGGTGCTGGCCGTCGCAATTACCGGCACCGCCACGGAAATCTCCGCCACCCCGGAGGTTGCCACCCAGCTGCAGGACCTCGACTTCGACGTCAAGGCCATCACCGACGAGGCTTTTGCTACCGACGTGGCCAATGACGCCTCCTCCCGCGTGCGCGCCCTGGGCACCGTGCCGGATTCCATCTACGAGGCCGCGGTACGCTCCAACTCCGTGGTGCTGGACCGGCCCGTGCTTGCCGACGGCCGCCGTGAGCTCATGCCTTACCTGCTTGAGCAGGCAGTTTCGGTTACCATGCACCGCTTCGGCATTATCCGCAACGTAGGTAACCTGCGTGACGAGTAACTCCCGGCCGCGTCAGCGGACGCGTTAAAGGTACTGAAGGGAGGTAGCGCCCCGCCCGTGGGCCGCTACCTCCTTTTTCGTATATGCGCTGCGAGTTTTATGTGGCATAGTGGTAGACAATGTCTACGTCACATAATTCGTCTTCCCGCGACGAGGCCAAGCACCCGTCTGCGCAGGAAAAAGGCAACGCAACACAGATCCAAAAGCCGGGCGAGGAAGATTCGCATACCCTCGTCGCTTATGATGATGCGCACCTTGGTGCAGAGGCTGCCAGCGAGCACCCTGCCGAGCGCGACGATAAATCCGCCGTCCTGGCCAAGGACTTCCGCACCATGGCCAAGGTCTCGGTGATCTTTATCCTTATCGTCGCCGGCCTAGCGCTGGCCGGCTACCTACTCAAGTTCATTTGGGTAGGCCTGCTGCCGGTCTTGCTCGCCGTCCTCGTCTCCACGGTGCTCTACCCCATCAGCGCGTGGCTGCGCAGTAAGGGATTCCTGCGCTCGCTCGCGGCGGTGAGCACCTTGCTCGGCCTCATCATTGTCTTCTGCGGCGTTTTTGCCGCCATGGCCCCGGTAGTCACCAGCCAGAGCCAAACGCTCATTAATCAGGCCGAAGACGGCATCAACCAAATTACCGAGATGGTGGAAAAGTCCCCCATCGATATCCAAAGCGACCAGCTACAGTCCGTGCTCGAAGACGTGGTTAAGTTTGCCAAGGGCCAAGCCTCTACCATCGCCACCGGCGTTATCTCTGGTTTCTCGATGGCCAGCTCCATCGTCGTGGCCGCGCTGATCATGCTCTTTGTCACCTTCTTCATCATTAAAGACGGCGACAAGTTCCTGCCGTGGCTGCGCAAGTACACCGGCAATTCCACCGGCTGGCACATCACCGAGCTGGGGGCGCGCATCTGGAAGACCTTGTCCGGCTTCATCCAGGCGCAGGCCGCCGTGGCCATGGTGGACGCAGTCCTCATTGGCCTTGGCCTGTGGGTTCTGCAAGTTCCGCTTGCGCTCGTCATCGCTGTGGTGACGTTCTTCGCCAGCTTCATCCCGATCATCGGTGCGGTCACCGCTGGCGCCCTCGCCGTCATCATCGCGCTGGTCTCCAATGGCCTGACCAACGCGCTGCTGGCGCTCGCACTTATCATCATCGTCCAGCAGGTGGAAGGCAATGTCCTCCAGCCGATGCTGCAGTCCAAGGCCATGGGCCTGCACGCGGCCGTTGTCCTGCTCTCCGTCACCGTCGGCTCTACCCTGGCCGGCATCGTCGGCGCCTTCCTCGCCGTCCCCGTGGCCGCAACCATCGCTGTTGTTGTGCGCTACCACGCCGAGATGGCCGCGCTGCGCTCCGGCGAAGTCGAGCCCTCCGATATAGACATCATCACCGGCTCCAAGGACGACCCCGAAGACTTCAGCGACGTCACCTACGAACACGATGAGACTCCGCGCGACAAGATAGAGCAGCTCTACCAGTCCATGAGTCCGCTGAGCTAAGACTCAGCCCCCACTAGCAGCGCGCCGGCCCTCTCCGGCGCGCTTTTAGTTTTTAGCGCAGGAAACCTAGGTCCGTAGCCGCCGAGGCGAGCTGGCGCGCACCGCGGTCCAGGACGTTGGCCCAGGTGCCCTTGGATTCCTCATTGGCGGAATCGGACACCTGCTTAAGCAGGGTGCAGGGCACATCGAAGCGCAGGCATACTGCGGCGATGGAATAGCCTTCCATGTCGCACAGCTGCGACTTCTTGGCCAGCTCGGTGCGCAGGGCGGTATCGGAGACAAACATGTCGCCCGTGGCCAGTCCGCGCACCGGAAGGCGGCCGGAGGTCTCGAGCTCGATGGCCTCTGGCAGCAGGTAGCGGTTGATATCGGTAAGCACTTCTAGCTTGAAGTCATGCTTGGTGACCTTATTGACTTCGAAGACGCCGGCCATGCCGTCGACAAGCGCGCCGGCCGTGCCAATGTTGACCACGCGATCGGGAAGGGCGCCGTTAGCGCGGGCGTCGGCAAGAGCTTCCGTCAGCGCAATGGCCGCCGGAACCGTACCGATTCCGGTAATGAGCAGGGGTTCGCCTTCCGGAATGTGGGCGGCTTCCGCATCCACGGCGGCGACGAAAAGGGTGCGTCCGTTGAGATTCTCCATGCCTGCGAGAATACCTGCCCGCCCTAGTCAAAGTTCAATGTGCGGTTCTTCTGGCGCAGGCGAATCGTAATATTTTTCTGTCCGGCGCCAAGGGCGATGATTTTCCCGCTCAGCACCCGGGCGACGGCCAGGTCTTCCTCCGTCGGTGCTTCGGCCGCGACCCGCGCCGTAGGCAGCCATGCATCGTGCGGGTCTGGCGCGCCGAGGTGAATGAGCCGTTCGCGCTCCACGTCGATCCAATAGCCTTCCGTGGCCATGAAGCGGTCGTGGCTTCCCTCGAAGGAATCGCGGCGCCACCCGCCCTCGGCCACGCGAAAGACAAAGGGGCAGTAGCCAAAACGCGAAGGCACGATATAGCGCGTCTGGGGGCTGACGCGCCAGTGGCCGCGCGCGGAACTCCAGACTTGGCGGTAGGTATCGGCCAGGCTCATGCCCAGACGCAGGCGCTGCTGCCTGTCTTCGTCCAACCCGGCACCTTCTACCTGAGTGTTTAGCTCGCCGAGCCGCGTGGCATCGGCCACGTACATGCCCAGCCATGCTTCCTCGGGCGTGGTGTACGGGCCGGTGATATCACGGTGGAAGGAATCCGGTACGGCCCGTTCCGCGTCCTTGGGAAGGCGCTGGCGGGCGGCAAAGGCCCACAGGCGCGGATGTCCCATGCGGTAGAGCATCACCGTAGCCCGCGGCAGGCGGTCGTGCACCTGCTGGCGCGTCAGATAATCACCCGCGCTGATGCGCCGCAGCAGCTGCTTAGCGATGTCCCCCTCTACCTGCTGTTCCATGCCCGGAGCGACCTCCATGTCCGGCAGCTGGCTCAGCAGCATCAAATCGATGATGTCTCCCAAATCAAAAACCTTGCTCAATTCCGTCTGCGCCTCTGGGCCAAAAGCCTCGATTGCGTGATATCCCAGCGCACCGCCCAAGCGGCGGATGAGATCCGGAGACACGCTCACTCGGTTGCGGGTCGCATGCAATTCCGCGGCGTTGAGATTGCGGTCCAGGCCCACGAGGGCTCCTTCCTCCCCCTCATCGGGGATTTAATTCTTGGTCATGCTTGGGATTAAGCCGGACATTGGTCTTTGCGTTGTAGAAGACCGACCTTTCCTGTGCGCCTTCTGAATGTTTCTTGACAACGTGATGAGGGCGTTTTCCAAACGGCAAAACCACTATTGTGCCCTCCATAGCTTATACGGATCCATGCAGAAATGTGCCCCTTAAGCCCTACGCATTACATTTCTCTCCTTTTGCATCCATTGAAACTACCCCTTCAGGGCATCATTCAGAAGAATTCATGCAACCCGTGCGTCTATAGTATGACGCGGATTGATTCTCAGCTTTCCGCTCTCGTTCGCATTCGTTTTCCACTCTGCGTGCATTGGAGTCCAAACCTTGACTAATAACAACGCTTGGGGTCAACCGGAGCCCTCCTCCCCAGACCCCGGCTCCTCGGGCAGCACCCAAACCTGGGGTGCGCCCTCCCCCGCATCCCCTACGCAGGAGCCAGATCCCAAATCCACTGGCAAGGGCAAACGCCTAGCCATAATTGTGGTAGCTGTCTTGGCGGCTCTCGCCCTTGTAGGCGCCGGCGCATGGGCGCTGCTAAATGAGCACGATTCCACAAACGACCCAGGCTCCACTCTTTCAGCCCCAGCTTCTACGCCTTCAGGTTCAGCGGCCTCCGAAGAGGCTTCTTCAACCGAGTCCGAAGAAGTTGCAGAAGAGAAATCAAAGAGTGAGGACAAGAACGCTGCCGCAGCGGATGCTCCTACCAAATACGAAAAGTGCAATGACTTCGCAGATAAGAAGCTCAGCTCGTTGACTAGACCAGTTAAGGAGTATTGCGATGACTCATGGCTTTTTGCCGCTGAAGACGGAACGTCACACTTCACGTTGTTCTATTGGACCGACAATGCGTGGCACAAATACAAAACGGATGGAACAGCTTGGCCTTCTGATATCGGATGCTATGACCAAGACAAGCTTGAAGAAGCAGGAGCACCGCTTCCCCTCCTTGACAAGGTCCTACTTTGCACCGATGAAGGCGACACTTCTACAGAAGCCGAAGAAGCCGAAGAAGACCCCGCAGCAGACGAGTTTGCGTGGGCCGGCGACTGGAACGGCAAATGCGATGGTCGCTATATCCTCATCGTTGAATCCGCACTGATCGATGGGCCAGAACCATATACTGAGACCTCTCGCGTCCAGGATAAATACCCCGGTTCCAAGATCCTTTACGGCGGGGCCTGCAGCTCTCTTCGCCAGACGGTAGACGGCAAATCCGTCTACGCCATTTACTATGACGCCGGCTACAGCGTAGACAAGGTCTGTTCCCTTAAGGCCCAATATGGCGGCAACGCTCGTTCGCTGAACAATGACGGAGATTTCTCCGATCCCTGTTAATCCCCCTATACCCCTCCCCTATCACTCTCCTTCCGGCATTTTCACGGCCTATTTACACCAGAAAGGACCCTGCTGTGGCTCACTACAATCTCTACAACTCCCTCTCCCTGGATCCTTCCGCTGAGTCTTCCCAGCTAGTCGCCGATGTCGAGGCCAAGCTAGCTCAGTTAAGTCCGGAAAACGCAGCAGCTCGAGACGAGCTCACCACTGCTCGTGAGATTTTCTCGGCTGAAAGTCGCCGCTCGCAATATGACAAAGAGCTGGCAGACCCGACCGGTCCAGAGGTAGATATCGCACGCATTCGCCAAATTGCAGCTTCCCCTGCTGGAACAGCTACAGGCATATCTACTCCCACGCATGAGGCCCCATCCCCTGAAGCCAATAGCGCATACACCCCTGCCCCCGGATATACCGCTGCACGTACGTCACAACACGGTTGGCCTACTCAAACCACTTCCCAGACCCCGGCTCCATCCAATAGCACCGGCTTCAGCAGCTCTAAAAAGCAGTTCACTGTTGACTTCAGCAATATGTCATTCCCGGTTGAACCTGCCCGCCAACGCTGCCAGTCCATAATGTGGTGCGTGGTGTGGGGAATCCTACTGTTGATGTGGCTCATCGCCGGTATCCGCGGGCTCTCCTTAGCCGGCACAGCCAACGATGCCACCGCAATGAGCCTGATTATGGGCTCTTCCGATCTCGAAGCAAAGACCGCAAACTTCACCGCCTCAATGATCAAGACTGTTATCGCTACCCCGCTTCTGCTTGTCCTGGCAGAGTTCATTTGGTCTATCCGCAAAACCCTCGGTCTAAAGGGCGCCAATAATGCATAGACTTCGCTTCACGGCAGGCATTGTGTTAGCGGGCTTAGTCGTGACCGCCTGCACTGAGAATTCCACGGACACCACAGGCCAAGAGCCTACGATTGAGACAGCGACTATGTCCGCTACAGAAGAAAACAGCGATGCCAAGCCGGAAGAATCGCCCACTGACTCTGCTGCGACGGAAGAAGAAACTACTCGGCCGGTGCCTCCGAACGTCGTGATGGATGACGAGCAGCCGAGTCCAGAAGCCGACACCACTTCGTCGTGTGGCGCAGCTGATGCCCAAACAGCATTCACCGAGGGAGTATCCCAAGTCGCTCCGTGGGGCACCATCGGATGGGAGCTCTTTGATTCCTCCGGCTATGACCCCTGCGCATCCCTATCGTGGGAAACCCTGATGATTGAGGGAGGAACTAGTTCTTCGCCTTTCCACATCATGCTGTTTAATCACGGCGAATACTTAGGCACCGCAACGGCAAAGCCCTATGGATTCGCCCCCACTATTGAGCGTGTGAGTGATTCCGAGATCGCGGTAACCTACCACTGGCCGCGCGAAGGTGAAGGCAATGCCAACCGCTCAGGCACAACCGACGCAGGCTTCCGGTGGGATGAAGGACAGCAAAAGGTCATCATGTCCGGCGACGTACCGCCAACGGGATAAGAAGTCTAGGATCGTCATTTCGGCTTGTCTTGGCCAGCGCTGTTGCTATTGTCGGGTTTGACTCGGCTTCCTGCTAATAGTCCCGCGAAAGGAAACTCGACCATGCTCAACAGCCTCGACCATTTCTTGCTTCAACTGCGTTCCGCAGCAGCAGTGGCTAGCGCCGGTGTTCTCTGCTTTTCCTTAACAGCCTGTGGAAGTGATTCTGCGGATCCAGAAGATTCGCCTTCTTTCTCTGCTGCAAAGGAAAGCGCTCCAGAAGCGAATCAAGCTCCCTCTTCCACCGACGGAAATACTGAAGAAAAGCCCGCGCAAAAGACCACTACCGTCGTCGAAACTCCTCCAGAGAAGAAGCAGGACGAGAGTGCACCTAGCCGGGGTCAAGACAATGGTGGCTCTTCTGAGTGCAGCTCCGACAATGACGAGAGTGCCTATGAAAAGGCAATCGCTCAGGTCGAACCATATCCAGGACTTAATAGGCCGTGGAGGCCTTTTGACTCCAATTTTGACCCGTGCGCAGATCTTTCGTGGATAACCGTCACGCTTGAAGGAGCGACCGCTTCCTCGCCATATCACATCCTGCTTTTCCACAATGGCGAATACCTAGGAACGGCCACTGCAAAGGCATACGGGTTTTCGCCAAAGGTCAGCCGAGTGGATGATTCCGAGATTGCAGTTACCTACCGCTGGCCAAAGGAGGGTGAGGGCAACGCTGAAGCATCGGGGACAACACAAGCCGGCTTCCGCTGGGATGAAGGTGCGCAAAAGGTAGTCATGTCCGGCGACGTTCCGCCTATGCAATAGTTCGATGTAAAACAAGCACGTTTCGCTAAAACTTCACCAGTTAGGCGGCGAAACGTGCTTGTTTTGTTTGCGGAGGCGGCCGCGGTGCGGCGGAGCGGCACCTAGAGGGGAGCGCAGAAGCCAAGAAATGGCCGCGTTCTAGGCTTTCGCGGGGAGCTAGGGGCGGTTATCGTGGCCGTAACGTAACCGAAGGAGAGATAGGAATGAGCGAGAAGACGTTTCAGCAGAAGTTCGGGGCTTTCGCGCTGGTGGCGGCGGTTGTCCTGCTGATCGTGAACTTGACCGTAGTAGGGCCTACGGTGTTCGGCATCTCCACGCCGCTGCTGCTCGGCATCACGGGCATCATAATGATGCACGGTGAGAGAAGCAGCAGCGGCGCACAGGATGATTAGCGCAGGCGGTGGCCTACGAAACCGGCGGCGAGGGTGTTGCCGGAAGACTGGTCGATGAGCAGGAAGTTGCCCACCGCGCCGCGGGCGGCATAGTCCTCGACGGGGAGCTCGGCTTGGGTCTGGATGGTGATGTGGGCGATGTCGTTCATGGCGACGGACTCGGGGTCCTCGACATCAGAAACGCCATCGAGATCCAGGGTGCGGGTGACGGCGGCGACGCGGGCCTTAACCAGGGAAGAGCCGTAGCGCAGCTTGAGCATCTGGCCGGGCTTAACGTCCTTTTCGGTCAGGCCGACAACGGTGGCGTCGAATTCGCGAGTGGCCGCGGGGCGCTGGGGGCCGGCGAGGAGATCGCCGCGGGCGAGATCGACGTCGTCGGCAAGCAGGAGCGTCACGGAGTCGCCGGTGGCGGCGGTGTCGGCCGGACCGTCAGCAGTGTCAATCTGGGTAATGGTGCTGGTACGGCCTTCAGGGAGGCGGACCTCGTCGCCCACGGAGATGGAACCCGCCTTCACACGGCCGGCGTAGCCGCGGTAATCGGAGGCGTGCTCGCGGATGACGTACTGGATGGGGAAACGGAAGTCCAGCTCATCGGCGCGGCCGGTGGCCACGGGGACGGTCTCGAGAACCTCGAGGACGGTCGGGCCGGTGTACCACGGCATAGTGGTGGAGCGCTCGACCACGTTATCGCCCTTGAGGGCGGAAATCGGCACCACGGTGGTATCGGTGATACCCAGGCGCGCGGCGATCTGGTTGAACTCGGACTCGATATCGCGGAAGACCTGCTCGTCGTAGTCCACTAGGTCGATCTTGTTCACCGCAAGGACCACGTGGCGCACGCCGAGGAGGGCGGCGACATTGAGGTGGCGGCGGGTTTGTTCGACAACGCCATGGCGGGCGTCGATAAGAAGCACCACCACCTGGGAGGTGGACATGCCAGTGACCGTATTGCGGGTGTACTGCACGTGGCCGGGGGTATCGGCGAGGATGAAGGTGCGCTTATCCGTAGCGAAGTAGCGGTAGGCCACGTCGATGGTGATGCCCTGCTCGCGCTCGGCACGCAGGCCGTCAACAAGCAGGGAAAGGTCCATGCCATCGAAGCCGCGGTCGGTGGAGGTGCGCTCCATGGACTCGACCTGGTCCGCGAGCACAGACTTAGTGTCATAGAGCAGGCGGCCGACGAAGGTGGACTTGCCGTCATCAACGGAGCCGGCGGTGCACAGGCGCAGGGTATCGCGCTGCTTGAGGGCGCCGACATTCGGCGTGAGTGTCGTGGTCATCAGAAGTAGCCTTCCTTCTTGCGGTCCTCCATGGCGGACTCGGAAAGTTTGTCATCGGCGCGGGTGGCGCCGCGCTCGGAAAGGGTGGAAATGGAGATCTCCGCGAGTACCTCGTCCGGGGTCGATGCGGTAGATTCCACGGCGCCGGTGCAGGACATATCACCCACGGTGCGGTAGCGCACGGTGCGGGTTTCCAGCTCCTCGCCTTCGGCCGGGCCGCCCCATTCGCCAGGAGCTAGCCACATGCCATTACGCTTGAATACCTCGCGCTCGTGGGAGTAGTAGATGGAGGGCAGCTCCAGTTCGCGGGCGCCGATGTATTCCCAAATATCGGACTCGGTCCAGTTGGAGATGGGGAAGACGCGGACGTTTTCGCCGGCCATCTTACCGCCGTTGTACAGGTCCCAGAGCTCAGGGCGCTGGCGGCGGGGATCCCACCCGCCGAAGGAATCGCGGATGGAGAAGATGCGCTCCTTGGCGCGGGCGCGCTCCTCATCGCGGCGAGCGCCACCGCATACGGCGTCATACTCGCGCTCGGCGATGGTCTCTACCAGCGGCACGGACTGCAGCGGGTTGCGGGTACCATCGGGACGCTCCTGGAGGTCGCCGCGGTCAATCCAGTCCTGGACGCGGGCGACGTGCAGGCGAGCACCGGATTCTTCCACGAGGCGGTCGCGGAAATCGATGACCTCGGGGAAGTTGTGGCCGGTATCGACGTGGAGCAGCTCAAACGGCACCGTGGCCGGGGCGAAGGCGCGGCGGGCTAGCTCGAAGACAACGACGGAGTCCTTGCCGCCGGAAAAGAGGATGCCTACCTTGTCGAACTGCCCGGCCACCTCGCGCAGGATGTGGATGGACTCGTTTTCTAGATCTTTTAAATGTGGAGAAAGTGTGCTCATTATTCGTGTAACCCGCATTCTGTCTTGCCGTCTGCAAATACGCGCCCGGACCGGGCATCTTCGCCTTCACCAACCGGAAAGGTCAGCGGGGCGCAGCCGATGGAGCGGTATCCCTGCAGGGTGAGTGGGTGGATGATGAGGTCGTTGTCCTCGATATAGCGGTCCGTATCGTCGAGATCCCAGGTAATGATGGGCGAGATCTTCAATCGGCCGGTGCGGTCGAGGCTCAGCGCCGGGGCGGTGGCGCGGTGCTCGGAATCGGCGCGGCGCAAGCCGGTAACCCAGCCGGCATAAGGGTCCATGGCCATGTTCAGCGGCTCGACCTTGCGCATGCGGTTATAGGCCGCGGTATCGCGGGCGTAGAGGCGCGGGCCGTACACCTCGTCTTGTTCCTCTGGGCTGAGCAGAGGCAGCACCCGCACTAGGGGCAGGTCCGGGTAGCGCTTTTCTACCTCGTCGGCTACCTGCAGTGTTTCCTGGAAGTGCCAGCCAGTATCGATGAACAGCAGGTCTGCATCGAGCCCGGCGCGGTGGGCGAGCTCGGCCAGGACCGTATTTTCCATGGACATGGTCACGGCCAGGCGGCCGGGTGCGTGCTCGGCGGCCCATTCGGTAATGGTTTCCGCTGAGGCGTCGTAAAGCTTATCCGCCCACTGGTCCACCAAGTGCTGGTTGCGCGCGGCTACCTCGGCGTCCAGCGGCGCGGTATCGCGCGTGCCTTCCGGGGAGATGCTGGGGTCGCGGTAGTTCTTGCCACCGTCCAGCAGGTTCGTCGTTGGGTTCATGCCGTCACACATTAGGCAAAACCCCGAGGCGGCGCAGCGGATTCTAGGCGAAAAGCCGCTGAGCTTGGCGGGAGGTGCGAATAAAAAGTTTCCAATCCGTACCAAGCGGACTAGATTTACAGACAAGACAGTCTATTGCGGGCGTCCGCGCCCAGCACAAGGAGGCACTTTCATGCAGCGTATAGCCATCATCGGGGAGGGCCCGGCAGCCCTATCCACCGCCGAGAAGCTTATCAGCGCTGGCATGTGTGTGGACCTCATTACCCAATGCACCGCACCATTCGGTCTACTTCGACGCTTTGCTGGCCTCGCAGGAGTGCTTTCCGACGCCGTCTCAGGATCCCACTGCGGCCCCGGCACCACTCCCCGCTTGCGCCTTATCGGCAACGTGCGGGTAGGCCCCGACGGCGATATCACGCATAACGAAATCCACCGCCTGGCCGACTCTGGCGACCGCGAGCTACTCGTATTGGAACTCAAGGCCCGCGGCGTGGCCGTCACCACGTGGGAAGGCCTATGCGCCCCACTGCAGGATTTTGAAGACTGGCGCAGCGTCATCACCCGCGCGCAGCTGGCTCACGTGGGGATTTAGCAGCAATTACCGACTAGCGCCCCACCCACCACCGGTATAAACTTGCACGGCTACCCAGCCACGGCAAGGAAAGGGGCGCGAGTCCATGGACCTGGTTCGCATTCTCGTTACACGGTCGGCGCCATATACGCCGTATTTCATCGCGGTACTCGTATTGCAGGCCTTATCTACGGCCGCCACGCTGTACCTTCCATCGCTTAATGCCAAGATCATCGATGAAGGTGTGTCTCAGGGCGATGTGGACTTCATCTGGCGCACCGGCGGCATCATGCTGGCCGTAGCCTTTGCCCAAGTCATCACCGCCATCGGCGCGGTATGGTGCGGCAGCCGCACCGCTATGGGCGTCGGCCGAGATCTACGCGGCGAGGTCTTCCGCCACGTTAATTCCCTGTCCACTGAGGACATGAGCCGTTTTGGCACACCTACGCTTATTACCCGCGGCACCAATGACGTCCAGCAGGTGCAAATGGTCTACATGATGATGCTGAACTTCATGGTGACCGCACCCATCATGTCCATCGGCGGCATCATCATGGCCGTGCGCGAAGACGCCGGAATGTCCTGGCTGGTGTGGGTATCTGTAGCGGTGTTGCTCGGCACCATCTCCATTATCATTTCCCGCCTCATGCCGCTCTTTCGATCCATGCAGGACAAGCTGGATTCCATCAATGGCACCCTGCGCGAGCAGATCACCGGCATCCGCGTGGTGCGTGCCTTCGTGCGCGAGGCCTATGAGTCCGAGCGCTTTACCGAGGAAAATAAAAACATCACCCGCCTGTCCTTGAACATCGGCCGGCTATTCGTGGTGATGTTCCCGCTCATTACGGTGATCCTCAACGTGGCCACCGGCGCGGTCCTGTGGTTCGGCGGCCACCGCGTAGATGAGGGCTTGGTCAACGTCGGCTCGCTCACCGCATTCCTGCAGTACCTGCTGCAGATTCTGGCGGCGGTCATGATGGGTACCTTCATGGCGATGATGCTGCCGCGCGCCATCATCTGTGCCCGCCGCATCACCGAGGTGCTCCAGCACGAGCCCTCCATTACCCCACCCAGCTCCACCACCTCTCCGGAGACCTGCGCGGGCACGGTGGAATTTCGCAACGTGGGCTTTTCTTATGCCGGTGCGGATGCGCCGGTGCTAGAAGACATTTCTTTTACCGCTCAGCCCGGCACCACCACCGCCATCATCGGTTCGACGGGCTCGGGCAAGACCACCCTGGTTTCCCTCATCCCACGCCTGTACGTGCCGACGGAAGGCCAGGTGCTTATCGACGCCACCCCTACCACCTCCCTGGCCCGCCAGGACATCGTCCAGCGCGTCTCCCTCGTCCCGCAGAAGGCTTACCTATTTAGCGGCACTGTGGCCTCCAACCTGCGCTTGGGCCGCCCCGAAGCCACCGATGACGAGCTCTGGGAGGCGCTGCGCGTGGCTCAGGCGGACTTCGTAGAAGACCTAGACATGCCCATCGCACAGGGCGGCACGAATGTCTCCGGTGGCCAGCGCCAGCGCCTGTCCATCGCGCGCATGCTTGTTGCCCGCCCGCTGATCTATCTCTTCGATGATTCCTTCTCCGCGCTGGACGTGGCCACCGATGCCAAGGTGCGCGCCGCAATGCACGCCTCCTTTGCCGAGCGCGAGCAGCCGGTGACCAGCATTATCGTCGCCCAGCGCGTGGCGTCAATCCGCGATGCCGACCAGATTCTGGTGCTGGATGCCGGCCGCATTGTTGACCGCGGCACGCACGAGGAGCTCCTTGGCCGCTGCGCGGTCTACCAAGAAATCGTTGATTCCCAAGAAACCGCCGGTGTTGCAGGAGGCGAAAACTAATGGCTGAAAACACCACCTCTACCACCGAGTCCACGGACGCCGGCCTTGATCCCATGGACGGCTCCGCACCCCGCCAAGCCAAGAATTTCTGGCCCTCCACCAAACGCCTTTTCTCCCTGCTTGCTCCCTTCAAGCGCAGTCTTTGGGCTGTCGCGGCGATGAATATCGTCTGCATCTTCTTAGCCGTGGTAGCCCCGAAGATCATGGGCAAAGCCATGGACGTCATCTTTGCCGGCGTCATTTCGCGCAACCTGCCCTCTAATATTTCCGCCGAGCAAGCCATTGCGGGCATGCGCGCTGGGGGCCAGGACCGCTTTGCGGATATGGCTTCCGCAATGGACTTCGTCCCCGGTGAAGGCATCGATTTTAACCACCTGGGCACGCTCATCATCACCGTAATCGCGATGTATATCGTCTCCTCAGGTTTCCAGTGGTGGCAGGGAGCCATCCTCAACAAGTTAAGCATGGATATCGTGTTTGACCTGCGCGAGCGTGTGCAGGCGAAGGTGAACTCGCTGCCGCTGAACTACTTTGATTCGCAGCAGCGCGGCGATATCCTCTCGCGCACCACCAATGACATCGACAACGTGCAACAGGCCCTGCAGCAGGCGCTATCGCAGCTGTTTTATGACGCGTTGCTGGTCATTGGCATCACCATCATGATGTTCAGCGTCTCCTGGCAACTCGCTCTCATCGCCCTGCTGTCCCTGCCGCTTACCGGTCTAGTTATCGGCGTCATCGGCACCCGCTCGCAGCGCCAATTCAAAACTCAATGGCGCTCCACCGGTCAGCTCAACGGCCAGGTAGAAGAATCCTTCTCCGGCCACGACCTAGCCATCGTCTTCGGCCGTACCGAGGCCATGACGGAGGAATTCGACAAGCGCAACGAGGAGCTCTACCGCTCCGCAGCTAAGGCTCAGTTCCTGTCCGGCATCATGATGCCCATCATGCAGTTCCTGTCCTACCTGTCTTATGTGGCCATTGCGGTCCTGGGTGGTCTGCGCGTGGCCAATGGCCACATGACTCTGGGCGCTGCCACTGCATTTATCCAGTACTCCCGCGAGTTCAACCAGCCGTTAGGCCAGCTCGGCGGCATGATGCAGCAGGTGCAATCCGGCGTGGCCTCGGCCGAGCGCGTCTTTGAGCTTCTCGACGCCGAAGAGCAAGCCCCCGACACCACCGACGAGGACCTTCCCGGCCGCGCCCAAGGACTCGTGGAGTTCCAGGACGTTGACTTCTCCTACGCGGAGGATAAGGAGCTCATCACCGGTCTCAACCTGCGCGTGGAGCCCGGCCAAACCGCGGCCATTGTCGGCCCCACCGGTGCCGGCAAGACCACCCTGGTCAACCTGCTCATGCGCTTCTATGAGCTCGATGGCGGTCAGATTCTCATTGATGGGCACGATATCGCCCGCATGCCGCGCCATACCCTGCGTTCCCAGGTGGGCATGGTGCTCCAGGACGCCGTGCTCTTTAAGGGCTCGATCATGGAGAATATCCGCTACGGCCGCTTGGACGCGACGGACGAAGAGGTCATCGCTGCGGCAAAGGCAACCTATGTGGACCGCTTCGTTCACGCGCTGCCCGATGGCTACGACACCATCATCGACCAAGACGGCGGCGCAATCTCCGCCGGCGAGCGCCAGCTCATCACCATCGCCCGCGCGTTCTTGGCCCAGCCCGCGTTGCTCATCCTCGATGAGGCCACCTCTTCGGTCGATACCCGTACCGAGGTCCTCGTCCAAGAGGCGATGAACGCGCTGCGCGCCGACCGCACCTCCTTCGTCATTGCCCACCGCTTGTCCACCATTCGCGATGCTGACCTCATCCTCGTCATGGAAAACGGCACCATCGTGGAACAAGGCTCGCACGACGATCTCCTTGCGGCCCAAGGCGCATACTGGCGCCTGCATCAATCCCAGTTCGCTCAAGGATAGGTCTTCGCCGGCAGTGAGCTAGTCCAGCCCTACCGTCACGGTCGGCGCGTTGAAGTGAGCACCCTTGAGGTTCACCAGCTCAAGGGTGACATCGCGCAGCTCGAGATGCTCCATGATTGCATCGGGCACCTCCGCATCGGGGACGGGGTGCGGCTCTGGAACACCAAGTTTATCCAACACGGCATTGATATCGTCGCGGCTTAAATCGATATCCGCCCGGGGAGCAGAAACCTGCCCCACCGCCGGGGTGGCTGTGAGCTCGGTAGCCATAATGGTCACCGGTCCGCCGCGTACCTCGGTGGTATCCCCTCCCGTAGTCAACATGCCATCGCCGTAGCGGCCAGGCAGCGTGATCCCAAGGTTTTCGATGTCGAGGTTGTCGCCTTTTAGCTCCAATACCCGCACATCGCCAGTGGCGGTGGGAAAGGTACCCAACGACACAGTGACATTCTTTCTCAACGTCACCGTATCCGCGAAGACGGTACTGAAGTACGGAGCCGCTGGAGCGTCTTGCGCATTAACCCGCTCTGAGCCGCTGGCACCAGCAACCACCAGCGCACAAGCCAGCACAATTAGGCAGCCGCGCGCCGCTCGAGGCAACGCCCTCATCATTGATCCGCTGCTTCCTTCGTA
Source organism: Corynebacterium sp. ACRPJ (assembly GCF_022347345.1). Lineage (NCBI taxonomy): Bacteria > Bacillati > Actinomycetota > Actinomycetes > Mycobacteriales > Corynebacteriaceae > Corynebacterium > Corynebacterium sp. ACRPJ. The sequence goes on from NZ_JAKRNC010000005.1 coordinate 20,666, forward strand.
CGGCGCTTCTTCTCCCCTGGCTGCCACGCAAAGGTAAAGGCCCCGCCAATAATGCCGAGCAGGGAGCCGATGACGAAGCCGCCCAAATTGGACGTCGGCAAGGCAATAATGGCCACGATGATGCCTAGCACACCGACATAATTCGAGGTTGCTGGCTGGAACCACGCGCCAAGGCCGAACATGGCTAGCAAGACTCCGATAAGCAGCGTAGATACGCCAGAGATGGTGGAAATCATGACCAAAAGGTCAGAGATGCGGATGGTGATATAGGCCGGCGCGGCGATAATAATTCCGGAAAGGATGAGCAACAACCCCGGAAAAAAGGGCCGGCCAGAACGCCAGCGGCGAAAGCGCTGCCACACGTCAGGCTTAGATTCTTCGCCCGATGCCTCTGCTGCTGGAAGGGACCGGGTTTCTTCCGCTGTAGGCTCAGCAGCCATTTTCGGAGCCCTTCCGCACCGTTACTCCCACATTCTTGGCGGAAAGGCGTTGCGCGCCCACGGAGGTGGCCTTCACATCATCCGCTTTGAGGGAGACCTGCTTCGAGTACAGGCCCCACGCACCGGGATCGGCGGTATCGCTCAGCTGGTTTGCATCAATGCCCACGTTGACGTCTTGCATTACTAACGAACCGTCCACGTCGGTAGTGCCTACCAGGAGGCTATCGGCTTCCGCACTGCCCTCGCCTTCCGCCTTGAGCGCGAGCGTCGCCTCACCCACGCCGGGAACCTTGGGGACGGTCACCGAAAGACAAAGGTCTGAGACCTTGGCATGGTCCAGTTTGATACGCGCGACGGGAAGGTGTTCATCGCCCTTTTGATCATCATCGACAAACAGCGAAAAGCCCTCGCCATCTAGATGCCCCATCGTGATTTTGAAGAAGCTACCCGAAAGCGCCAGGTTGGCAGTCAAGCCGCCTTGCGCCACGGCGAATCCGGTAACGCCAAAGGCGGCAAGGCCTGCGGTCAAGGCCACCGCGGCCTTGGTGATATTCGTTTTGCCCATGGCGGTTTGCCCTTTCTACGGCGGTTTAGGCTCTCTTCTTGCCAGGTTAGGCCACGCTGCAGGCACCGGCACTGGCTTTACTCTGCCGCCGTGTACAGCACGTTCAAAAGAATGTGACGGCCGAGTTTCTCATCTTGACAGTGTACAGTCCACCCCGCCGCGGCACCGCACTGAATGCAGACTCTGGGATTTTTGCCCCGAGGCTTTAAGGTAGATAACAACGTGGAGCATCAGTAATAAAGGAGCACGCATGACCACCGTGTTCGGTTGGATCGCTATAGCTGCATCGATTCCGGTGTGGCTGTACTTTTTCACCCGCGTATGGGCCCTCTTTAAGTTCATCCGCTCCGGCGGACCTAACCAGCTCAAGCGCACCGATAATATAGGCAAGCGTTTATGGCGCGTTATTGCAGAGGTCTTTGGCCACTCCCACTTCAAGGGTAAACCGCTGGTCAATGCCGCCCACTGGCTGGTAATGGTGGGCTTCCTCTTTGGCATTTTGGTGTGGTTTGAGGCCTATATCCAAACCTTCGCGCCGGATAAGGGCTGGCCGTGGCTCAGCCACTGGCCGGTTTACCACTTCGTCGAGGAAGTTTTGGGCATCGCGACGGTCCTAGGTATTGGCTTCCTTATCGGCGTGCGCTTCAAACTCGGCGATACTGAGCGGGGCAGCCGCTTCTTCAATTCTCAGACCGCCTCAGCACGCTGGGTAGAGTTCATTGTCTTTTCTGAGGGACTCGGCATGATCTTGGTGAAATCCACCAAGATCGCCACCTACGGCGGCGGTTCCGCCTGGGCGGATTTCTTGAGCATCCACTTGGCCAAGCTCTTCCCCGAATCCCCGGCATTGGTGAGCTTCTTCGCCTTGTTCAAGCTGCTGTCCGGCATGCTGTTTATCGTCTTCATTTCCCGCAATTTCCAATGGGGCGTGATGTGGCACCGCTTCACCAGCTTTTTCAATATCTTCTTCCAGCGCAACGCCACCGGTGAAAAGGCCCTACAATCCCTGCCCACCCCGGACTTGGAGGAAGACATCACCCCAGGTAGCTGGAAGATGCTGCTGGATTCCACCTCGTGTACCGAGTGCGGCCGCTGCCAAGAACTATGCCCGGCGTGGAATACCGAAAAGCCTCTGAGCCCCAAAAAGGTCATGATGGATCTGCGTCAGGGCGCACTGGATAATTACAACCCGCACGAAGGCCTGGATGTGCTGTCCATGGCCGGCGTCATCGACGATGACGTGCTGTGGTCTTGTACTAACTGCGGTGCCTGCGTGGATCAGTGCCCAACCGATATTGAACACATCGACCACATTGCGGACCTGCGCCGCTTCAAGGTGCTCGCAGAATCGGACTTCCCTTCCGAGCTCACCGGCTTGTTTAAGAATATGGAAAACAAGGGCAATCCATGGGGCCGGAATAATTCTGAGCGCCGCGCCTGGATCGATGAGGCCCGCGCCGATGGCATCGATGTCCCCATCATCGGTGAGGACGAGGCCGATTTCTCCGATATGGAATACCTGCTCTGGGTGGGCTGTGCTGGCGCTTATGATGACGATGGCCGCCGCACCACTCGTGCCGTAGTAGACCTGCTGCATACCGCAGGCGTAAAGTTTGGCGTGCTCTCCACGGGTGAGACCTGTACGGGTGATCCTGCCCGCCGCGCCGGCAACGAGTTCCTTTTCCAGATGATGGCGCAGCAAAACGTTGAAACCCTCAACAACGCCTTTGACGGCGTGCCGGAGGGCCAGCGCAAGATCATCACCACCTGCCCGCACTGCTTTAACACCATCCGCAATGAGTACCCGGACTTTGACGGGCACTTCGACGTCTTCCACCACACCCAGTTGCTCAACCGGCTGGTGCGCGAAGGCTTGCTCAAGCCAGTGCCACGCACGCCGGAAAACCGCAAGCCCATTACCTACCACGATCCTTGCTTCCTCGGCCGCCACAATAAGGTCTTCGATCCTCCACGCGAGCTGCTCGAGGCCACCGGCGTGGAGCTGCGCGAGATGGACAAGAACCGCGACGAGGCCTTCTGCTGTGGCGCCGGCGGCGCCCGCATGTTCATGGAGGAAAAGCTCGGCACCCGCATCAATGACTTCCGCACCGAGCAGGCTCTAGAGACCGGCGCGGAAGAAATCGCCACCGGCTGCCCCTTCTGCAATGTCATGATGACCGGCGGTGTGAAGTCCTTGGCTCAGGATTCCGCTCCCACCACGAAGGTCAATGACGTGGCAGTGATGCTGCGCAATTCCATTTCCCTCGACGAGTCCGGCACCCTGCCTGAGCCCCACCCCAAGGCGTTCCTTGCTACCCCGGTACGCAACCAGAAGTCCGCGGGCACCAATGACGCCCCGCTTGCCGACGCCCCCACTTCTACCACCCCAAACACCACCCACACCCCTGCCGCATCGGCACCAGCACCAGCCCCCTCCGCTCCTGCAGCGCCGGCCGCGCCCGCAGCACCGAGCGCTCCTACCCCGCCAAGTGCCCCAGCAGCACCTGCGCCCAAGGCACCAGCAGCTCCAACACCGCCTAGCGCACCTGCAACGCCTCCGGCACCGGCCGCACCAGCTGCGCCACAAGCTCCCCAAGCACCGGCAGCACCAGCTGCTCCAGCGGCACCGAGCGCACCTACCCCACCTAGTGCTCCAGCAGCACCTGCACCCAAGGCACCAGCAGCTCCAACACCGCCTAGCGCACCTGCAACGCCTCCGGCACCGGCCGCACCAGCTGCGCCACAAGCTCCCCAAGCACCAGCGGCACCAGCTGCTCCAGCGGCACCGAGCGCACCTACCCCACCTAGTGCTCCAGCAGCACCTGCACCCAAGGCACCAGCCGCGCCGACCCCGCCTAGCGCACCTGGAGCGCCAGCGGCGCCAGCAGCTCCGGCAGCGCCGACGCCGCCCGCAGCACCAAAACCGCCAGAGGCCCCTGCTGCGCCCACGCCGCCAAAGGCTGAGCCGCCAGCCGCACCGACCCCGCCAGCACCGCCGGCGGCTCCGGCACCACCGGCGTCGGAAAGCGTGCCCAAGCCACCTGAATCTGAGTAGGCACGCAGGGGCATTGGTGCGTACGCTGTAGTCCATGCATTTTAATGCGGGACTCGCCACCGATGCCCTGCTGCTGGCGGCAGGCGCAACTGAAAATACAAATTCCCTCGTCTCTTTCGCCTGGATTATGGCCGCGGCTCTACTCGCGCCGCTGGTCTCTTATATGTTGGGCTACCGCCTGCCGTCGGTGGCCCTCTTGCTGATTTTCGGCATGATTATTAGTCCTTCCGTACTCGACCTCGCGGCCGAGGACGAAGGCATCGCAATGCTCAAGGAGCTCGGCGTGGGCGCGCTGTTCCTCCTCGCGGGCTTTGAGATTCAAATCTCTACCCTCAAAACCAAAGAAGCCGGAACGGCACTATCTACCTGGATTATCTGTGCCCTCGCCTGTGGCGTGGGCGCCTACTTCTTGGTGGATAACGTGCCCGGTGCCATCGTCGTCGCCTTGGCGCTGACATCAACGGCGCTGGGCACGCTCACACCGATGTTGAAACAGGACCGCATTCTGGGCACGAAGGTGGGCAACTCCGTGATGATTCACGGTGCCATTGGTGAGGTGGCCCCCATTACCGCTATGGCGCTGTTGCTGGGTACTCGTTCCACGCTGACGACGATGATCATTTTGTTGTTCTTCATCACCATCGCTGTAGCCGTTGCCATCATGCCAGCGGCCATCGCCTCGACCATCCCCTGGGTGAAGACCGCCTTTATCTCCGGTGCGGGCTCCACCAACCAGACGATCTTGCGTCTTATCATCCTGATTCTGGCCATCCTCATGGCGGTTACGGCAGTCTTTGAACTCGATATCGTGCTCGGCGCCTTTGCCGCTGGCATTATTTTGAACCGCATCATCCCGGATGAATTCCACCGCCGCCTTGAACACCGCCTCGATGTGGTGTTTTATTCGATGCTTATCCCGGTCTTCTTTGTGGTCTCCGGCATGAGCATTAGCTGGGATACCATTGCCAATAATCCGTGGAAGGTGCTGGGCATTCCAGCCCTCATTCTGGTGACGCGTGGTCTACCGGTCTTCCTGCGCGAAAATGTAGCGCATACCGGATCCGATATTGAAACCATCCGCGAGCGCCTCCAAGTGGGCTTGTATTCCGCCACCGGTCTGCCGATCATCGTGGCGGTGACCACCTTGGCGGTGAACTCCAAGATTATGGAACCCGAAAATGCCTCCATTTTTGTCTCCGGCGGCGCACTTACTGTCGCCCTCTTCCCATTCCTCGCCAGCCTGGTGGGCGGCAAGAAGCAGCCCGAAAAGAAGGACGAGGCGAACTCTACCGCTGAGACCAAGGACCTATAGGCAGCGTTCGCTAAGAGCACGCCCCTAGCAGGGAGGAAATTTCCTAGACTGGGAAGCGTGAGTAATAGCTTTGGTTCTTCCCCTATCAATCGGACGATGCGCCTGTCCGATTCCGAGCGCAACGATGCCATCAATGACCTCGCCCGCGCCGTGGGTGAAGGCCGGTTAACCATGGAGGAGTTCGAAGACCGCTCGGACGACGTCATGCGCGCCCACACCCACCAAGACCTCGTGCCCGTCTTCCAAGACATTCCGGCGCGTGGTTCCCACGAGGTCAAGGTCTATTCCCGCGGTGAGGTCACGCGCGCCCATAATGCGGGCAAGAAGCCAAAGTTTGCGACCGCACTTTCCGGCTCGGTGGTGCTTGCCGTTGCCAGCCCAACGCTTATCGTGATGAGCGCGACCTTGAGCAGCCCATGGCTTTTGCTGGGAGGCGCGGTAGCAGCCGCGCTCATCCCTATCCTGTGGATTCTGCTCTACGTTGCCAAGGTGGGCCCTTCCTCGTGGCACGCCCCATCCGTGCGCCAAATTGAAAAAGAGCAATTGCGCGAGATTCGCGCGCTCACGGCGCATGAGCGCGCACAGCAAAAAATGATCGAAGAAAAGATGTGGGCCGATCGCCGCATGCAAGCCGGCGAAATTACCGGACAGGCTATGGATCTGGCCAAGCGCAAGTTCAGCGAGTGGAATAAAAAATAGTCATTGCCGCTGTTAAAGCGTTTTGTGTGGCTGTGATCGTGGCACAATATTCCCATGACTTCTCCGAAACACCGCATCTTTGACCAGTCCGACAAGCTCAAAGGCGTCGCGTATGACATTCGCGGCGAGGTCTCTGCGGAAGCGGAACGCATGGAGCTCGATGGGCACACCATCTTGAAACTCAACACCGGTAACCCAGCCGTCTTTGGCTTCGAGGCTCCCGATGTCATCATGCGCGATATGATCGCTGCCCTGCCTACTTCCCAGGGCTATTCCACCTCCAAAGGAATCATTTCTGCTCGTCGGTCCATTGTTACCCGCTACGAGCTTGAAGATTTCCCACCCTTTGATATCAACGATGTCTTCTTGGGCAATGGCGTCTCCGAGCTCATCAGCATGACCACCCAGGCGCTGCTCAATAATGGCGATGAGGTTCTCATCCCGGCGCCGGACTATCCACTGTGGACGGCAGCTACTTCCCTGGCAGGCGGCACCCCAGTGCACTACCTGTGCGATGAGGAGGACGACTGGAACCCATCGATCGAGGACATCGAGTCCAAGATCACGGATAAGACCAAGGCCATTGTGGTCATCAACCCGAATAACCCTACGGGTGCTGTCTACTCGCGCGAAGTTTTGCAGAAGATTGTCAACATCGCCCGCGAGCATAACCTGCTCATCTTGGCCGATGAGATCTATGACCGCATTCTTTACGACGGCGCGCAGCACATCTCCATTGCTTCGCTCGCCCCAGACCTGCTCACCATCACATTTAATGGCTTGTCCAAGGCCTACCGCGTGTGTGGCTACCGCGCTGGTTGGATGGTGCTCACCGGCCCTAAACACCACGCCCGTGGCTTCATCGAGGGATTGGAGCTTCTCGCCGGAACGCGCCTGTGCCCGAATGTGCCGGCGCAGCACGCTATCCAGGTGGCGCTAGGTGGCCGGCAGTCCATCTACGAGCTCACCGGTACCGGCGGGCGCCTTTTGCGCCAGCGCAATATTGCCTACGAAAAGCTCAACGAGATTCCGGGCGTTTCTGCGGTAAAGCCCATGGGCTCGCTCTACCTCTTCCCGCGCTTGGATCCGAACGTGTATGAGATTCATGATGATGCCAAGCTCATGCTGGATATTTTGAAGGCAGAAAAGATCCTCATGGTGCAAGGCACCGGCTTTAACTGGCCGAACCCGGATCACTTCCGCGTGGTGACGCTGCCGTGGGCATCCCAAATCGAAAACGCCATTGAGCGCCTAGGTAACTTCCTAGTGAGCTACAAGCAGTAGTTTCCCACCAGTTGCTAACGATAGTGATAATCCATAACAATATGGTGCATGGGAAGACATTCTGCGGGACCTAAATCTCAGCCGACCCCTAGTTCATGGCGTCGGCTCTCTGCTTCGATAACTCAGCATCCATGGCGATTAACTTTGCTCGGTGTGCTCGTCACAGCGCTTATTGCCACCATTGCGGGCATGGCATTGCTGTGGCCTCAGAGTCCAGCCTCCGAGCACACCTCCACCGATTTTCGGCAAACCTATGCCCTCAACCACCCACAGGTCGAGGGCACGGTCGATACGACAGACCACTCGGCTTGCCAATCGGAACTTACTGGGCAGGCCTTCGATACACCGCCACTTATTCCTGGGACTGAGGAAGTGCAGTGCGACCGTGCCCTGGTCAATATCACCTCCGGCGAGGACGAAGGTCGCATGACCCAATTGGTCACCTACGGCAATGCCGGCGATCCGCAGCTTAAACCGGGCGACAAAATTGTTCTTTCCAAAGCAGATGACCCTTCCGGCGCTGCGTCCTATGCTTTTGCTGATTATCAGCGCACCAGAAGCCTAGCTCTGTGGGCAGTTATCGTGGCCGTCGTCATTATCGCTTTTGCGGCCTGGCATGGCGTGCGCGCCCTTATCGGCTTGACGCTCAGCCTAGGCGTGATCTTTGCGTTCCTCGTCCCCGCTCTTATCGACGCCCATAACCCCCTCTGGTCCGCCCTTGTTGCCTGTTCCGCCATCATTCTGTTCGCCGTTCCTCTCGTCCATGGACTGAATTGGAAATCGGCATCGGCGGTGGGCGGCTCCCTTATCGCTCTCATTCTTGCAGCAGCGTTAGCGTGGGCCGCTATCGATAGTTCGCAGCTACAAGGCTATAGTTCCGAGGACAACCTGAAGCTACTTCTTTATATGCCCAACGTGTCCATCGTGGGCGTGCTCTTATGCGGTTTTGTGGTCGGTGCCTTGGGCAGCCTTGCCGACGCCGCCGTGGCCCAAGCATCCACCATTACCGAACTCCACGGAGCGGACCCTGATGCCCGCCCTGCACAGCTTTTCCTCTCCGCAATGAAGGTGGGCCGCGACCATATTGCCTCAATGGTTTATACGCTAATTCTGACCTATACCGGTGCGACCTTGCCACTGCTCATGCTGATCACCGCAGCGGAGCGCCCCGCAGGCCAGATTTTAAGCAGCGATCTCGTCGCAACGGAGCTGCTGCGTTCCGGAGTAGGTGCGATAGCATTGACCCTCGCGGTTCCCATCACTACAGCCATTGCAGCTTTCACAGTGCCACAGCGCGCACAAGCTTAGGGCCCTTATGCAGAAGGCTGAGCAGCGCAATAATCACGCTGCTCAGCCTTTGTATCTCAGATGTAGCGGACCTAGAGGGTGCGCCCCAAGGCTTCGACCTTCCAGCCCGCCTGTTGCCAGTCTGCAACAGGCAGCACATTGCGGCCATCGATAATGTGCTTATTGTCCACGAGCTGGCCCGCTTGCTGCGGATCCAATTCCTTGAACTGCTTCCACTCGGTTGCCAGAATAACTAGCTCAGCCTCACGCAGGGCATCGTCAGTGTCCGCGGCGTAATCCAAGGTGGGGAATACCTTCTTCGCGTTGTCCATGCCTTCTGGGTCATAGACGGTTACTGCCGCGCCAGCCAGCGACAGGGAACCGGCAACGGCAAGGGCAGGCGAATCGCGCACGTCATCGGAATTCGGCTTAAACGCACAGCCCAATACGGTCACGCGGTGGCCAAGCAGGGAGCCATTGAAGGCTTCCTTGGCAAGGTCCACCACGCGGTCACGGCGGCGCATATTGATAGCATCCACCTCACGCAGGAAGGTCAGCGCCTGGTCGGCGCCAAGCTCGCCAGCACGGGCCATGAAGGCGCGAATATCCTTGGGCAGGCAGCCGCCACCAAAGCCGAGGCCGGCGCCAAGGAACTTGCGGCCGATGCGCTCGTCGAGCCCAATGGCGTCGGCAAGAGCGGTAACGTCCGCGCCTGCAATCTCGCAGATCTCAGAAACGGCGTTGATAAAGGAAATCTTGGTGGCCAGGAACGCATTAGCGGAGACCTTGACCAGCTCGGCGGTCTGCCAATCCGTCACGATGAATGGGGTGTCCTGCGATAGCGGCTGAGCATAAACCTCGCGCGCTACCTCTTCGGCACGGCTTTCGCCCTCGCGCACACCGAGAACGATGCGGTCTGGGGTGATGGTGTCCTTGACGGCATACCCCTCACGCAGGAACTCCGGGTTCCATGCGATTTCCACGGTGGTGCCTTCTGGGGCAAGCTCATTGGCTAGCTCTTGGAGCTCCGCCGCGGTTCCTACCGGAACGGTGGACTTACCAAAGATGATGTGATCGCCCTTGAGCTTGGGCACCAGATCCGTGATCACGGCCTTCACGTAGGTCATATCGGCCGCATAGGAACCGCGGCGCTGCGGGGTACCTACGCCCAAAAAGTGCAGGTTGCCGAACGCGGCTGCTTCTTCATAGTCCGTGCTGAAGTCGAGGCGGCCGGCCTCGATATTGCGCTCGAGAACCTCCGGCAGGCCCGGTTCATAGAACGGAACCTTGCCCGATCTAAGAGCGGAAATTTTATTGTCATCTACGTCCACGCCTAGTACTTCATGGCCGAGCTCGGCCATGCAGGCAGCATGGGTTGCACCCAAGTATCCGGTGCCGATTACAGTCATACGCATAAAGCCCCATATTAGAGGCTCTATGTGAATGCCGGTTTAAGCCTATCGAAAATTCAGGTAAGACTTCGATGGCGTCGGGCCGCGCTGCCCCTGGTACTTCGAGCCCAGCGAGCCGGTGCCATATGGGCTTTCCGCTGGTGAAGTCATCTTGAAGATTGCCAGCTGACCCACCTTCATGCCCGGCCACAGGGCGATAGGCAGGTTGGCGGTATTAGAAAGCTCGAGCGTGATGTGGCCGGAAAAACCTGGATCAATAAAGCCCGCGGTGGAGTGGGTCAACAATCCCAGGCGGCCGAGGGACGACTTGCCCTCCAATCGACCGGCCAAGTCTGCCGGCAGGGTGAATTTTTCCAACGTAGCACCGAGCACGAACTCGCCTGGGTGGAGGATGAAGGACTGATCTTCTTCTACCTCCACCAAGGTGGTGAGGTCCGGCATTTCCTCTTTGGGGTCAATATGCGTGTACCGCGAGTTATTGAAGACTCGGAAATACTTATCCAGGCGCACATCTACGGACGAGGGCTGGATAAGTTCGCTGTCGAAGGGCTCGATGCCCAGTTCTTCGGCGTCAATGGCGGCACGGATATCACGATCTGAAAGAAGCACGGCCCCAATTCTACTCATGCCGAAGGCCGCGGTGTATAGTAGGCCGGAGCGTGCAAGCGCGCAGTGCCGACGTAGTTTAATGGTAGAACTGCAGCTTCCCAAGCTGCTGGCGCGGGTTCGATTCCCGTCGTCGGCTCCACTTGTTTTCCCATTTCATGGACTAATTTCATACCTACAGGATGGACCATGACAGCCCCTATCTTCACGCCTAAAACCACAGCGGATCTTCGCGCTGAGCGTGAGCATGTACTTCAAGATCTTGCGCCCCGCACAATCGATGAGCTCCACGAACAGCGCGCGGTTGATCAAATCTTGGTCATCGACGAGGCAACTCTGAATCGGTATGAAGCCCTGTGCTTTGTTATCGGCGACTAGACAGACACGTTTTCTCTCAGAGCTACATCTTCCCTAGCCTGAGATTCAAAAACTACCCCCACGCCAATACCAGGACGCACCGCAACAGACCCCACACAGGAAGGACACAATGGGCAAGCAGGAACCAGCGGAAAACACCGACGCAGCCAAGAAAAAAGGCACCAACCACAACGCCATCATCGCGTTGATCCTGATTCTCGTCGGCCTTGGCGTCCTGCTCTACCCCGTCGTAGCCACGCAATGGAATAACTACAACCAGTCCCGCGCCGCGGAAGAGTACGCAAAGCTCGAAAAACAAGCCCCGCCTGAGGTTCTGCACACCGCGTGGGAGGAAGCACAAGCCTACAACGCCGGGTTGGGCCAAATCAGCATTGGCGACGCGTGGACCACCACCGATAACGAAGACTCCCCCGAGTACCAGCGCTACCGCCAGTACCTGTCGGTATTGTCTGAGACCGATGCCATGGGTCGTATCGTCATCCCCTCTATCGATTCCGATCTGCCCATTTATCACGGCACTTCAGAAAAGGCGCTCTCCCGCGGCGCTGGCCACCTCTACGGCACGGACCTACCTGTCGGCGGCGTAGGTGATGGCGAGGGTCGGCACGCAGCACTTTCCGCCCACACAGGCCTACAAAATGCCACGCTGTGGGACAACCTCACCAAGGTCAAGAAGGGCGATGCTTTCTACATCGCCGCCGGCGGCGAGAAGCTCAAATACGAGGTACACGATATTCGGGTCGTCGAGCCTGCGGACACCAGCTTGCTCCACCGTGAGCCAGGCCAGGACCTCGTTACGCTCATTACCTGCACCCCCTACGGTGTAAATACCCACCGCTTGCTCGTCACCGGCCACCGAGTGCCAATGGATCCGGAAGACGAGGCCGCATTCAACAGCTCTGGTATTCACTGGCAGTGGTGGATGTGGGCCATCCTGGCTGCCACTGCCATCATCGTGCTTCTGCTCATCTACTGGTGGCGCAAATATGTCAGCAACGCCAAGGACACCGCGCTTGACGACGACCCGCAAGACTCCTAACCGCCAATGAACATGCAATAAGGCCCGCCCTTCCCTGGAAGAGCGGGCCTTTTCTAAAAGTAGCCGCAAGCGGTGGTTCTATACCCAGCGGCGTCGCAAAGCGAGGCACCCTGCCGCGACAATTGCGGCGCCAGCGAGAGCCCACAGGCCTACGCCCTCACCACCGGTCTTGGGCAGTGCACCCTTGGTGATGTCAGCGACCTGAAGGACGCCGATCTTCTTCACGCAATTAGCAGCGGTGTCAGACTCAGCGCACCTATTACTGGTGATCGCGGTCCCTCCGGAGAGCACCTTGATGACTGCATTGCCATTCTGATCCCACTCCGTCGAGAACTTGATCGGCGCGGGCAGCAGGTTATAGCCGTTCGGCGCCTTCGTCTCGATGAGGTAATAAACGCCAGGGGCATCCAAGCCTTCGAGCTTGACGCGGCCTGTGGTGGTGGTCGTGGACTGCTTCACCACGGGGTTAGCATCAACGTTGACGCTGCCATCCGCGTTTAGCTTCAGGTTGCCGTTAGCATCACTGCGGTGGACGGTGAACTGCGCGCCGCCAAGCAAACCGTCGGTTTGGATCTCGTCCGGGTTGTCCGGGTTATAGCTCGCCTTTTCGAGCAGGACGTCCATCGTTTCCTTGGTCCCCAGCGGGATACAGTCAGTATCCTTCCAGCCGCCCATTTCTGCCTCATTCATGAGGCCAAATTTAGGCTCGTACAGGCCACCCTTGGTGTAGCAGCGGGTGTTTCCTGAAGGTTGGCTCGGGTAGCCGGCGGGTACAGAGGTGCTGTCCAGTTTTGAACGATCCAGCTTGAAGCGCACCGTTACCTCGTAGACGTGCTGCCCAGTGCTTCCGTCAACACCCTTGGGTTTAATGATCTTCGGAGTGTCATTCTTGTTGAGCTCAAAGGGGCCGGCACCTTGGTACGCACGCGGCTGGCTGGTCTTGTTGAACTCGTCCTTGAAGATCACAGTGGCCCCAGTAACCGTGGCAGCACCAACAAACCTCGGGGTGTCCGTGAGCTTGCCGTAGATCACGTCGTTGGTGTCGAAGCCAGGTGCGTCCGGTGCCTCAACTACGACGTTGTACTTCGCGGTATATTCATTCGCTGCACCAGGAACAGGTTGCGGTGTGCTGTCGACGGCAACCTTATTGAAACAGGCTTCAGTAGCGACGTTGTCATCTTCAGCCGGGCTAGACTCCCCGTCCGTAGCCTGGAAAGCAACCTTGTTCGGACTACATACCGTCTTGAGGTTCCCGTATTCATCTGTTCGCACCGGCGCAGAGACGACATACTCTACCTTCGCATGCCCTGGAAGAGTACCAACATAGCCCATCATGTATCGGGACTCACCGTCCGCTCCGGATGGGACAATCATGCCTGCATAAATACCAGTTCCCGGCGCAATCTGATCAGGCCCGGGCTTTTGACCGTTGACCTCGGTAGATCCTGCTCCAAATCCCTCGAATTTCGCAGTGGGACCGGAAGCGTTCACTCCATAGTGAGTATCCGTTGGTAGGTATTCCCAGAATGTGCCGCCCGAACTGGTGTTATCCGTGGTGTTTTCCACGGAGATGGTCCAGAAAGTACGCACCTCGCCGTTTACCACCTTGGTCTCCGAGCGTTGCTTCTTCACCGCAATGTTTGATTGCAGCCCTGGCGGTGGCGGAACTAGGTCGGAGGCCGCGTCCGTGTTAAATGAAGCAGGCAGGTTGTTCATTATGTTGACCAGCTCGAACTTCGGGCTATCATCATCTGGGTTGGTGATCTTTAGCTCAAAGCCCAGCTGATTCGCATTCGCACTACCCGAGCCAAAGCCCAGGTTTCCATTGGAGTAGGTCCACGCCTTGCCCCAAGAAGCAGAGGGGTTCGAGATCGTGCGCCCATCGAAGGTCTTGATGCCGGTGAGATCCCAGGTCCTGATGTCGCCGGTCTGTGTGTCAATGCGTTCAAGGATAAGCTTGTCGCCTGCCTGAGCCTTACTCTGGAAACCCCACATATACTTCTGGGCCTGCGGGAGCACCGCCCAGTCCTCCGAGTAGGACTTCTGGCTTCCTAGCACGCGTTGAGCCGTGACTTTGTCGACGTCGACCTTATAAAGGTGATGGCTACCAGAAGTGGACGTGTTGGCCACAAAGAATCCCTCGCTGGTGTACACGCCAGCGTTGAGGACATCCCGGTCGCCGCTCGTTTCAAACGGGGTACCGGTACTTCCGGCCTTTAAAATAGGCCCAAGATTATATACTTCACCGGTTGCCGGATTGATCTGAAGGAGATTTCCTGCCGGGTAGCAAGGATCACCATTTCGGCCGCGACTCTGGCTCACCGCATAGAGCCAGTTATCACTCGAATCAAAGGCTAGAGCATTGTACACCCAGGGAGTGGACTCTCCCACCTGGCGAAAGTCTCGGCCTTGGTTGACTTGACGGCTCAGAATGGAAGTGTCTCGGCGAAGATCCTTAGGTTCACTGGTTACAACGTAGACAGGGCTACCGTCGGCAAATTCAGCTGGGGTGAGATCGCGCTTTGGCTGTCTGCTTGTAACCGGATCTTGGCACTCCTCTTTCGCAGGAACGGTGAAGGAAGCTGTAAACACTGTATTGGCTGGCCCGCGGTGAACACCCTTAAACTGAATCTGTGCGGTGCCACCAATAGTAATCTGCGGCAGGATGACTTGGTATTCCTTGGCGCTAATCCTTTTGTAGGTCACCTTCGCCTCATACCAACCTCCGTTGGCACCGGTGTAATAGATCGTCAGGTCATCAGGGTTAGTCGATAAATAACTGTTAACGCTGGATTTGAGGGTAACCACCGTGCCTTGCGGAATGGACAGCTGGCCGCCAAAAAGCTCACCGGCCGGAATCTTAAAGTTCGGGATATAGCGGCTTCCCTTGAGCACGTAACCATCGTTTTGCATCGTGATGGTTCGGTCGCCTGCAGCGTACGGGGTAATGTTCGGTGCTGCCATCAGGCGAGCTGGAGCCTCGTCAACGTCAGCAATTTCCAGCGGCTCAGTCACTTCCGAAGGAGCTTCTGGGGTTTCGCTGGATTCCGTTGAAGACGTGCTGGGCGTCTCCTCGGCTACTCCCCGCACATCGACGGACATCCCACTAAGTTCGGAATCCTCTGCGACCGCTGGGGTCTTCAATGAGAAAGCTGCTCCTGCTGGCACGTCAGTAGAAAGGCCAGTGATTCGGAAAGACACTGAAGAGCTGGTTGATTTTACAACGAGGTTGTCTCCTTCGCGGACGGGGATCTCTTCGCCGTCGATAGTCAGTGTGTAGGCCGAGCCTTCGAACTCCAGTCCTGCAGTCTCAACAGTGAACTCCAACTCCTCCACGGTTCCGGCGTCAACAAAGTGGCCTTCAAATGTTGCGGAGTCGCCAGCAGTCAGGCTCAGCTGGTCTGCAGAATCGAGCTCGGTGCGCAGAGCCGTGGTTTGTGCTTCGGCGACGGCACCAACGATTCCGGGCAGAGCAGCCGGTGCAGCAACACCAACAACGAGAGCCAGTGCAGCAATGAACGCCGCAAGAGCACGCCAGCGGTACACAACCGGCTCGACCGGATGAGAATCTGTCCAGGACATTAGCGTCCCTCGCTTTCTGAATTCTTCCTACGGCTAAAGGCAATCATCACGAAACCAGTGGCAATCAATGCCAACGCTGCGGCTACTACACCGATTACCTGTGCACCGGTCATCGCCAATGAGCCACCATTGCCCGACGACGTTACTGGGGTTGAGGTCTTACCGGCACTTGGAGTACCCGGCGGCGTTGTCTCGGGTTGGTGAGGTGGCTTCCCTGGTTTAGTCGGTGGATAGTTTGGAGTTGTTTGCGGCGTATTCGGATGCGACGGCGGAGTAGTCGGCGTCGTGGGCGGCGTTGGTGTTTCACCCGGTTTGTGAGTCTTGGCCACAATTACTCCTGGCACTGGTTTCGGATTGTCCGCCACAGTGTGGAATGGAACCGCTACCACAAATGGGTTGATCTCCCGGTAGGAGTTATCTGGCGCCGACGACGTCACTACGTAGAAGCCATCCGCTAGACCGTCAAAGGTCACTTCTCCATTGGCATCGGTGACCTGGTCCACGTGCACGTCGGTACGCCATTCACGAACCTCGGCCAGACCCGCGTCTTGCACGCGTGCTACATCGTCAGCGTTGTTTGGATCTAGGCCGGCGAGCCGGGCCAGATGTATCGTGACTCCCTGAATCTTTCCCGAAGGTGCCTGCCCATCGTCGTCGGGATTGCCCTGCGTAAGCCGAACAGTCACCGTATCCGTATCTACGGTGCGTTCCGCACCAGTAGTCTGTTGCCCGACAACCTGTACCGCACCCGCAGCAACGACGCCCGGCCCTGCGAACGCAACCGCACACGCTACTCCGACGGCAACCACTCGGGCCGACCATGCATTTGTCAACCTCTTCATCGCCTTACTCCCGCACGCTACTTTCCTTATTAATAACTTCTTGCACCCCGGTAGCCGCCTTCTGGCGACGCAGCCACCACACCAGCCAACACCCAATGACAATCACCGCAGCCAACAGCGCGTACATCCACCATTGCCAGCCCGGACCATGGGAATTTTCAAACACCGACTCCTCCCCAGGCTCCATAGGAACCTGATGGCCACGCACCAGCAAGCGATGCGTGTTGATCCCGTACGGGGTGCACGTAATCAGTGTGACGTAATCCTGATCAGCGACTGGCCGTAGGCCATCTACCTCGCTCGGCAGCACAACTTGAATGTCGTCTACGACGTACTTCAATTTGTGGCCAGCAACCTGGATATAGAACACATCTCCCTCGGTGGCAGAGTCGAGGTGATCAAACATCGTCGAATTTGCCAGACCCGTATGCCCCGTAATGACGGAATGGGTTCCTGATCCACCGACCGGCAGGTCAGAACCATACAAATGCCCCAAACCACGCTGCAGTGTCTTATCTGCGGTGCCATGAAACACCGGAAGATCAACGTCTACTGCTGGGAACACGAGGCGGGCCATCGCTTCGGTCTCACCCAACTGCTTCAAATAAGCCTCATAGTCGGGATTGTCTACCCCGATACGGTTCAGCCACGGATCCAAGATCGGACCCGACGTATGTTCTTCGTTGTATGCATGTGCAGCATCCCACACCGAATCCTGCACCTGCGCCGGTGTCTCTTTATCCAGTCGCGCATATTCCTGCGCCACTCTTGAGGCGTTCCAATTGTTCCATGCGGTCGAGACCACTGGGTACAGCATCACCAACAACCCAACGACAACGATTACCGCCGGAAGGACTAGGCCTCCACGGCGCCTGTGCCGTCGGCCTGCATTTTGGCCTACCACCGTAGTCAACGACCCGCACCACCCAAAACAATGCCCCACGCGCTAGCGCAGCGCGACCGGGATTACAACGAAAGAGAATGAAGGGGACTGAAGTCTATACCTAGCCCAGTCCCCTCACTGGGTCGAGCACCATATTTTGATTACCCGACCCGCAGCGCAGACCATCATGGACAGTCTGCGCCACCGGAACTACGCCCGGCTATTAGTTGCGCGCGGTACGACGAGCGAACCAAGCACCAGCAGCAACAATTGCTGCGCCAATAGCAGCCAGGATGCCCACACCGGCACCACCGGTCATCGGCAGGTTCGGGGTGTCGCGCTTGATGTTTTCAATTTCAGAAACAAGGGTGACGGCGTCGTCACCCTCGAGCTCACCAGTCTTCGCGATGTTCTCGCGGGTGAACTCAATTTCGGTAACAGGGTTTTCCGGCAGTGCGTAGCCCGCTGGAGCCTTGGTTTCCTTCAGACAGAACTTCTTGATGTCGGTGACCTGTGCGTTATCTGCGAAGTCGGTGACGTGCAGTCCGTCGATGGTGATGGTGCCGTCAGCACCGGTGGTCCACTTGTCCTGCTCCTTGACGGTCAACTTACCGCCCAGCTTATTTGCCGCGGTGCACTGGTATAGCTCGAACTCAGCACCTTCCAGGACCTTACCGTCCTCCTTGCCGTCCTTCTTCACAACCTTCAGCTTGCCGTGGTAGGTCACGACCTCATTGGTCTTGTTCTTGACCTCGTTGCCGGTGTTCGGGTTGTTGAAGATGACGTCAGCCTGGTTCTTCAGCTCAGTGGTGTCGCCCACTTCCTTGCGCTTGACCTCGAAGGTCAGAGACATCTTGTCACCGGACTTAACCTTGGCAAGGCCCTGGTCGGTCAGCTTAACGACGAGCTTGTTTCCGTTCTCAGCCGGATTGTTGACCTCGTAGTCACCGGCACCCAGAGCGGTCTCTCCAGCCTTGACCTCGGTGACCTTCTGGAAGTCCAAACGCTGGTCCAGCTGATCCTCGAAGCGGAAGGCGGTCAGGCTCTTACCCGCACCCCAGGTCGGAGCATCCGCGTTGATGGTGTAGGTGTACGCGTCCTGGATGTTCTGATCTGCATCCTTGACAGTCTTCTCGGTCTTGGTTTCCGTGTTCTTCGGGTACGCGATGACGTCGTAGTTCCAGGCATCCGATGCCTCGTTAACCATCGGCACCGACACGATGAACGGAGCACCGGCAACGATACCGTCCGGAGCGTTAGTTTCCTCTACCAAGTAGATGCCCAAAGGCAGATCAGTGAAAGCTGCCTTGCCATCAGTGCCGGTGGTTTCTTCCTTGGTTTCCGCAGTCTTCTTGTCGTCCTTGACGTCAGCAGCCGACTTCGGGAACGCCGCCCAATCATCCTTCTGCAGGTCGTAATCGAGCTTGGTGATCTTGTAGGTCACGCCAGACAGAGCCTCACCCGGAACGCCTGCCATTTCCTTACCGGTAGCCGCAGTACCAGACTCAGCACCCTTCTTCTTGAAGAGGGTGATAGAGCCCTTTTGGTTGAAATTGATGTTTGCCTTGTTCACGGCGCCCTGCTCAGCAGCAGGCTGTGCATCGACAGCACCGTCTTGCGCCAGGGCCCCCGGAGCGGAGATACCCATAGAGAGGCCAACGACGGCAGCGAAAGTAACCGAACGAGCGGTACGAGAGATCTTGTTCACGGAAACTGGTCCTTTACACGAGTTCTGAAATGAGGCACCGCGCCTCATTGGCTGTGTGCAATCCATTCCCCACGGTTCACGCACCATGACCTGACTCGTTGCTAAGAATCTTTCGCCTGCCGAGAGTAGTTTTCAGGTGGAAACGTCTACGCAGGCCCCAACCTTAACTAACGATAGCCTGTGGATTACATAACTAGATTCTACCCCAGCGTGTTGGGCAAAGTCCCCGACTAAAGCTCCTCCCCCGCAAAACCGGCTAAACTTCTCAAGAATCCGCACGGTCCACCCAAACGTGAAGACTCCTTCTGCAGTTCAACTAATGCTTTCGAGACGTCATCTAGTTTTGTGTGAAACTGAACACATTGCCCCTTTAAGGGGGTAAGCCTGCTCGATTTTACACCCGTTACATAGAATGCAAGCTTCACGCAGGAGAGTAGCTTCCCAGAGAGCACCTTCCAACGACGACGAAACGAACCATATATGCTGCCAATACCACCAGGTAGAACATCCCCTTTGATGACCCATAAAAGGAAGCGTCACCAAGAGCGCTCAAGGTACCCTGAACTCATTTAGATTCTCAGCCTTCAACAGCCCACGTACCAAAGAGTTAATAGCGTTAAGATTCCTGACAAGAGCTCTCTACGTACTCTGAGCCTCGTCGACAGCACGAAGAAGCGCCGCATAGGCACCGCCGCACGCAAGCAGCTCGGCGTGGGTGCCGCGCTCGACCACGCGGCCAGCGTCGAGGACGATGATCTGGTCGGCATCGCGGATAGTGGACAGGCGGTGGGCGATGACCAAGCGGGTAGCATCCGCGCCAAGCACTGCCTCCTGGATGGCGCGCTCCGTCTCGTTGTCGAGGGCGGAGGTGGCCTCATCCAAGATGAGCACCCGTGGTTGGCGCAGCAACGTGCGGGCAAGCGAAAGGCGCTGCTGCTCACCGCCGGAGAAGCGGTAGCCGCGCGAGCCCACCACTGTGTCCAGACCTTCCGGCAGCGCGGCGATGACCTCGTCCACGCGCGCGGCGTTAAGCGCCGCCCACATCTGTTCCTCACTCGCATTCGGCTGCGCGAAGAGGAGGTTCTCCCGCACCGTGCCGTGAATCAGGTAGGTCTCCTGGGAGACCACGCCAATGACCTCCGCGCGCTGCTCAGGTGGAATATCGCGCAGGTCGACCCCGCCCAGGTGCACGGTGCCTTCGGTCGGATCGGCAAGGCGCGCAAAAAGTGCGGCCACCGTGGACTTGCCGGACCCGGTATGCCCCACTAGCGCGGTGGTGGTGTGGGCGGGGATGGAAAGGGAGACGTCGGAAAGCGCGTCGGTGTCGGTGCCGGGGTAGCGGTAGGAGACGTGCTGGAGGGTGAGGGAGGCGTCGGCAAGCTGGGCGGGCTGGGTGGCCTCGGTGAGTTCGGGCTCCAGGTCCAGGTACTCGAAGATGCGGCTAAACAGCGCCATCGACGCCACCCACTGCGCGCCCACGTTGAGCAGGCCGGTAATGGGACGGAAGATCTGGGTCTGCAGGGTGGAAAAGGCGATGAGCGTGCCAATCGTAATGCCCGGGCGCAAGCCGGCCGCCAGGTAAATCAGGGCCGGCATCACGCCGAAGATGATTTGCGTCAGCGCCATGCGCCAGCGCCCGGCCAACTGCGATTCCAGCTCCAAACGGATGAGGGAGCGGGAGGTTTTCTCAAAGCCGTCATAGACGCGCTCCTGCGCACCCAGCGTGGCCGCCAGGCGCATGCCGGACACGGACAGGTTCTCCGAAATGGTCTGCTGCAGCGTCGCCTGCGCGCGGCTGTTTTTCTCCATGAGGCTGCGGCGCAGAACGGCGGCGCGGCGGGTCAGCCACACTGCAGGCGGCAGTACCACCAGGGACAAAAGCGAGAGGGTAGGCGAAAGCGCCACCATCGCCACCAACGTAGCCACAGTCATGGTGAGGTTGCTGGCCACGGATGTCGCGGTTGTGGTCACCATGCCGCGCATCGCCGCGATGTCATTGGTCAGGCGCGACTGAATCTCACCGCCGCGGTTATTGGTAAAGAACTGCAGCGACTGGCGCTGCAGGTTGGCAAAGACCTGCGTGCGCAGCTCGTGCATGATGGTGTGCCCCACCCGCGCCGACAGAAAGGACTGGATAACGCCGATGGCCTGGGAGACCACGGTGATGGCCAGCATGCCGCCGACGAGCCACAGCAGCAGCGCGGTGTCGTGTTCAGGAATGGCCTCATCCACGGTGCGGCGCACCAGGAAAGGCTGCACCACCGTCAGCCCGGAGGTGGCGATGATGAGTGCCACCACCAGCAACAGCGTGCCGCGGTGCGGGCGAAACAGGCCGGCGACGCGGCGGAAGGCAACCGGGTGCTGGGCCAGCTGATCGATGTCCGCCGGGTCCTTCACCGCGGTGTGCATCGGCCGGGTCATGGCTTAACCGCAGGTAACGATGGGCTGCGGGTCGTAGACCGTGGTGGTGGTCTCCCGGGAGATCTCCTTGCCGGAGAGGTCCTTGATCACGCGGGTATCCGAGGTGGTGAAGCCCGGCGCGCCAGACGACGGCGAGCAATCCTCGCTCACCGACTTGCGCTGCGGCTCCGTCTTGGCCCAGCGGCCGTTGTTCACAGACTCAACGTCGACGGTCTTAGTGCCCTTCAGGCGCACGGTGATCTTGCCGCCACCAAAGTCGGTCTCGATGCGGACCGGGGTATTGAAGGTATTAGTGAACTGCAGGTCGATGGCGCCCTCGTACACGGTGGCCTCGCGGCCGGCGGGGTAGCGGGAAATGTAGTACGAGTGCGGGGTGTGGGCAGTATCTTCCATGCCTGCAAAGTAGGCAGCGTTGTACAAGGTGGTGGCGAACTGGGAAATGCCGCCGCCCACGGCGGAGCCGGAGTGGCCATCAATAATGATGCCGGACTCAACGTAGCCTTGCGCCGTGCCGCGCGGGCCGGTGTGGCCGTTGAGGGAGAAGGTCTCGCCCGGGTTGACCACGGCGCCGTTGACCTGTTGGGCCACCAGCTCGATATTCTTGCCAGAGGCAGCGGAGTAGCCCTCGGTGGTGAACTCGCCCACGGTGTCGTTGAAGGTCGCCTTCTTAGCATCGTCGGTGGTGAACTCTGCCGGGTCCGGCTTGTAAGTAGCATCCCACTCGCGGTCATCGCCGGTCACGCGCTTGTCAAAGTCCTTCATGGTCGGCTCCCAGTCGATGATCTCGCCATCTTCGGACGGGGTGATCTGCTTGTCGTTACCGTTGAAGGAAATCTTGGCATTTACGCCCGGGACATCGGCGCCCTCGGAGCGCTCGGCCAGCAGCTCTTGCGCGCGGTTGGTATCCACGGCGAGCTTAAGCTTGCCGTCTTTCTTTTCAATGCTGGTGAACTGGGAGATTTCCGGCTTGTTCAGGGTAGCGCTGACATTATTCTTGGCCTTCAGGGTAATGGGATTATCCAGCGCCTTGGCGGCATCGCCGGTGCGCATGGCCTCGATAGCTTCATCATTGATGGCCGGCTCTACCTCTTCTGGGGCCACGTTTACGCCCTCGGAATCGAGCCAATTATCCGTAACCGCATTGTGCAGGGCGCCAGCATCCACGGTTTGGCCGAGCTTGGGGTCGGTGACCTTGAGCTCACCATTGTTGAGCTCCAGCATGCCATCGACTGGATCGGTGGAGAGTTCCTTCTTCACGCGGTCCAGAGCCGGTTGCAGCTGGGCCTCATCCACGTTGGTTTCTACCGGAATATCCCGGGTGGAGCGGAAGAAGCTATACAGGCGGGTAAAAGGATTGAGGGAAGGCTCCTCAATATTGTCCACGGCGCGCTGGTTATCCAGGGCGAGGCCCGACTCGGAGGGAACGAAATCGGTGTGCAGGTCGCCGGAGGTAACGTTCACGGGCTCGGTTTCTACGCCCGCAAGCTCGTCTTCGAGCTTCTCCACGGCGGCGGTGCGATCCATGGCGGAGATATCCACGCCGTTGACGGAAACGGCGCGCGGAATCTTGTCCTGGTTTGCTGCGACATCCCAGGCATAAGCAATGCCCGCGATTAGGACAAGGCCGACCAATACGCCGAGCGCGATGAGCCAGCCTTTAGCACCGTTTTTTCCTTCTGCCTTTTTCACGCCTTAAAGGTTAACGGTTTTAGTGGCATTTTTCCTAGTCCTGTGCGGGCTCGGGTGCAGCGCTGGCCGGGGGAGCGCTGACATGGCGGGCGGCATCTGCAAGGCGTTCGAGTGGCAGGCGGCCCTGGTCGACGGCGCCAACAACGGCGTCGATCACCGCATTAATGTCGCCTTCGGTGGACCACAGGGGCATGTCGGCACCGGCATTGAGGGAGGCCACGACGGCGTCGGCAAGCGGGTGCGAATCCGCAATCGCCTTCATGCCGCCGATGTCATCGGTATAGATAGCGCCTTCGTAGCGCAAAGCATCGCGGGCCAAGCCATAAGCCTCCGGCAGCATGGATGCAGGCGTCTGGCCATCGCCGAGGCCGGGTACGGCAAGGTGCCCCATCATGAGGGCGGCATTAGGCGCTTGGGGAAGAGCAGTCTTAAAGGGAATGAACTCGTGGCCTTCTAGTTCTTCTAGCGGCGGGGTAACGGCCTCGGCAAGGTGGGTATCGCCAGAAGCACGGCCGTGTCCCGGGAAATGCTTGAATACGGCCTTGACCCCGGCCGAATCCAACCCACGTGCAAAGGCCGCGCCATACTCGCCCGCTTGGGCCGGATCGGTGGAAAAAGAACGATCGCCCACAACTTCCAAGCCGTTGCCATCGACGTCGAGCACCGGCGCGAAGTCCACGTTAATGCCATGCGCCTTGAGGCTCGTGCCAATCTCGTGCGCGAGCTCCTCCACTTCTTGCGGAGAGCGCTCGGCCGCCATCTGTTGCGGCGCGGGGTACTCGCCCAGGATCTCCGAGAAACGTTGCACGCGCCCGCCCTCAAAATCGATGGAGACCTCAAAGTCGCGGCCCACCTCTTGGCGCAGGGCATTAATATCGCGGCCCTCTTCCTGCAGCAAGTTTGGATCCGCCCAGCTAGGGATAAAGATTCCGCCCACACCTGCCTCCAGCTTGGCCTTAGCATCGTCGTAGTTGGTGACCGGCGGCATCAGCACGGAAGCAGCCATGGCGCGGATGTCCTGCTGCGGGGCGGCCTCCTGCGAGATCTCTTCGAGCGTTTCGTGCGTCGCGGCAGGTGAGCTCGACCCAGCCGGGGTGGTGGAGCCCTGGCTCTCGTTGTCCTCCTGGGGGGAGGTAGAGCAGGCGCCCAAGGCCGTCACGAGGGCGAGGCTGGCAAGGATGCGCGGAGTTTTCATGCCTTCTAGTGTGCAATATTCCTCGCGTTCTGTCGCAAGCGGTGGGTAGACTAGTGACATGAGTAACGGCGAGACAATGCTAATTGCCTACGATGGCACCGAACGAGCCGGCCGCGCCCTCGAGTACGCGGCCCAGCTGCTGCGGCCCACCACGGTAGAAATCCTCACCGCCTGGGAGCCGGTAGCCCGGCAGACCGCCCGCGCCGTCAGCCGCACCGGAATGCACCAGTCCACCGTCTCCCCGGACGGCGTCGAAGAGGATCCGGCCTATGAAGAGGCGCTAAAGATTTGCCGCCAGGGCATCGAGCTGGCCGAAAGCCTGGGCCTAGCCGGCCGCGCCCACCTGGTGGAATCCGCCACCACCATCTCCTCCGCCATCATTGATGCAGCACACGAGCTGGACGTGGACGTCATCGTGACCGGCACCCGCGCCCTGACCGGCTTCCGCGCGTGGTGGACCAACTCCACCGCCGATCAGATTGTGCGCAACGCCGGCCTTCCCGTCTTCATCGTGCCGCAGGAAAACGAGGATGACGCGGACGATGATGAGGCAGAATACTTCTAAATAGCTGCTAGTATCTTTAGCCATGGCTCTGGAAACCGATTCTTTGAACAAGCGCACCCTTGGCCCTGCCATCGGTAGCGCTGTTGTGGGCATCGCGCTCGGCGTCATCACCATCATCGGCATCGCACAATTCTCCGGCACCGATACCGTGCCGGAAGGCAATGCGGTTTCTGCTTCCGATGCGGTTTTGGGCGGCCCTGAGTACGGATCCCGCAACTAGGTGTGCGTACCCTCCGCGGGCGGCTTGCCCGCCCCTACCCGCTGGGGATCCTTGCCCTAGCGCTCATCCTCCTCGTGCAGCCGTGGGGGCTGACGGCGGCCGATACCAAGCATGATCTGGCGGCCGATCCGCTGCACTTTCTCCGCGGGGCGCTCAGCGCCTATACGGATACCTTTACCCTGGGGCAGCTACAGAATCAGGCCTATGGCTATCTCTTTCCCCAGGGACCATTCTTCGTTTTAACCCAGCCCCTGCCCGATTGGGTGGCCCAGCGCCTCTGGTGGCTGCTGGTCTTAAGCGTCGGCTTCATCGGCTTCCATAAGCTCGGCCGCAAGGTGGGCCTGCGTGGCTGGTGGGTCTGGGTGGCGGCGATGCTCTACGCGCTCTCGCCGCGCACTCTTTCTACCCTGACCGCCATTTCTTCTGAGACCTGGCCGGTCATGCTCGCTCCCTGGGTTATCCTGCCCTTCCTCAATGCCAAGCTCACCTGGCGCGATGCCGCCGCGGCCACCATCCCGGTGGCGCTGATGGGTGCGGTCAATGCCACCGCGACCATCGCGGCGTGTATCCCGGCCGCTGTAATCCTGCTCTACCGCCGCGCCTTCAGACCCGGCGCGGCCTGGCTCTTAGGGTGCTTGGCGGTGTCGGCGTGGTGGATCGGCCCGCTCGTCGTGCTTGGCCGCTATGCCCCGCCGTTTACGGAATTCATCGAATCCGCCCGCGTAACCACTCGCTGGCTCAACTTGCCCGAGATCCTGCGCGGAACCACGAGCTGGACGCCGTTTGTCGATACCGAACGCGTAGCCGGCTATGAGCTAGCCACCGAGTCCTTCTTTGTGCTGGTCACCATGGGCATCGCGGCCGTGGGCATCTACGGGCTCACCAAGCTGCCGCGCGTGTGGTCCGTCATGCTGGTGGTGGGCATCGCGGTGCTGGGCTGCCAGGTGGCGTGGTACCTCGATGCGCTCGATGGACCGCTGGCCGCGCTGCGCAACCTGCATAAATTCGATCCGCTGGTGCGCATCCCGCTGCTTCTGGGCGTGGCGCGCGCCTGCGCCAATCTTCCACTTCCGAGGAGCTTGCGCCCCACCAAGAAACAGACGGTGGGTGCGCTGACGCTGCTATTGTGCATCGCGGTGGTCTCCCCGGCATGGTCGCAGCGCTTGCTGCCGCTGGGGGCATATAAGGAGGTTCCCTCCTACTGGCACGAGGCCACGGACTTTATCAATACCCATGCTGCCGATACCCGCACCCTTATCTACCCAGAGGCGTCCTTTGCCCGGCAGACCTGGGGATGGACGCGTGACGAGCCGGCCCAGCCGCTGCTCGATGTCCCCTGGGCCGTGCGCGATGCCATTCCGCTCGTGCCGCCAGAAGCCATCCGCGGGCTCGACGGCGTCATGGCCGCGCTCAAGGAGGACCCGGCCACGGGCGTGCGCTCCCTGCAGCGCCTGGGCATCGGCGCGGTCATGGTGCGCCATGATCTCTTCACCGGCGAGGACGAGGCCCTGGCTAGCAAGTTTGGCGGCGAGGTCCATCGCTTCGGTGAGGTCGATGTCATCCTGCTCAGCCACGCCGGCATGTCCTTAGGGCCGACAGAGCCAGTCCGCGTGGCCGGCGGCGGGGAAGCCTTGGCGCTTCTCGACGCCCACTCCACCCCCACCACCCGACAGCTCGTCGATCGCGACGCCGATATCGTCACCGATACCCCGACGCTCACGGACCGCAACTACGGCACCCTCGATGGCCCCATCTCCGCGCCCCTGGCCGCGGACGACCCCAGCCACGTGAATAACCGCCTGCGCGACTATCCCTCCGCTGGGCCGCTTACCCAGGTGGAAACCCACGGCGGTTCGGTAGCAGTCTCCTCCTCGGCCGCCGATGCCACGGCCTTTGGTGGCGCCCAGCCGAAGAAGTCCGCCACGGCCGCGGTGGATGGGGAAAACTCCACCGCCTGGTGGCCCGCGCCGGGCGATGATGCCGGGTGGATTGAGCTGCGCGGATCTTTCACCCAGCCGCGCCTCAAGCTCATGGCCACCAGCGCCACCACGGTAACCGTGCGCTCTGGCAGCGCGGCCGTAGACGTGGATTTGCAGCCCTTCCGCTCGCAGGAAGTCCGCGTTCCCGGCGGCGATACCGAGGCCATCCGCGTGGAGCTCTCCCACCGCACCGGCATCGCGGAGTTAGGAGTGGAAGGCCAGCCGGTCGAGCGCGTGGTGACCGTCCCGGATACCTCCCCTGACGTGCACCAATTCTTTTTCCAGCGCATGCTGCAGGATACCGGCGTGCTCATCCGCGATTTCACGGCACCGCGCTCCATGCGGGTGACGGTGGATTCCACCAAGCCCGTGCTTATCGACGCCCACCGCTACTCCCCCGGCGACTCCCTCACCCTCAGCCCTGGCACGCACCGCGTGCGCACCACGGGGCCGTGGGTGAGCCTGCGCGAGGAGGGCTGGCAACCAGCAGGCTCTTCCGAGCCCACCGGGTACTCGATTGCAGCCGCTGATGAGGATCGCCTCTTGGTCACCGGTCGTGCCTTCAATAAGGGCCTGCGCGGCTACCTAGGCGAGGAAGAGATCGCCCCGCGCGAGATCGATGCGGCCACCCAAGCTTTTGTCATTCCAGCCGGCCGTTCCGGTGACTTCCGCATGACCTTTAGCGCCCAACCGGTTTACCGCGCCACCCTCCTCTTCGGCGGCGCCTTGGGCTTGCTCACCCTCGGCCTGTGCATCTTGGCGGCCGCGCGGCGCTCGTCCCAGCCCACCTGGCGCGCGCCGCGCGGCGGTGCCGCCTCGGCCATCGTGGCGCTGGCCGCGCTGGCCCTGACCGGCTGGCCGGCCGCGGTGGCGGCCGTTGCCGCTTGGTTGGTGCTGCGCTGGACCACCATTCCGCGCGCCTACCTCGCGCCCGGTGTCGTAGCGGCGGCCGGGGCGATCCTCGCCCGCGCGCCGTGGACATCGGGATCCTATGCGGGCGATTCGCTCCTACTTAGCTGCTTGTGTGCCGCGGGCGTGGCCTGTCTTTTCGCCTCCGACCGAGGAGAAGATCCCGGCCGGGACGCTCGATGAGCGTATAGCTCGCGGCCGAGACCACCACGGTGGCCACCACCGTTACGGCCAGAATCACCCAAAAGTCCAGGGGTTTCCCGCTAAACAGCGGCACCCCGGTAAGCGGAAACGCCAGTCCCAGAATGGCCACATGCCATAAGAAGATGGAATAGGACCACGCGCCCAGTGCCTGCATGAGCGGAGTGGTCAGCCAGGACTTATCCCGTGGGGCGAGCGCTACCGGTACCACCACGACTGCGGCAAAGGCCGCTCCCGCAATGATCCGGCGGGAAAATTCACCTGGCTCTGGATGCACCAGTCCCTGCGGCCCGAACCACTCGCGGCTGGAAATCCACAGCACCACCGCTGCCACGAGCCACCATGCCCAGCGCGGCCGCAGCGCGCGTTGCACGCGCCGGCTAACACCAGCTTCTTCGCATTCCGCGGCCAGCATTCCCACGGCAAACCACGAAGCATATGCCGGCGGCCAAATCTGCGAATTGACCTGGTCCTTGGCGTAATCGGCCACAAAGGGAACGAAACCCCAAGCCCAACTGATCACAGCGCCCAGCGCGATGGCCGCTACCCGCCAGCGCCGCGGCAGCGCATCGAGGAGCCACACCAACAAAGGCAGGGCAAGGTAGAAGAAGAACTCCACGCATAGCGACCACAGGTGGGTAAGCCCCGGTGCTAGCCCGTCCACCACATAGATCTGGGTAGAGGTGAGGTTGCTCAGCAGTTGGGTGAGGGTGAGCGAGTGGGCGTCGGGAAGCAGGAGCATCACCGCCACCACGCAGGCATAATAGGCTGGCAATAGGCGGGCCACGCGCGAGCGCGCATAGCCGGATAAGGTGTGCAAGCCGCGGCGACGCCACAAGAGGAAGGCACTGAGCGCAAAGAAGACAGCGACGAAATAATCAAAGCGCCCGGCAAACCCCCACCCGGTTCCGGTCTGAAAAGACACGTGGGTGACAATGATTCCAAGGGAAGCGACCGCGCGTAAACCGTCTAGCTCCGGCAGATGCTGGGGTACGCTTTTCACAGATGCCTGCGGCTGCACGCTTGCTCCTAACCCCGGATCGACCTGAAACTGATTGGACATACTACTGCAATGAAACGCTACCTTTGGCCACGCTCGCCACTGGCGTGGGTTTTCATTGCCGCCGTCATTTTCTTGGTGCTGGGTACCGTGGTGCCGCCGCTGTATAACAATCAGACTCGGCCGCTGGCCTTCGACCAAAACATCAACACCGTCACCGCGCCGTCGGCCGGGGTGTGGATGGAAGCGCCCGAGTTCATCGCCGGGGCCAAAGCCTCTGGCGATAGCAAGGACCCACAGTGCCAAGAAAAGCAGGCACCCATGTGGTGCTACCTGCACCACGACCTGCTTACTATCGAGCGCAATACCACCACCTCTGAGGTGGCAGAAGATGATGCGCTCGCTAACTCCGATTCGCTCTCTCGCCTGCTCGCCGGCGATACTCCCCTTGCCCAAATCACCGAGCATTCCGTGTTGAACCGCGAGTCCACCTACCCAGTTGCTGCGCCAAAGGATAAATGGAAGTTTGTGCTACCGGCGCTGGATACCGGCATGGCCCGCACCGACTTCGAGCGCGATGGGATCAACTACTTCTTTCCCTCCGGTACCGAGCAGCGCTCCTATCCGTTTTTCGATCTAGCGACGCAATCCTCCACGGCGGTGGACTTCACCACGACGGAAAAGATCGACGGTATCCCCACCTATTCTTTCCACCACGATATCCAGCCCATTTCCTTGGCTGATATGCGCAAAAGCATTACCGCCGAGGTCGATACCGGCACCGGCGATAGGCAGCTAGCGGCCGAGGATTTCCGCATCTCCGGACCGGCGAAGCGGTTCTACGACGCCGAGTCGCGCGAGCTCCTCGGCCTGGATGCCACTGACCGGGTCACGGTGGAGCCCTTCTACACCATCGGCCGCGATATCTCCGTCGAACCCACCACCGGCACCATGGTGGACCTGCGCGAGAACATCAAGATCTTCTTCGCCGCGGACGAAAAGCAGGCCGGCACCATGGTGGCGAATGGCGATACGGAGGACCGCTCCATCTTTGCCGCCGATCTGCGCTGGTCCGATGAGACCCGCGCGGAGCGCCTTGATGAGGTGCGCCCGGTCATTCGCACCATTCGCGCCTTGATGGTGGTCGGCTGGGCCGGCAAGGCCATCGGCGTTGGTCTATTGCTCTGTGCCGCCTATATGTACATGCGCCGACACCGTGAAGGCTAAGCGTCTTTTACTTCTTAGCTGGGGCGCCCTCCTTGTGGCCGCGGTGTGCTGGCCCTTTGCCTTGCCCGGCGAGTTCTTGTGGCGCGATATGGCGTTGCTTGACCATCCGGCGCTTTCCCCTTCTGCCTTTGGTGACGGCAGTCTGCCCGCCCGCAATGCACCGCAGGACGGTTTCCTTGCTCTCGTGGGCGGCGCGTGGGCGGCACGGGTGCTCATTTTTGCCGCCGCCGCGTCCTCCGCGCTCACCGCGGCGCGCTGGGCACGCTCTACAGTCGCCGCGGTGAGCGCGATGGCGGTGGCGGTGGCCAATCCCTTCGTCATCGAGCGTCTCCTGCAGGGCCAGTGGTCGCTTGCAGTGGCTGCGTGGCTGTTGCCGGTCATCGCGTGGGCTGGAAGAAAGCACAGCTGGGTGGCGTGGCTGGCCATGTGGGGAGCATCGCTTACCCCTACGGGCGGGCTCTTTGCCGTGGTGACCGCGGCGGTGACCTGCCGCAAGCGGGTAGCGCTCGGCGGCGTGATTCTGTGCTTGCCGTGGGCCATTCCGGGCATGTTCAACCCCGCCGCGCCCGGCGATACCGCGGCGGCGGTGGCCGCGTTTGGCCCGCGGGCAGAAGACTACGTCGGCACCGCGGGCGCGCTGCTGCGGCTCGGCGGTATCTGGAATGCGGAGGCGGCCATCGGATTCGCCGTGTGCGGCGTCATCGTGGCGATCATCGCCCTGCTCGGGGCGTGGCGGGTTCCCGCACGGTTAAGCGTCCTCGCGGCGATGGGGCTCGGCGGAGCGATGTTCTTCTGGCTGGTTCCCGGTGCTCTGGTGTGGTCCATCGATCACGTACCGGGGGCGGCGCTGCTGCGCGATAGCGGGAAACTGACCATGTTGGCGTTGCCGCTCTATGTGGCCTCACTGGGGGCGCTGCCGAATCTTCCGGCGGCACTGGCCACCATGGCCGCGACCGTGCAGCTGCTGCCCGTTCCGGGACGCCTCGCTGTGCTCGCGCCGCGGGATACGGGGATAGATGAGGAGTTGGTGCGCGCGATTGACGGCCGCGTGGCCTTCTTCCCGGAGCGCGCCAACCTCGTGGAGGTACCCGGCGGCGTGGCCGTCGACCCCTACTCCAAGGCGGTGGCCATGGTGGAATCAGGAGAATTGAGCGTAGACGGGACCGTGGTGGACCAAGCCTCGCCGCACTACCGGGCGGCGCTGCACGCGTGGGAAGAGCACGATATGAACCGGCTGGCCGAGGTCGGCGTCGGTGTGGTCGTGGTGGACGGTGCCATAGCCGCGGAAACCAACGCGCCGCGGCCGCAGGTTCCGTGGGCGCTTACCGCTTTGTGGATGGCGTGTCCGCTACTAGCCCTTGCAGCAATTCCGCGAACTGCTCGCCGGTCTTCTTCCACGAGAAGCTAGCGGCAAAATCCCGCGCGTTGGAGCCGAGGGTGCGGCGAAGGGGGGCGTCGGCAAGCAGCTGCTTGGTGGCCGCCACGAAGTCCTCTTCGCGCTCTACTAGGATGCCGGTCTTGCCGTTGATAACGCTGTCACGCAGGCCAAACGTATAACCTACGGCGGGCACCCCATGTTGGGCCTCCTCCATTACTGCCAAACCCCACCCCTCTTTGCGCGAGGGCATAAGCAAGGCATCGGCGCGGGCGAGCAGGGCGTGCTTATAGTCCTCGGTCACCTGGCCGCGGAAGCGCACGCGATCGCTTACCCCATGCTCCTCGGCATAGGCGCGCAGGTTAGCCTCCCACCAGCCGGAGCCGATGACGTCCAGGACCGCGCCCGGGGTCTGCGCCACCGTATCCATGGCATGCTCGATCTGCTTATGCGGCACCAGACGCGAGAGCGTGACTAAGTGCACCTCGGCCTCTCGTTCCAGGGAAGGAACGTGATCCGGAACCGGGTCCAGGCCATTGGCGATGATGTGCGCGCCCTTAATGCCCAGCGCCTCTAAATCCTCGCGGGAGGCCTCAGACACGGTGACATAGGGAGCGCCGCGGTAGACGCGCGGGGCCACTCGGGACTCAAGGAACCAACCAAGCCGACCGAGGAGAGGGCCCGCCACCGGCCACTGTTCGCGGTGGCAATGGTGAGTAAGCAGCACCGTCGGTGCTCCAGAAACCAGGCGAGCGAAGAAGGGGATGCCGTTTTGGGTATCGATTACCGCATCCACTCCGCGCAGGTCTCCCAACCCCAGGCGGCCGGCCAACATCGCCGCCCAGGCACGCGGATACACGCCGAATTTGGCGCCACCGCGGCTATAGCGCACGCCGTCGCGCACCTCCCGGCGCGCGGCATTCATGTGCTTGGAGGTGCGAAAGACCACCTCGTGGCCCTGGGACGCCAGGTACTCGCCCACGCGCTCCAAGTAGCGCTCCGAACCACCGCCTTGTGGGTGGGTGGTATCGCGCCAGCATAGTAAAAGAATCTTCATCGTGAGGTATTAGCCTAGTGGGTTATGAGACATACCCGTGAGATGGCCACGCTCCGCCGCTCCATTCAGCTGCTGCGTTCCTTCCGCTTTGAGCAGACGCGCCCGGAGATTTTCTACGGCGGGCTCGCGGAGGATACGGCCGCGTTGGTGGATAACCTCGGCCGCGACTTGGGCGTGCAGCTTTTCGGAGCACGGGTGCTCGATGTCGGCGGCGGACCGGGCTATTTTGCGGACGCCTTTTCCCGGCGCGGCGCCCGCTATGTGGGATTGGAGCCAGATGCCGGCGAGATGTCTGCGGCCGGCATCCATTTAAGCAATTCCGTGCGTGGCGATGGCACCAACCTGCCCTTTGCCGATAATTCCTTTGACGTGGTCTATTCCTCCAACGTGGCCGAGCACATCCCCAATCCTTGGGATATGGGCGAGGAGATGCTGCGCGTGACCCGCCCCGGTGGACTTACCATCCTGAGCTACACGGTGTGGCTCGGCCCCTTTGGCGGCCACGAGACCGGCCTGTGGGAGCACTACATTGGGGGTGGCTTTGCCCGCGATCGCTATACCCGCCACCACGGCCATCCGCCCAAAAATGTCTTTGGCACTTCGCTTTTCGACGTCCCCTGCTCCGCCGGCCTTGCCTGGGCCCAGCGCACCGGCGCGCTCCAACTCGCCTTCCCCCGCTATCACCCCAGCTGGGCTTGGTGGCTCACCCGTGTGCCAGGGGTGCGGGAATTCGCGGTTTCTAACTTGACGCTAGTGCTGCAAAAATAGCACCCAACAACAGTGCTGTCGCTGGGTGCTATTGAGCTTAGAGCTTAAGAGGCGTTCTCTACACGCTCCTTCAGGGCGTGGAACTGGTCCCACACCTCGGACGGCACGCGGGAGCCCAAGAAGTTGAGGTAGCTGGCGTTATCCTGCATATCGCCTTCCCAATCCTTCGGGTTGACGGCGAGAGCGGCGCGAACATCCTCGATATCGAAGTCGATGCCCTCGAGGTCGATATCCTCGGCGCGGGCGGTGTGGCCCACGACGGTTTCCTCGGCCTCAACGTTGCCCTCAATGCGGTCAATGATCCACTTGAGCACGCGGGAGTTCTCGCCGAAGCCCGGCCACAGGAAGCGGCCGTCATCGCCACGGCGGAACCAGTTAACCAGGAAGATAGACGGCATGCGGTCGCCGCCCTTTTCACCCATATCGATCCAGTGCTGCAGGTAGTCACCGGCGTTGTAACCGATGAACGGCAGCATAGCCATCGGGTCGTGGCGCAGGGTGCCGACGCTACCTTCTGCGGCAGCGGTCTGGCCGGAAGCCAGCAGAGCGCCGATCATGGTGCCATGGTTCCAGTCAAAGGCCTGGGTTACCAGCGGGACGGTGGTCTTGCGGCGGCCGCCGAAGAGGATGGCGTCGATCTTCACGCCCTGCCAGTCGTCATACTCTGGTGCGGCGCTCGGGCACTGGGAAATCGGCACGCAGTAGCGGGAGTTCGGGTGCGCAGCCTTAGTGGAGGAGGACGGAGTCCAATCCTGGCCGGTCCAGTCAATGAGGTGCTCTGGTGCCTCCTTGGACATTTCCTCCCACCAGACATCGCCGTCGTCGGTCAGCGCAACGTTGGTGAAGATGGTGTTGCCCGGCTCCATGGTCCGCATGGCAATCGGGTTGGAATCGTAGTTGGTACCAGGAGCCACACCGAAGAATCCATTTTCCGGATTTACGGCGTAGAGGCCATCCTCACGCAGATGCAGCCAGGCAATATCGTCGCCGACAACTTCAGCCTTCCACCCCGGGATGGTTGGGGTAATCATGGCCAGGTTGGTCTTGCCACATGCCGAAGGGAAGGCAGCTGCAACGTGGTACTTCTTGCCTTCTGGGTTGGTGAGCTTCAAGATGAGCATGTGCTCGGCCATCCAGCCTTCTTCCTTGGCCATAACCGAAGCGATGCGCAGCGCATAGCACTTCTTAGCCAGGATGGCGTTGCCGCCGTAGCCAGAACCGTAGGACCAGATTTCCTTAGTTTCAGGGAACTGGGTGATGTACTTAGTGTCATTGCATGGCCACGCCACATCTTCCTGGCCTGGCTCTAGCGGGGCGCCCACGGAGTGCAGGGCGTGGACAAAGTTGCCGTCAGCGCCGATTTTCTCCAAGGCTTCCGCACCCATACGGGTCATGATGCGCATGGAGAGCACCACATAGGCGGAGTCAGTCAGCTGCACGCCCAGCTTTGGTTCCGGATCGCTAATAGGGCCCATGCAGAAGGGAACCACGTACATGGTGCGGCCCTTCATGGAACCACGGAATGCCTCCGTCATTTCTTCCTTCATCGCAGCTGGCGGGGCCCAGTTATTGGTCGGGCCGGCGCCATCTTCATTCTCTGTACAGATGAAGGTGCGGGATTCCACACGGGCGACGTCCGAAGGATTGGAGCGAGCCAGGTAGGAATTAGGGCGCTTTTCCTCATTCAGCTTGATAAGCGTGCCCTTTTCCACCAGCTCTGCGGCCAAACGGTCAGCCTCGTCCTGGGAGCCATCTACAAAGACCACCTGGTCCGGCTGGAAAAGCTCAACGTTCTCGCTGATCCAGCCGATAAGCTTTTCGTTTTTAGTCGGCAGCTCTCCGACGAGCCCTGGGATAGTGGCGGTCATTAGTAATTCTCCTGAGGGTGGGTGTGAAAATTGGGGAAATAAATCCCCAACTGTGCCTTCCACCTCAAGATTAACGTGCTTGTCCGAATAATTTGCGCAGATTTTGTCACACCGGTTATATCCACCGCGTTTACCAGAACTTCACCAAGCGCAACCACAGATACTGTGTTAAAAATCGCCTTTTCCCATCCCCCTGTCTGGGGGTCTATTCCCCTCCCTAGCGGCAACCAAAACGATAATCTTCCACCCCCAACCGGGCCCACTGGTTATACCAGGATTGGCTTCGCCACACGTGACCCCCGGCGCGGCGTATTGCTTGACAGGGCTAAGCAGGGAAAAATAGGCCGCAATGAATAACACAGATAACTCTCAAAACACCCGCGCTGGAGAAATGCCTCCAGGGCGCCCGCCACAGACCGACTTCAATGCGGTATTCGACAACGAGCTTGACTACCCACGCCTAGGCAACGTCACCTTCCGCCGCGGCACGCTGACCGAAAATCAGCATGAGCTTTTTGAAAAGCGCTGGCCAGAACTAGGCCGCACGCTGGAAGACGAGGTCATTGACCTCGATTCCTGGTTTGGCCGCAGCGGCGCCAAGACCATCGTGGAAATTGGATCCGGCACGGGTACCTCTACCGCCGCCATGGCGCCGAAGGAAGCCGATACCAATATCATCGCCGTCGAACTCTACAAGCCGGGCTTGGCCAAGCTACTGGGCCAGATCGAGCGCGAAGGCATCGACAATATCCGCATGATTCGCGGCGATGGCATCGAGGTCATGGTGCGCATGTTTGCTCCGGAATCCCTTGATGGCATCCGCGTCTTCTTCCCGGATCCCTGGCCAAAGGCCCGCCACCATAAGCGCCGCATCATCCAGTCGGGCACACTCAACCTTTTTGCTTCCCGCCTGAAGAAGGGCGGCGTGCTGCACGTTGCTACCGACCACGCCGGATACGCCGAGTGGATCGATGAGCTTGTGGACGTAGAGCCGAGCCTGGATTACAAGGGTTGGCCGTGGCCAGAGTGCCCGCAGTTGGTGGACCGTCAGGTCATCACCAAGTTTGAGGGCAAGGGTCTAGATAAAGAACACGTCATCACGGAGTATCTCTGGGAGAAGAAATAAATGAGCACCTACCTACTTGTCTGGGACGCGCCCAATATGGACATGGGCCTGGGCTCCCTGCTCGGCGGCCGCCCCACCGCCGCACACCGCCCGCGCTTCGACGCCATCGGCCGCTGGCTGGTACACCTTGCCCAGGACGTTGATGCGGAGCCGCGCGCCGATGTCTTTACTAATGTCACCCCGGGCGGCGCCGATGTCATCCGCCCATGGGTAGAAGCCATCCGCAACGTAGGCTTCGGCGTTTTTGCCAAGCCCAAGATCCACGAAGACGACGACGTGGATCCGGATATGCTCGACCACATCGAAAGCCTCCGTGAAGATCTAGCGGGCGTGATTGTTGCTTCCGCCGATGGCCAGAATTTCCAGGAACCTTTGGAAGAGCTCATCGCGGAAGGCCTTCCGGTGACGGTCCTCGGTTTCCATGAGCATGCTGCATGGGCCGTAGGCCACGCGGATATCAATTTTGTGGACCTGGAAGATATCGAGGGCGTATTCCGCGAGCCGCTACCGCGCGTGAACCTGGATAATCTGCCCGAGGGTGGTGCATGGCTGCAGCCATTCCGTCCCCTGGCTGCGCTGCTTAATAACCGCTAGGAGGCTGCCCCAATGTTTGAAAAATGGGGACGCTTTTCCTATGCGCACCGCCGGCTCATCCCCGCCGTCATCGTCGCCGCCATCCTTGCGCTCTTTATCGGCTTTGGCTTGCAGCTCGAAGACCGCATGAGCCAGGAGGGCTGGGAGGATCCCAATGCGGCGTCGACAAGCGCGGCCCAGATCGAACAGGAAGCATTCGGCCGCGATAACTCCGGCGATGTCATCTTGCTCTTCCACTCCCCCGATGAGAACTTCGACGCCGCCAAGCAGCACTTGGCGCAGTTGAAATCGGAGTATCCGGACCAGATTGACTCGGTGACCAGTTACTTCGACACGAAGAACCCGAACCTGGTCAATGCTGATCATTCGCTGGCCTTCGCCGCCATCGGGCTGAAAGGCGATGACGAGCAGACGCTGAAAGATTTCCGCGCCATCGAGGGCGCGCTTACGGACACCACCGCACCGGTGGAGATTGCGGGTGCCACCGCGGTTGCTGATGCCCTGGATGAGGGAATGTCCCACGATATCTCCCGCGCCGAAAAGGCCGCCCTTCCACTGGTAGGCATCCTCCTGCTGGTGGTCTTTGGTTCCGTCGTTGCGGCCTGCATGCCGCTGGTGGTCGGCGGCCTCTCCATCTTGGGCTCTTTGGGCATCCTGTCCATCCTGGCCGGGTTCTCGCAGGTCAATGTCTTTGCCCAGGCCGTCGTCACGCTGCTGGGCCTCGGCCTAGCCATCGATTATGGCCTCTTTATGGTTTCGCGCTTCCGCGAGGAGCTGGACAAGGGCCGCTCCACCGAGGAGGCCGTGGCCACCACCACCGCAACCGCCGGCCAAACCGTGGTTTTCTCCGCGGCCATGGTCGCCGTTGCGCTTTCCGGCCTCTTCCTCTTCCCCCAGGCCTTCCTGAAATCCGTGGCCTATGGATCCATTTCTGCTGTCGGCTTGGCCGCGCTCCTTTCGGTCACCGTGCTGCCGTCCATTTTTGGCATGCTCGGCCCCAAGATCGATACCTGGTCCGTGCGCCGCACCTCGCGGACGGCACGCACTATTCAGGACACCTGGTGGTATAAGCTCCCGCGCTGGGCCATGCGCCATGCCCGCGGGCTGACCATCGCGGTATGCGGCCTGCTCATTGCCCTGACCCTGCCCATTATGAGCATCACCTTTGGCGGCATCAACGAGTCCTACCTGCCGCCCGACCAGGACACCCGCGTGGCACAGGATAAATTCAACGAAGAGTTCCCGGCCTTCCGCACCGAGCCGGTCAAGCTCGTGGTAGAAAATGCCTCGAACCAGCAGCTTGTCGACGTCGTCATGCAGGTCCGCGGCCTCGACGGCCTCACCGAGCCCATGGCGCCGACGACCGCCACCAAAGACGGCACAACTGTCCTTTCCGCCGGCATTGAAGACCGCGATGATTACGCGAAGATCGTGCACGAACTGGAAAAGGTCAAGGCCCCTGAGGGCGTGAACCTCTACGTGGGCGGTACTCCCGCCATGGAGGTGGAGTCCCTCGATGCGCTCTTCCACACGCTGCCGTGGATGGCGCTCTACGTGGTGCTGGCTACATTCCTGCTCATGGCTCTGGTCTTCGGCTCCTTTGTACTGCCGCTCAAGGCCATTGTGATGACGTTGCTGACCTTGGGCGCAACGCTGGGCATCCTGACGCTGATGTTTGTTGCCGGCTTGGGCTCGGACATCCTCAACTTCACGCCCGGCCCGCTCATGAGCCCGATCTTGGTGCTCATCATCGCCATTGTCTACGGCCTGTCCACCGATTACGAGGTCTTTTTGGTCTCCCGCATGGTAGAGGCCCGCCGGCGCGGCGCATCTACCGACGAGTCTATTGCGGCCGGCACCGCGCATACCGGCGGCATTATTACCGCGGCGGCGCTTATTATGATCGTGGTCTCCGGCGCGTTCGGCTTCTCCGATATCGTGATGATGAAATACATTGCCTACGGCATGATTTTTGCCCTGCTTATCGACGCCACCATTGTCCGCATGCTCCTCGTCCCGGCCGTCATGCACTTGCTGCGCGAAGATAACTGGTGGGCCCCTAGCTGGCTGCGCCACGCCACCACCACTTTGACCGGCGGTGCGACCCACCGCGGCAAGACTGTTCCCTTCACTGAGCTCAAACAACGCCTCGAAGGGGGTAAGTAAGTGAAGAATTGGCTGCGCCTTATCGCCTCGTTCATCGTCCTGCTGGTCTTGGTTTATGTCTTCCGCGATGAGCTGGACTTCCTGCGCGAAGGCTTCTCGCGGCTTTCTCATTCCAACCCGGCCGCGATAGCACTCGTGGTCATCGCCTCCATTGTGGCGGTGCTCGCCATGGGCGAGGTCATGCGCCTGCTCATTCGCGCCGGCGGCGTCAAGGTGCCGGCCTCAGAAACCGCAGCACTGACGTTGGCCGCTAATGCCTGGTCCACCACTCTTCCGGCCGGCCCAGCCTTTTCCGCCATCCTCACCTTCTACGTGCAACGCACGTGGGGCGCGTCCGTCATGCTGTGTGGCTGGTTCTTCGTGCTGTCTTCTGCCATTTCCACGATGTGGCTCGTGCTCATCGGCTTGGGCGGCGTGCTCTTCCTCAACGCGGATATGGCGCTCTGGTCCCTCATTGGCACCCTAGTGCTCATGCTGGCGCTTTCTGGCGGCCTGTTCTGGCTGACCAATCATCCGGATACCATCATGCGCTGGCTCAACCGCCAACAGCTCATTAAGGGCTCCAAGCGCGAAGCCCTCTTGGACCAGGTCAAGAATCTGGAGGAAGTTCACCTTACCCGCCGCCAATTCGGTTGGGTGTCCTTCTACTCTTTGGCCAACCGCCTGATCGACATGGTCTCGCTATGGGGCTGCGTGTGGGCCGTTACCGGCCACCTGCCCGCCCTGCACGCTGGCGAGGACACCACGACGATGGCCGGCGTGGCGCTGGCCTATCTCACCGCTAAGCTTGCCGGCTCTGCTCAGGTCACGCCGGCCGGCCTCGGAACGGTGGAAGCCGCCATCATCGCCACTCTGGTGGCCACGGGCATGACCGCGGTGGACGCTACCGGCGCGGCCATCATCTACCGCCTCATCTCCTTTGCCTTGATCACCATCATTGGCTGGGTAATCTACTTCTGGCACTATGCCCGCAAGGGCATTACCTACGCCGCCTTGAACCGAAAGGAAAACGCATGAGAATCGCCCCCATTATCGATATCATCGCCCTGATGCTCTTCGCCGTGGCTGCCCGCCTCGCCCACGGCGGTTTGAGCTTTTCCACCTGGGTAGATGCCTTTTGGCCCTGGGCCGTAGGCGCGCTTATCGGCTGGGTCATCATCCTCGCTACCAAGGTCCAGGGCAAGTGGAAGGAGGGCGGCATCGTCTGGCTGAGCACCGTCGTGGGCGGCATGGCCCTGTGGATGCTCGTCAACGGCCGCCTGCCGCACTGGAGCTTCCTCATCGTAGCGACGGTGATGTCCGCACTATTTTTCTTTGGCTGGCGGCTTTTCGCCCGCAAATAAAAAAGAAGGAGGGTTTAACCCTCCTTCTTTTTTGCTCCTTTTACTTGGAACTTACCTGAATGCCTGCCTGATTCAGGATATCGACCACAAAGCCGATGATCTCGCTGACGATGTCCACGGCACTAGACAGAATCATAGATAACTCCTTCACTAGGATTAGCTCTTTATATGCTATCCAAGCACAAGGCATTACATCGGGGCAATAGTGTGCTTCTTCGGCAGATCGCTTTCCTGCTTGGTGGCCAGTTGGCGCAGTGCCTGACGGAGCGCCAAGCGGGACTGA
Organism: Corynebacterium sp. ACRPJ; assembly: GCF_022347345.1. Lineage (NCBI taxonomy): Bacteria > Bacillati > Actinomycetota > Actinomycetes > Mycobacteriales > Corynebacteriaceae > Corynebacterium > Corynebacterium sp. ACRPJ. Next base: position 61,744 of record NZ_JAKRNC010000005.1, read on the forward strand.
TTCGGCTGAATCATAGCGTCTAGATAGCCACGCTCGGCCGCGACATAAGGAGCGGTCATGGTCTCATCATAGAAGTCCATGAACATCTTCTTGGTCATTTCGCGCTGTTCCGGGGTCTCGGCGGCTTCGAGCTGCTTGCCGGCGATCATTACCACGGCAGCGGCCGCGCCCATCACGGCGATCTGCGCGGTCGGCCACGCCAGGTTGATATCGCCGGTCAGGTTCTTCGAGCCCATCACGGCATAGGCACCGCCGTAGGCCTTGCGCACGATGAGCGAGACCTTCGGCACGGTGGCTTCCACCACGGCGAAGGCGAACTTGGCGCCGCGGTGAATAAGACCCACCTTCTCCTGCTCCACGCCCGGCAGATAGCCCGGGGTATCCACTACGAAGACCAGCGGAATATTGTAGGCGTCGCAGATGCGGATAAAGCGCGCGCCCTTATCGGCGGCGTCGGCATCAATGCAGCCCGCAAGGTGCATGGGGTTATTGGCCACAAAGCCGACGGTCTTGCCATCGATGCGGCCGAAGGCGGTAATCATATTAGGCGCGAAGTTCTCTTGAATCTCAATGAGTTCCTCGTCATCGCCCAACTGGGTCAACAAGTCCATCATGTCGTAGCCAGCATTGGTGTCATCCGGCATGAAGGCATTGAGGTCTTCGTCTTCGGCCACTTCGGCGTCGGAAGGCGCAGCGAACTCCGGTGACTCATCAAAGCAGGTCAGCGGCAGGTGGTCGAGAAGATCGCGGACCATGTCAAAGGCGTCATCCTCGGAGGGGACGACTGCCGAGACGTTACCGTTGAGCTCTTGCTGGCGAGCGCCGCCCAGCTCGGCGGAGGTGATGTCCTCACCGGTAACCTCACGGATGACGTTCGGGCCGGTGACATACATTTCCGCTTCCTCGTCCACGGCAATGACAAAGTCCGTAGTCACGGGAGCATAGACGGCGCCACCGGCGGACTTGCCCATCATGATGGAAATCTGCGGGCTACGGCCGGACAGCGGAAGCTGGCGGCGGGCGATCTCGGAGTACATGGCCAGCGAGGTCACCGCATCTTGAATGCGGGCGCCGCCGGAATCCTGGATACCGATAACCGGGCAGCCAATCTTGATGGCCATGTCCATGACCTCGGTGACCTTCTTGCCAAAGGTCACGCCGACAGAGCCGCCGTAGACGGTCTTATCGTGGGCGTAGATACACACTGGGCGGCCAGAGATGCGGCCATAACCGGTGACCACGCCATCGGAATAAATGGCGTCAGGGTCACCCGGGGTCTTACCCAAGGAACCGGTCTCGACGAAGGAACCCTCATCTAGCAATTCATCGATGCGTTGACGAGGCGTGGTGCGCCCAGCCTCGTCGCGGCGCTTGCGGGAGCGCTCACTGCCTGGATCCTGCGCCTTATCAAGACGCTCGCGCAGGTCAGCGAGTTTCTCAGCGGTTGTCTGCTTGGCCGCCACGTATCTTCTCCTCGATCCATTCGTCCATATGCTTGCCCACGATGCCGATGGCCGGCTCGTCGGGCACTGCAAGGTGATCGCCTTGCAGCTGCACAATTTCTAGATCCTTAACGATAACTCCCCAACCGCCGTCGGGGTCAATCTCAGCGTAGCGCGGCTCCAGCTCAATCGCACCGTCGTGCATGCGCTCGGAACGGAAAAGCAGCACCGGCACGGTGACATCGGCCCAGCGATGGAAGTCGATCTTGGCCAGAATCTGGTTATCCACAAAGGAAGCGCGCTGGTGCTCCAGTACGCCGGCGGCCAGGCCGTGCTCAGAGGCGTCGGTAGTAGCGAGGAACTCCGCCAGCATGGTCATGAGCGCATCCTCGCCCATGGTCTCAAGCATCTCGTACGGCGGCTCGAAGTCCAGGCCATAGGTCTTCTTGGCAAAGGTCGCGTAGCGCTCCCACCGGGCGCGGGTTTCTTCCGGGGTATCCGGCGCTGGGTTCGACGGCTGGGTGGTATCCAGCAACGCGATGAACGCCACGTCCGCCGAATCCTGGCCGCGCTGGGTGCGCTGATGCAGCTGGTAGGCCACCTCGTAGGCCAGCGCGCCACCGAAGGACCATCCGCCGAGCACGACCTTGCGGCCGCGAGCGTAGTGCAGGATGTCCTCGATATAAGCCTCGGCGCGCTCCTCCAGCGAGCCCTCAATGCGCTCTACGCCGTAGACCGCCACGTCCTCGGGCAGGCGGCGGGTTAGTGGCTGGTAGACCACAGTGGTGCCGCCGGCTGGGTGGAACATGAAAACGGCAGGACCATCAGCCTCGCGCAGGACGCGGATATTGCCTTCTACCTCGGTCTCCAGTCCTTCGCGGACGAGGTCGGCCAATGTCTCTAGCGCCTCGGCCTCGTGGACCTGCTGGGCGGTGACCTCGATGCCGGCACGTTCGGTGAGGCGCTCGGCAATCTGGGCGGCGACCTCATCGCTCACCTCAGGAAGCGCCGAGGTAACGCCCGCCGCGGCCTTGCCGGTGAAGGTGGCCCAGGTACCAAAGACCATGCGCTCCGAGGCATCACGCGGGGCAACGCCGACGCCCTGGCCGGGTTCGTCTTCTTCTGGTGCAGGCGTATCCGCAGTAGCAATCTCGTTGGTATCCACGCTGCCGCCGGCCACGGCCTCTTCCACCATGGCAATGACGTCGGCCAAAGAGGCATCGCGTAGCGCCTGCACCTGCAGCGGCGGAATTTGGAAGTCATTTTCCACGCGGTTCTTAATGCGCATGCCCATCAGGGAATCCAAGCCCAAGTCAATGAGCGGCAACTCGCGCGGCAGGTCAGAGACGTCGTAGCCCATGGATTCCGACACGATGAGTGCGAGGCGGTCTTCCACGGTTTCCTCCGCGGGATCCCAGCGTACGGCATCAACTTCTGCGGTTGCTGCAGGCTCGCTTTCAGGCACATCGGCTACGCCCGGGATAGGCGCCGCGCCCAAGTCCAAGGCGGAGGCAAAGCCTTCCGCTAGGAGCTCCGTCTGTGCGCCTCGGACGGCGTAGACGGCTACGGACATACCACCGATGGACTGGCTTACCACCGTGGTGACCTCACCGCGCGGTGGCAGGTCGGCGTGCTCCTCGGTGGCGATGATGCGCGCCCCAGGCTTGACCGCCTCGGCCGCGGCCTCCACGATGGCCAGCGCGGATGGCGCCTGATCCGCATTGGTAGAGAAGGCCACCTTGCCCTCTGGCAGGTTGACGCGTGCGCCCGGCAGGCCGGAAACGCCGGCCGACGGACGGGCGTTGGTCCAGAAGCGCTGGCGGTTGAACTGGGTATAGGGTGCCTCCACGCGCGCACCAGAGCCAAAGACCGCGCCAAAATCTACCGGCATGCCGGCGACATAGAGCTTGCTGAGCAGGTCCAACAACGACTCGGTGGGATCTACCTTGCGCTTCAACGCATACAGCAGCTGGGCATCCGCCTTGCCCACGGCGAAGGCGGTGGACATGAGGCCCATCAGCGCCACCGGGTTCGGCGAGATTTCAACCAGCTGGGTGTGGCCGGCGTTGAAGGCCGCCTCGGTGGCATCCTGCAGGTAGACCGAGTGGCGGGTCATGCGCAGCCAATAGTCCTCATCGTGCACGGTGGTACCAGGGCGATAAACCTCACCCTTATCCACGGAGGAAAACAGCGGGGTGTGCAGCGGCTTGGCCTCCATGCCAGCAATGGCTGCATGCAGCTCACCCAGGATGGGATCCACGGCCGAGGTATGCCCGGCGGCCTTCACATTGAGCGCACGGGCGAACTTGCCCTCACCATCGAGCTTTTCCACCAGGTCCAGCACCTCTTGGCGGGGGCCGCCCACGGTGGTCATACCGGGTCCGGTATACACGGCGGGTTCGATATTGCCGTCGAGCGCGGCAATATCCTCGGCCGAGAGCTCTACGACGGCCATGGCTCCTTGCTCGGCATCGCTTAGCGACGCCTCCCCCTCACCCATCAACCGCGCACGGTGGCAGGCAATGACCATGGCGTCCTCTGCGGAGATGCCGCCTGCGGCATAAGCCGCGGCAATCTCGCCCATGGACATGCCCATCACGCCGGCCGGGCGCACGCCAAAGGAAGCGAGCAAGTCCGTCAATGCAATCTGAATGGCGGTAATGGCCACCTGGGCGGTCTCGGTGTCATAGGTTTGGGCATCGTCGTTGACGATATCCAAGATGGACCAGCCGGACTCAAAGTCCACGATGGCATCCAGCTCTTCCAAGCGGGCCTTGAACTGCGGCGAGAGCGCAATCATGTCCTTCGCCATCTTGCGGTGCTGGGATCCGAAACCGGAGTAAACAAATACGGGCCCCGGGACCTGCGGGGAATCCGCAGCGGCGATGCCAACGGAAACCTTGCCCTCAGCTACCTGGCGCAGGCGCTTGACCGCTTCCTCGGTGGAGCTAGCCATCACGACGGCGCGGGAACGGGAGTGGTTGCGGCGGGCGACGGTGCGGGCGACGTCGACAAGCGCGGGCTTTTCCGCCTCAATGAAGTCTGCCAGCAAGGCCGCAGCGCGTGCCCGGCGCGAAGGCAAGAGGCCAGAGACCGGCAACGCCACCGTTTCGGTGGAAAGCTGGGGCGCGCGTTTGGCCGGGGCGCCGCGATAATCGGTGAGCACGACGTGCGCATTGGTGCCACCGAAACCAAAGCCAGACACACCAGCGACCTTGCGCCCGGAGTATTCGGGCCACTCGCGCGGATCCTCCACTACCTCAAGGTGCTCGGCCTCGAAATCGATATAGCGATTCGGCGCCGAGTAATTGATATTCGCCGGAATCACGTCATTGCGCATGGCCTGGATGACCTTGATGAGGCCGACCACGCCCGCGGCGGATTCAGAGTGGCCGATATTGGTCTTGGCAGAGCCGAGCAAAATAGGAGTTTCGACCCCGCGGCCCGCACCGAGCACGCGGCCCAGGGCAGAGGCCTCGATCGGATCGCCCAAAATGGTGCCGGTGCCGTGGGCTTCGATATAGTCCACGTCCTGCGGATTTACGCCCGCATCAGCATAGGCGCGACGCAGCACATCCTCCTGTGCCTCCGGGTTCGGGGCGGTCAGGCCATTAGAGTGGCCATCGGAGTTGACGGCCGAGCCCTTGATGACGGCCAGGATATCGTCGCCGTCCGCTTCCGCGTCCTCCAAGCGCTTGAGCACGAGGACGCCGGCGGCGTCGGCACGCACGATGCCATCGGCGTCGTCAGAAAAGGCGTGAATGGCGCTCGTGGGAGAGGTAACGCCCAACTCCGAGAACGCCGTGGACGCATGCGGGGCGGCCAGAATATTCACGCCGCCTGCCAGCGCCACGTCCGCGCTCCCCGTGCGCAAATCCTTCATCGCCTGGTTCACCGCCACGAGGGAGGAGGAGCAAGCCGTATCCACGTTGATGGAAGGGCCGCGGAAATCCAGGGCGTAGGAAATGCGATTAGCCACCACGGCGGAAGAAATGCCGGTCAGCGCATACGGGTGCATCTCGGCGGAATCGGCACCGATGAGCATGCCGTAGTCATTATTGGTCGATCCCATATACACGCCGGTCTGCGTGCCACGCAGCTCATTGGCGGGAACACCAGCGTTTTCTAGCGCTTCCCACACCAGCTCCAACAGGATGCGCTGCTGGGGATCCATGTTGGCGGCCTCTAGCGGGGACAGGCCAAAAAATTCCGCATCAAAGGACGCGATGTCTTCGATATAGCCGCCGTCGGTATTTTGCTGGGCGATCTTCTCGCTCATGACCGGATCAGCGGAGTACTCGGACCACCGGCCTACTGGCAACGGGCCGGTGCCTGCGCGGGATTCCGCCAACATAGACCAGAACTCTTGGGCATTCTTAGCACCCGGGAAGCGGCCGGAAAGACCAATGACCGCAACGTCAGATCCCTGCGCGATCCGCGGCGCGTGCTCTTCCGGCTGGGGCGCCGCCGGTGCGTTCAGCAGGCGGTCCGCCAGCAGCTCGATGGTGGGATACTCATATGCCACGGTGGCATCGAGGCGGGTGCCTAGAAGGTTTTCCAGCTCGCCGGATAGCACTACAGCATCCCGCGAGGAGAGGCCATAATTTTCCAAAGGCTTGGAATCTAGGATCTCTTCGGCGGAAACACCGGTGGCCTGGGCGACCCAGTCACGCAGCCATGCTCGCAGTTGCTCGATGGTCATAAAAAGGTCTTTCGTTACGGAAAAATACTAAATGGCGTAGGGGTATATCGCTATATTTTGTCACTTTGTTAGCGATATATCAGAATCCCACATAATTCTTCTTGGCTACGCGGCGCGCAATCTTGCCGGAGGACGTGCGGTTGATTTCGCCAGGTGCCTTCCACACGATGTCATCCGGAGTAATGCCATGGTGGGCAGTGACCGCGGTGCGAATGGCCTCGGTTGCCTCGGCATCGCCGGACGGCTGCGCATCATCGGCGCGCTCCACCAGCAGGACGAGGGACTCAGAATCATTGCCTTCCACGGAAAAGGCTGCAACGGAATCCGGGCGAACCTGTGCGGAAGCTGCTTGCACCGTGCCCTCAATATCCTGCGGATAATGGTTGCGCCCAGCAATGACGATGAGATCCTTCAGGCGGCCCGTAATGTACAGCTCACCATCCACGATGGTTGCCAAGTCTCCGGTGGCCATCCAGTAATCGTCTTCCGGCAGGCCATCCTGCAGGCGCTCACCCAGCGTATTGCGGAAGGTCGCAGCAGTTTCCTCTGGGCGGTTGAGGTAGCCGGTGGCCATATTGGGACCGTGGACCCAGATTTCTCCGATAACGCCGTCCTCCACCTCGGCGCGAGTTTCCGGATCCACAATGGCGAGGTGCTGATGCGGCACGCACTGTCCATTGGAGGCGTAAGCAACGGTGTCTTCGGATTTTTCCTCGATGACGGCGCGACCTGCGGCTAGCTCCGCGCGGTTAAAGTGCGCGATGACCGGGCGCTTGTCAGTTTGCGGGGTAGACACAATAAGTGCTGCCTCTGCCAGACCGTAGGCCGGGCGCAGTACGGAACGGTCCACGCTGAAGGCATCGAGGAAGGAGTCCACGGCCGATTCCGTCACCGGCTCGGAACCAATAATGATGCCGTCCACGTGGGAGAAATCCGCGTCCTTGGCGTGGCGCGCGGCAAGTTCCAAGGCAAAGTTCGGGATAGCGGTATAGGTGGCCTGTTTGCCGGCTGTCACGCGCCGGACCCAGCGATCCGGGTGCTGGATGAAATCGCGCGGGGTCATCACCTCGAAGTCGAGGCCCAAGATGGTGACAAATACGGCCAAGATGATGCCCATATCGTGGTGCATCGGCAGCCAAGAAACGATGCGGGCCGGCATCTGCAGCTGCAGGGCCTGGAAAATCTGCGCCACGTTGGTGATAATCGCGCGATTGGTGAGCTCCACGCCGGCCGGGGTACGGGTGGAACCGGAGGTGTACTGCAGGAACGCAGTATCCTCTGCGGTTCCCTCCACGGGAGTCCAGGAGGAAGCCAAAGAATCCGGCAGGACATCAAGGGAAATGATGCGCGGGCGCTCACGTTGAGCGGAAAAGTACGTGCGCACGGCCGCCGCCGATACGCGGTTAGTTACCACGATGGACGGGTCACAGTCACCAAATACGGCCTTGAGGTGGTCCGAGTGCCCCGGTTCGTTGGGGTCATACAGCGGAATCGGCACCATGCCCGCATAAAGAGCACCCAAGAAGCCGAAGACGTATTCCGGCGAATTACCAGCCAAGATGGCCACGCGGGTACCGGGCTCTGCCATCTGCTGCAGGCGCGCCGCCACCACCTTGATGCGGTTATTGACCTGTGCGCGGGTAAGCTCCCGGCAGGTTTCTTCCTCACCGTAGATCCACTGGCGCATGACCACGCGGTCTGGGTCGGTTTCCGCTTGGAAGAGCTTCTCTGCCAACTGGGCCAAGGTGAACTCGGGTGCTAAGAACTGCCCCATCTGCGCTTTTAGATCCATCGATTCTCCTTAGGTAAATGGTTTCGTTAATAAAACTATCGGAGTTGGGGGAATGGTTGTTACGCGGCGTCGATAAGCTGGCGGGCCCAGCCCACTACCCACTGGTTGGCAGTCGTGCCATCGATAACGCCACTATTGGAGGCGTACTGCGCATGCACGCCATTCGCGGCAATCAAACCCTGCGCGCGCTCTAGTGCATTGGTCACGTTAGGCGGGGCATCACACACCGAATCATTGGGCGCGCAAATTTGGAAGGTGCGATCCGCGAGGCTACCGAACCCATTCTGGCGCGCACCACGCATGGAAGCACCCGGCACGATGGGCTGCACCAATCCGGATACGGGCTGAAGGGCAATTTCTGCACCGACGCCACCCACCTTGCGGCCTGGGTTTTGCCCGACGCCATTTTGGCGGCGGCCGTCTGCGATAAGGGCCACGCCTGCGATGTTTTCCGCCGGAACCACGCCCTGGCCGCCACCAATCTCATCGGCAACGTCGCCAGCAATCACCGCGCCCTGAGAAAAGCCGCTCAGAATGAACTTGGTAGCCGGGCAGCTTTGATGAACGCTACGCAGCTCGTCATTCATCTTGGCGGTTCCCTCAGTGCGGGAATCGTCGTAGCTCATCTCATGTTGCGCATTAATATTTTTGAATTGCGCGGTATAGGGAAGGGTCCAGACCTTCACATCGTCCCCGTAGGCCTCCTGCAACGGCTTCGTAATAGACAGCATGAACGAGCGCGGGTTGGCAGAAGGATTGATGGGGTCGTCGTCAGCCGCGGACTCCCAAGTACCCGGGGCAGAAATGAACTCCACACGGGGGCACCAGTCAGGCTGCTGCGGTTGCGGCGGCGCGGCCTGCTCCGAGGTATGCGGAGCCGGGGAATCAGTGCCTTGGTTGAAGTAACGCGACGCGCCCACGCCAATGACAGCTAATACGACGAGGGCCGCGACAACGGTAATAGTTTTTCGCATGGATTAGTTGTACCAGGTAAACCTAGCAAATCCCTGAACGTGCAGAATCCTTGATGAGCTGGGAAAGCTCCTCAAAACTCTGCGTGGTGCGCTGCTGCTCGATGAGCTGGCCGGCAACTGCAGAAATGGTGACCTCATTCTCGTCACAGGCCGCTTTACCGGCTCCAAGGAGCTGATCCTCTACGCCATCGACGTTAACGCCGGCGTCCTTGAGCTTGTCCAAGTACTTGGCCTCTGGTTCCGGCACCTCAGCGGAGGGGATTTCAGAGATCTCGCGCGCACCGCGGTCCTCTTGCGACTTAGAGGTGGCACTCTCCGAAGAAGAGGAAGGGGCCTCGGACTCCCGCTCGAGGGGCGCGACCTCGGTCTCTTGCGGCGGTTCGCTATCCACCGTGGCGGAATCGCAGCCCGCAAGACCCAAGCACAGCGCCGCGCCCACAACTACTAGCTTGCGCATAGCTACTTCTTCTCGGTCCGAACCTGGCCGAGGACCTCGCTGATCTTGCCGTGCTGGAATTCCTGGCTCAGGCCGCCAGCGGCAATCTCGGAGTAGTCAGAAGTAGGCCAGCCGAACTCGCCCTGCTCCCAGCCAGCCTGGCCCCAGCGGTCCATGATCTTGCTCTTCAGAATGTAGTGCGCACCAGTCTTCGGGGACCAGTAGATGCTGCCCTTTTCAAAGGTCTGGAAGAAGCCGCCGTTGACGGCGTTCTCACCGGACGTCGGGAAGCCGAGCGCAGATTCAGCGCCGCCCATGTCCTTGTACTTGGCGCCGATAGCACCGTGGACTACCTGGTTGGAGCCATCCGGGTTACGGGTCAGGACGCCATCCTGGAATTCCTGCATGTAGCCCTCGCCGACCTTCTTAACCGAGCCGGTCGGGTACTTCAGGTCGCCCTTTTCGTAGCCGTTCTTGCCCCAGGCCTGGAACATATCGCCGGTAATCTCCCAAGCACCGGTCTCCGGGGACCAGTAGATGGAGCCGTGCTCGAAGTGCACGAAGCGACCCTTGCCGTCCGGGGTCTTAGACTCGCCGGTCTTAGGGAAGCCCAGCCAGGAGGTAGGTCCACCGATCTCGGCGTAGCGAGCACCAATACGGCCGAAGAGGGCGTGCGCACCGGTATCCGGGGACCAGTAAACGGTACCAGACTCGAAGTCCTGGGCCTTGCCCTTCTTAGCGACGTCGTACTCGTTATTCAAGCAAGAGCCAATGACGCCGCTCTTGGTCTCCTTGGCGATGGCGCCGATGGCCTCACAGTCCGCACCGCGATCAGCCTTGTCCATCTCGAGGGCATCTGCGATGTAGGGCCATGCCTGCTGCATCTCAAACTGCCAGTATTCCCAGCTGTGCACGCCGGATGGGCGGAACTTAATCACTGGGTTAATCTTGGCGCGCTTTGCGTAGTCCACATAGGTCTGGGTGGACATGCGGGAAATGACCTCCAAGCCCATACCGGCAAGGTTGGCCTGACCCTTGGCTACGGAGTTGGCGTTACCAAAGTCATCCTTGCCCGAACCTGCAGAGACATAGACCTTCATGTCCTTCAGGTTTTCAATGCCCAGCTTCGGATCGTGGTCGATCCAGTTTTGAGAACCTGGCTCGCCCCACATCTTGCGGGAATCATAGCCGCCGGCATCGCGCTGCGCAGCCATGATGGCTTCCGGCATGCCGCGCGTAGTGGTGTCCAGGTAACCGGAGAAGGAACCCACGAAGTTGAACAGGTGCGGGTTGCGCTCAGCCAAGTTCATCGCGGCCGTGCCGCCCATGGACAGGCCGGTGACCGCACGCTTGTGGTTCGAGCGGTACTCATTATCCAAGATGGGGATCAATTCCTTGGTGAGGAAGGTCTCCCACATGTAGCGCTTACCGCGGTCTGCCTGCTCCCAGTCCGAGTAGAAGGAAGATTCGCCGCCTACCGGCATAACTAGGTTGACGTTACGGTCAGCGTACTGGTTCAGAATATTGGTCTCGATGGTCCAGCCGGACTCATCGTCACGTGCACGCAGGCCGTCGAGCGCCCATACCTCTGGGAACTTCTTTTCCGGGTGGGAGTACCAGTCACGAGCCAGCTGGATCTGCACCTTCTGCTCTTTGTCCGGCATAGCCGCGGACTTGATGTAGACCATCAGGTGGCGGTTGGTCAGGTACTCCACGCGGTTGATCTTCACGCCCTCCGGCAGGCCCTTAACATCCGGGTATTCGGTGTTCAGCGGGGTGCGGGCGGGCGGATCCTTCGGTGCGAAGTGATCGGACAGGCTGGAATCGCCGCCGATTGCGGAAGAGAGATCGCCTACGGAAGATTGTGCGGTGGCGTTTGGCAGCAGAGCCAAACCCACGGCAATAGCGGTAGGTACTGCGGCCACTGCAAGGCCCTTGCGAGCTTTACTCGGGGAAGTGCTTTTGCGCATAGGTAAACGTCCTTGAAGATTTGCCGCGGTACCTTTCCGAGGGTTCCCCTCCCCCGGACCGATGCCTGCGGCGTGAGCTGTCTATCGTGTGCTCAAGTTTAAGTTGAACTTGAGACTTACGCTAGACTGACACGCCGCTACATGGCCGGGGAGTTGCCCGGGTTATCCTGTCCGCTCACGCGGTACAGGTGCTCGTTGACAAACTCGCCTACACCCCAGCGTGCCAGCTCGCGGCCGTAGCCGGAGCGGTTCACGCCACCGAATGGCAGGCCTGCTGCGGTTACCGACGCCTCGTTGACAAACGTCATGCCATCGTTGAGCTGGTTTGCCACCTCGAACGCGGCATCCAGGTCGGTGCCCCAGACGGAGCTGGACAGACCATACTCCGAGTTATTGGCAATCTCGATAGCCTCTTCAACATCCTTGGCCTTGTAAACAATAGCCACAGGGCCGAAGATCTCGTTGCAGCCTACGTCGGTGGATGGGTCGACGTCGGTAAGCAGCGCAGGCTCCATGTAGGCGCCCTCGCGGTCAATCTTCTTGCCGCCTACGCGAATCTTGGCGTCACCATTGGCCGCGGCCTTTTCCAGGCGCTCCACAATCTCATCGCGAGCACCGATGGAGGACAGCGGACCAATGTCGGCATTCTCGTCGTCATAAGTGCCGACCTTCATGTCCCCAATCTTCTTTTCCAGGTACTCCACGGTGCGGTCGTAGAAGTCCTCCAGAACGATGAGGCGCTTTGGTGCGTTGCAGGCCTGGCCGGTGTTGTACATGCGGATCAGGTTGTACTGATCCAGGACCCACTCCAGGTTCTCATCATCAATAACCAGGAACGGGTCGTTGCCGCCTAGCTCCAGCACGGACTTCTTGTAATTTTCACCGGCGGTCTTGGCCACGGCAGCACCTGCGCCCTCCGAGCCGGTCAGGGAAACACCCTTGATACGCTTATCCGCTACAAAGGCATCCATCTGGGAACCGGAAGCGTAGATGTTGATGTACGCGTCCTTCGGCAGACCAGCCTCTTCCAGGATGTCCTGGCATGCCTGGGAAGACAGCGGGCAGATGGAAGCGTGCTTGAGCACAATGGTGTTACCCAGCAGCAGGTTAGGCGCCGCGAAGCGGGCTACCTGGTAGTACGGGAAGTTCCACGGCATGATGCCCAGCAGTGGACCGATCGGCTCCTTGCGCACTACGGTCTTGTCGGCATTCTGTGCCGGCAGGTACTCGTCGGCAAGCAGCTCGTGCGCGTGCTCGGAGTAGTAGCGGTAAATATCGGCAACAATCTGTACCTCGGCCTTGGCCCAACGGGTCAGCTTGCCCATCTCGCGGCCGATGTGATCTGCTAACTCATCAATGCGCTCTTCATAAAGGTCAGCTGCGCGGGACAAAACCGCAGCACGCTCCTCGATGCGAGTGCTACGCCATGCCTCGTAGGCCGCGGTGGAGCGGTCTAGGATGTCATCGCGCTGCGAATCATCGATACGTTCAAACTGGTCTTCACTCTTGCCTGTGTTTGGATTCTCAATAGCGAACATGCGCCCCTGTATAGTCCCAACTCACATACCTTGCAATGAACCCCTCCTGAGCTTGAGGAATCGCTCCCACGTCAGTTTCCAATGAATACTCCGGGGCGCCAATGGACCTGCCGCTCGATCCACCTCATAAGTGCCATCCTCAAACATCCAGACAATATCTCCGGTAAACGGGTCCATGATGTATCGCACCCGACCATCCGTCTTCACGTTATGGTGATGCTGACACAAGCTCACCAGATTTCCCACACTGGTAGGTCCTTTGTCGCCGTACTCCACGCGATGATCCAATTGACAATAGTGTGCTGGCATCGAGCACCCTGGCCACCGGCAGGTCGCGTCCCGCCCCTGCACCCAGGCGCGGATTTCTTCTGAGGGAACATACTTTTCGACGTCCTCGGCGGTAAGAGTTCGCACCGCAGAGTCATGGGCCAGGTCCTCCCCCAGATCGCACCATCCTGCGCTAGGAATGAAGACGCGGGAAGGATCCTCCCCGGTGCGATAGGTGTTAATCACCACCTTGGTACTAGTGCGGTTGAAGATCAGACTTTCCAGCGCCTCCGCCGTTGAAACCCCCTCTTGTGCTGCCGCTTTATCAATATGTCTAGAAATTGCCGCCGCAGTGGCCTTATCTGTCTTCAACACAATCGTGGCCTGTCCACCCGAATAGGACACCGACACTGCGCGCTCGATCTGCGCCGATAAATCTGGCTTCAGCAGCCCATCAATGAATCCACGCAGGAAATTTCGGATTTCCGGTTCCGTCGGCACGTGCTGTCCCGGGTCTTTGGGCGTGAGGAAATCTGCCAAGGCCGCATCAACTAGTTGGATCTGCGCTTCGTCCTCGCCGAGGGGACGCAATTCCACGTCAATAACTTGGAGTCGCGGAAGGTCCAAAATCCAGTGTTCCGTTTGCACTGCGGTAGTAAGCGGCAGTTCGCGCATCCGAAAGTGGGCTTGGATTGCACTTGATACCCGCCATCGCGAAAGACCGAGTCTCTTGGACAAAACGGCCAGTGTGCAATCAACGTCGTCTTCTAACTGTGGCAGCACTGCCTGGAACAGTTGCCATGATTGAATTCTTTGCACCATGGCCATGACACACACGGTGTCTTCCATGTCATTGGTAGAAAAATACGCCTGTTTTGGTGGTGCGGTAGCAGTAGTCACGAAAGCTCCCCCTCTAAATAATTTCGCACACCCAATCGAACTGACATCCATAGATTAGCGCACCGCCGAGACACCCGCAATAGATAGACGCATATTTGTTCGATACCCGCTGCAAAAGAAAATCCCCTTTCCTTAAGAAAGGGGATTCCGCCGCAAGAATTACCAAGCGTTCATGACGTTAAGCACCTGTGGCTTAGAGCGGTTGAGCTGGTAGCCGAACTGCTCCCAGTTGTGCAGACCCTGTGCTGGGTAGTCCACGGTCGGATTCAGGCCCTGCAGACGAGCGGCACCCTCCCACACGCGGGTGGTGATATTGGAGCCGAACTCGAGTGCAGCACCGGCAGCCTGGTGCTCCGGCAGGTAGTGGCTATCGCCGGCGCCTGGGACGCCAGAGGCAGCAGAGATATACAGGTTGGTATTGCGCAACTGCGGAATAAGCAGCAGCGGATCGTTCTGGAAACGCTTCGGGTTAAACAGGGAACCGTACATAGCGTTGATATTGAATCCGCCCGCATCCAGCATGGCAAAGCGCATCATGGTCTGAGCGCCCGGAACCGTGGTGGTCAGGAAGCCGGAGTAGGACAGCGCTTGACGAAACTGGTTCGGGTGCTTTGCAGCTAGGGTCAGGGCAGCACCGGCACCCATGGACAAGCCAGCAATGGAGTTGTTGTTGCGGGCAACACCGAAGTTGCGCTCCAAGTAGCCAGGAAGCTCGCTGGTCAGGAAGGTCTCCCACTTGTAGTTGACCGGATTTTCCAGGTCGTAGGTAGCAGGACCCTGCCAGTCAGCGTAGAAGGAAGCGGCACCACCGACGGGCATAGCGAGGGTGATGTTGTGCGGCTCGTACGTCTTGGCAGCATTAACGTCATTTACCCATGCGTTAGTGCGCTCGGTGGCACGCAGGCCATCCAGCAGGTAGAGGGCGGCATTGCCGCCACGCTTTGCCGGCTGAACCTGCACCGGAATGGTGCGGCCCATTGCCTGGGACCATACGTCGCAACGCTGGACCCACCAGCCGACCTTGTCCCACTCACACGTACCAGTGGCGTCACGGCGCAGCCAGTCGCGGTTGGCTGCCTCTGCCGGCTGGGAACCTGCCACGACGGCCAGGCCCAAAGCTACGGCAACTGCCATGATGACTGAAAGGACGCGACCCTTGATGGATGCAGTCATCTTTCTCCTTCAAACTACTCGGTGATTGTCACTAAGTTCTATCGTCCGGAACCTGTATACCGTTAACGTCACGGATCGATAACAATGTCACAGAATAGTGTAACTTAGGTTCCCCCTAAAGTCTGCATCTAAAGGAATTAGCGCAGGTAGTCAGAGGGATCAGAAGAAAAAGTGAGGGTCCGACCATCGGTCAGAGAGAATTTAATATTTTTCCAGAAACGGCCCCAAGTTAGGGGTTCCCTGTATGTGGCGAAGAGTTTCTGAAAATCGGCGTCGGCAAGCGCGGCGCGAGCCTTGGCCGCCTCGTACTTATCAATCCACGCCGGGATCTCGTCGATATCGGCGGCGGAATCTGCCACCTGCCACGACATATCCAAGCTCTTGTCGTGCCCAATGCGCCCGCCCTCGATGCGCGGCTGGCGCGCCGCCAAAGGGTTGCTGAGGCCGATATTGTCCAGCACGCGAATATCCAGCGGCGCATTCATGGAAGACAGGCCCAAATTGAGCAGGTAAACGGTCGGCGGATCGGTGCGCGAAGGGTCCGCAGGCGTGGCCGTCCACGAGAACCTATCTTCGCCCTTGATATAGCGGAAGGTCATGGCGTCGCCGGCCTCTAGCTCGTCGATGCCCTCCTGGTAGTCCTCCATAAACTTGGCGCCGAGGAACTCTTCGGCCCGCATAGGAGGATCCTGGCGCTGGGTGGCATAGGTCCAAAAATCGCGCTCGTCCACGATGGAAATTTCATCCGCATAGATGCTGCGATCCACCGGATGCCCGCGCAGAACGATAACCAGCGCCCACACCGCACAGAGGACGGAAACGATCCACATGCGTACGCTAACGACAAAGATCGGAAGCAGAATCGCAAAAAGTGGCAGCAGCAGCATGCGGCCGTGCATAAAGTCTCCACCCACGCGCAAGACGTAGAGCGTATGGATGAGCGCCGCACCTACAAAAAGATACGTGGCAGTGGCGGTGGATCGGAGAGCCGTGGGGCGCAGGTCCGCCTTCCACAGACCCGCAATGGCTAGCACGATGAGCGGTAGGAAGAGCCAGTACGGTCCGGCAAAGTCCGCCAGGTAGGTAAAGCCCTTGCCCCATTCGGAACCGGCCGCGGACTTGGCCACGGCCGTGTGCGGGGTCAGCAGGCCGTAGTACCCCATGCGGAAAATCTCATAGGCCAACGGCAACGGCACTGCGACGGCAAGAATCTTCCACCAGCGGTGGGATACGAGCAGCACGATTCCCACCAGGCCGCCGTACAGAGCGAGCTCTGGGCGCACCAGCCAGGACAGCCCAGCCCAGAAGGCGAGCCAATAGGCGTCGCTATTGCTCCCGGAGTGGCGGCGCGGGCGCGCCCACCGCAGCAACAGCCACCACAGCACCGCAAGGTAGAAGATGCACAGACCCCATTCCAAGCCGGAAGTGAAAAAGTCGCGGGCCGGCGGCAGGGCCAAATACACAAGTGCGCCTGCCGGAAGGACGGCGCCAGAGCGCATGCTTGCCGACGCCCCCGTGCCGACAACCATCGCCGCTACCGCCAAGAAGAGGCCCAGGTAAATGGCGATGCCTTCCAGGTTTGCGTGGGTTACCCAGCGCACAAGGAAGATGAGGTACTGCCACAGCGTGGAGGTATTGGCCTCCACGCGCTCGCCCATATTGAACACGGGCCCGTTTCCAGCTTCGAGATTGCGCACGGTACGCAGGACGATGAGGCCGTCATCGGAAATCCAGCGGCGAGCGAAGCCGCCCCAGAAAGATAAAACACCGATCACAAGAATGACCGCTGGGGTACTCCAGCGGGCGATACTCTTGTGGTCGGTGTTAAGCACGGGGAGAAAGTTTATCAGCCCCGCAGAAAATTTCTATATCGATTCCGCTGTGTCTAGAACAACGGCATGATATAAACCGCCATGGCAATGCAGGCGAGCCAGGCCAAGGCGAGAACCTGCAAAGTGCGGTCCTCCAGTGCAATCTCATCCGGTGCGCCGCCCTGGCCGCGGTCCACATCGGCCGCATAGCGGAGGATGGCGATGGTAAACGGCACCATGGAAATCTGGTACCACACGCCACCGGTCTGGGCGTCGTTAGCGAGCTCGAAGCCCCACAGGGTGTAGCAGATGACCACCGCGGTGGCGGCTAGGGTCCACACGAAGCGCAGGTAGGTGGGCGTATACCCTTCCAGGGATTTGCGGATTTTCGCGCCGGTTTGTTCTACCAACAGGATCTCCGAATAGCGCTTGCCGGAGGCCATAAACAGCGAGCCGAAGGCCGCCACCAGCAGGAACCACTGGGAAAGCTCGATGCCTGCGGCTACGCCACCGGCCATGGTGCGCAGCATGAAGCCGGAGGACACCAGCGCAATATCGATCACCGGCATATGCTTCCAGCCAAAGCAATAGCCCAACTGCAGTGCGATATAAATCGCCATCACGATAGCCAGCTGCGGCCCGGCCGTAGCGAGGAAAGACAAGCCGATGGACAGGCAGATGAGCACCACGGCCATGACATAGGCGAGCTTGATCGGTAGCACACCCGAGGCAATCGGGCGGAAGCGCTTGGTCGGATGCTCTTGGTCCTCTCGCCAATCCTTCGCATCGTTAATCAGGTAAATGGAGGAAGCACCGAGGCAGAAGACGACGAAGGCCAAGAGGACGTCGAGAAGCACGCGGCCATGGAACAGCGCATCGGCGCCGGCCGCGGCGGGGGCGGCCAGCACCAGGACGTTTTTGACCCACTGCTTGGGGCGCAGGGCCTTAATCATGCCATCGACAAGATTCTTCGGCGGCTTGCGCTTGCGGCCGGTATCTACGCCGGAGGTGTGCGGTTCCGAATGGAAAAAGTGCTGGTTTCCATCATCACTCATGCTTCATTCCTTTCATCACGACCTCCGCGGTAGCAGCGCCGATGGCCGCACCCACGGCCGTATCTGTTGGGTAGTGCACTCCGAGCACCATACGCGATGCCATCATTACCGGCACGCCGAGAAGGGGCGCCTTGCGGCCGGTAAGGCGGCTTACCGCCACCAGGAATGCGGTGGTCGAAGTAGCGTGCGAGCTGGGAAAGGAGAGCTTGGAGGGCGTTTTTACCCCCACGCGTACGTAGGGATAATCCGGGCGCTTGCGGCGCACGATGCGCTTGAGCACCACGCTGGCGGCGTGCGCGAGGAAGGTGGCGGCCCCAACACGGATCCAGCCTTCGCGGCGGCGCTTGTCGACGCCCGCCCCTACCGCAGCGCTGCCCATCCAGCCCAAGGCATGCTCGCCCCAGTGGCTAAGCCCGCGGGCGGTGGGAAGCACACCGGGCACGTCGAAGGCCGCACCCTGGATGGACTCGAGGACGCACGATTCGGCTACGGAAAGCTTATTGGGCATCGAAGACCTTCTTCCAGGACTCGCGCGAGGTCAGCTCCGGCTGTGCCGCGCGGTATTCGGCGCGCAGGTCGTCGAAGTTCTCCTCGATTTCCTTCAGCAGCTCGCGGGTCTGGGTCACGAGGTCCTTGGCTAGGTCGCGATCACGCTTGCGGAAGGCGACGCCGGTGCCACCCGCGGTGGAGACGGTGGCCGAATCTACGCGGGACAAGGTGAACCAGCGGGCCTCGTCCGGGGTGAGGTTTAGCTGCGGCGCCTCATGGTGCGCAGCGTCTTCCTTACTGACGAGGTGCTTGAGGCCCTTGATGGCCCACGGGATCTTCTTAATCTTGGCCAGGCGGCCGCCGATATTACGGGTGGGCACGCCCGGCGCGCCGGTGGGAGCTGGGAGCTCATCGGCGGATTCCAGGATGACGGCATCGGAGTAGTTCTTGCGGATCTGCGCGATGCGCGGCAGCGAAGACTCCAGGATGTCGAAGAGATGGTCCGGTCCGGCCAGGAAGTCTCGCATGGCCTCAATCTGGATGGCCATGGTGGAATATTCCATGCACATGGTGTGCTTGAGGGTGGACTTAAAGATGGACTTGGTAATGCCCTTGGCCGGTCCCTCGTGGTACATCGCGGCAACGATGAGGCGGTTGCGCAGGTGGAAGTAGGCCTGCCAGTCAATGGCATCGTCCTTATCCGCCCAAGCCATGTGCCAGATAGCGGCACCCGGCCAGGTCACCGTGGGGAATCCGTTGCGCGCTGCGCGCAGGGAGTACTCGGTATCGTCCCACTTGATAAACAGCGGCAGCGGCTGGCCGTTGGTTTCTGCCACGATGCGTGGGAAGAGGCACATCCACCAGCCGTTGTATTCCACGTCAACGCGGCGGTGCAGCGCGCGGGAATCGTACTTCTTGGGATCCAGGTGAGTCTCGCGGGTGCCGATGGCGCGCAGCGGGTACTTGGCAAAGTCGTGGTCGTAGACGGCGTGCGGCGCCGCGCCCCACATGAAATCGGCACGGTTGACCTGCTCGCCGGTGGTGCGCAGCTGGGAGCGCTCCTGCAGATTGAGCATCTGGCCGCCGACGATGATGGGCTTAGCCGCGTAGCGGGCCGCTTGAACCGCGCGCAGCACGGAGTCCGGCTCGATGGCGATATCATCGTCCATGTACAGGATGAAGGGCGATTCGGTATTCTCCAGCGCCTCGTACATGATGCGGGAGTAGCCGCCGGAGCCGCCCAGGTTGCCTTGGCGGAATTCGCGGAAACGCTCGCCAAAGTGGGCCACCGCCTCGTCGTACCCCGGCTCATCGGCCGGGTGCTGGTTGCCTTGATCCGGCATGAGGACGAAGTCGATGATCTCGTCTACTACTGGGTCCTCGGCCAATGCCTTGAGTGCTGCCACGGCATCGGTCGGGCGGTTAAAGGTGGGGATGCCAACCGCCACGCGCTTGTCCTGCGCCGGCTGCTCGGTGCCGTCCGGCAGCAGCTGTGGGCCGGGGGCGTGGGGGGAGCACCAGGCGGCGTCAGCAAGCGTGGTTTCCTGCTCGGCGGTGATATCGAACCACAGCCAACCGCCATCCTCGAAGTTTTTAAGCGGCAGCTCAAACTCGTGGTGGCCGGTGCCTACCAGGTGGTTGGCCACGGAAATGCGCTGGCCATCCTGCTTGGAGCGGTAGAGAGAAATATTTGCTTGACCCTCAATGTCCAGGCTGAGGATTACGGAGCGCAGCTGGGACCAGCGGCGCCAGTAGGAGGCTGGGAAGGCGTTGAAGTAGGTTTCAAACGAGGCTTCCTCGCCGGCCGGGATGGTGACGGAAGTGCGGTTAAACCAGCTGAGGCGTTCGCGGTTTTGCTCGGCCTCGATGAGGTAGAGCATCCGCACATCAAAGGGCTCGCCACGCTTAGGCAGCAGGATGCGCTGCAGGGGCTCATGGGCCTGGGTGTTGTTGGCAGTCACGATAGCTTCGATTCTCCAAACGGTATAAACAGTAGTCAGCGATTTAGCGTAGTTGCTTTTGCATAAGTACTACGGTTTACACGCGGAGCCCGTAATATGGAACATCATGAGATGGGTTCCTTGCGCGGCAGCAGTAGGTCTTCTCGCTGTAGCCAGCGCGCCCGCCGCTATCGCAGAGGAAAAGCCCGCGGTGGAGTTTCTGGACCACGCCCAGATCCTCAGCAATTCGGACGAAGAGGCCATCAAATCGCAAGCACAGTCCATGCATTTGCCGGATTCTGTGCACGAGGTCCTCTACGCTACGTACCCGAAATCGGGCGAGGAATTTTCCCGGACTCTATTCCATGACTTGGAACGCGAGCATCCACATTTCATCAATGGAAGTGGGCTACAGAAAAATGTGCTCGTCATCGCGGTAGGTTTCGAGCCCAATAGCATGGCCGTGCACTGCGGCACAGAGGTGTGCTAGGACATCAAGATTTATGATGAGGGCCGCGTGGACGGCATCTTGGACCAGATGCGGCCGGCGCTGGCGGACGATGACTATACCGTCGGCATGATCCTGGCTACGCGCGCCGCCGCGGATACTACCGTGCGCCGGCAATCTATGCAGGATGTGCCCACGTGGTCCGTGTTCATCGCAGCGACTATGGTGCTCGTGGTTCTGGGCGCGGTTGGCCTCATTACCTACCTGTTCATCCGCCGCGCCCGGGTGCGCAAGCGCTTCGATTATATTAAGGGCGCTCGCGACGGGGCTGAGGAACTCATCAAGCGCACGGAGGCACGGATTGACGCCCTGCATTCCCCCTTAGCGGGCGACTACCTGAAGGTACAGTGGCGCTCTCTGGTCAATCAGTACACCGATGCGCGGCCGACGCTCAAGGCGCTGGAGAACATCCAGGACTATTCCCTGCACGCTGCCTCCATCAAGGAGGCATACAAAGCGCTCAAGCAGATCAATACGGCCGCGGCGCAGATAGATTCCCTGGAAAATTTCTGCGCCGGTGATACTGCGGTGCGCGCGGACGAGGTGCAATGGCTGCTTGGCGACGCCCAAGCGGCCCTCTCCCGCCAGCCCGACAACGCCAGCTTGCGCCAGATAACGCAGCGCATCAATGACCTGTCCCAGGAACTGTCGCGGGAAGACTTCGACTCCGCCTTCGCTCGCGTCCTCGAGGACTACCACCCCATGGTGGGCGCGCTGCCAGAACGGCTATATCCGCAGCGCGACCGCAAAACTCCCCCACTGTTGGGCACGCCGGAATGGCGCCCCGGTATGGGCACGCACTACATGCCCTATAGGTTTGCGGGCTTCTGGGTGGCTAATAATAACGTCTCCTCCCAGCTGCCCAACCCGTATCGCTTCTAGGCGTTGACCGGCTCGGTCACCGGATCGATACCTAGCTTGTTGAGCATGTAGAGCACGCGAGCTTCGAGGTCATCAGCCAATTCGCGCGCCTCCTCCACGGTATCCGCAGCAGGAATATCCCAAATCTTGATGTCCTTGCCCGCCTCATCGCGCTCTACCTCGCGGCCCAAGAACACGATGTAATCCGGCATCGCTACCGTGCGCACCTCGTCGAGGTACTTATTCGGGGCCTCACCCATGCCGCGCTCGTTCATGACGTGGGCAAGGTGGCCTTCCGCTTCGTTTTCTGGGTGAGCAACGGCGGTATCTACAAAGAGGGCATCGCCGGCGTGCTTGCGGGTCAGTTCCGCTGCAGCTTGGGCCAGCGCATTATTGGTACCGGCAGCAAAGCGAACGTGCAGGCGGTGAGCACCGAAGTAGTCGCGCACCTCACGCTCCACCAAAAGCGGCACGAATTCATCGAGCTCCGCCTTCTTGGTGTGCTTGGCAATAACCTCATCGAGCTTGGCATCGATTTCCGCGGCCGTGTACTCGTGGCCGTAGTTCTCGTGCAGATCCTGGCGCAGGGTTTCAAACTGGTTCATTGTTATCCCCTTTCTCGGATTATTGTCCCGTTTGCTAAGTGTTAACCTGACGTTAACTTTACCGGTTAACGGTGGGTTAAGTCAAACGGTTGGGAATAACCCAATAGTTTTCTGCACCAAGAAAGCGGAAAGGCCCGCCGGGTGTTCCGGCAGGCCTTCTTGGACTGTTCCTTCTTTTTATCGGGAATGCGCGATGCGCGGCTACGCAATTTCAGGTGCTCCTGCAGCCGCTCCGGCGACATTTTCCACATGCGGCGGTCAGCCATGCCGTCACCTCCTTTCCTCAGAGGTGATCAAGCATAGCGCTTAGTGGCCTCGCTCCCGCTCAAGGGCCTTGCCCTCGTTCCAGAACGGAGCCAGCTTGTTGTCGAACATACTCAGCGCGGAGACGATAACCATGCACATATCGACGTCGACAGACAGCCCGAGCCAACACGTTCACCAGCAGGAAATCGGCCACAAAGTGCACATCAATCCCCCGCTTTAGCACCGAACCTGACCGAACACGTCAGCAAGTCATGCGCTTTTGAAGCCCGATCCCCACGAAAACCAAACCACTCTTGGGCGACACTCTTGTAGTTTGAATTACCCAGCCTTAAGCCCCCTTCAGGACGATTAACAGACTAAAAGCTGGGCACTCCACTCGAGTTCGTTTAACGTATTGGGCAGAGCAATCAGCAATGACCGCTCACCCTTATTCCCCATCACTACCCTATGAAAGGAGGCCTCAAGTGACCGCAACACTGACACTCGCCGATGTCGCCCGGCTGACCGGCGTTACGCGCCCCTCGGTCAACGAGTGGATTCAGCGCTTTAACTCAGAATCCATCACGCCCTTCCCCTCCCCTTACGGAGAACATGATGGCCACCCCTACTACGCCATCACCGAAATTCAAGACTGGCTGCGAGCAACTAAGCTCGGCCGCCGCGACACAGCCGTTGAAGATGCCCTCTTCTATTCTTCGCTCTACCGAATGCTGCTCCACAATCCGGCACGCGCGGCCTTGGGCCTTTTAAACTGCAACACGGCTCTCTCCCCTCAGGATTTTTCGCCCTCTGCTGCAGTAATCGACTCTCTTACCGCGGCGTACCAGCGCGCAGCAGACAACATTCCTTCTGATGACCCTGAAGCTGACATCGCACAAGCCGCAGAGCAGGTAGCCGAGGCAGCTTTCGGGCCCGCGACCGCGCTCGCCCGTCTTGCAGATGACCTCAGTGCTCAGCGTCAAATAACACTCTCTTCCCGGTTTACTTCCCGCGCTATGCAAGCAGTATCGGAAGCCCTCACGCTAGAGGACCCAACTCCACCTATCATCCCTACTGATGAATACAGCCTAGGTTTCGTCACTGGACTCGCCCGGGAACTCGAGGAAACGCTAGCGCTCAACATCGGATATCGAAAGGACTGCGCACCAGACTCTCTTTATTGGGCCGAACTAGCGTGCCGAAACGTGGAATTCATCGACGCTAGCGAGGAGATCCCAGCGAATTCTCTCATCGTCCACGCTGCTCCTTCCCCTCTCAAGAATGCACCCGAATACTTCGAGCACCTCCAGGACTTGCTCGACAACCTGAACGAGCGCGGCGCAATGTTCTGCATTTCCACCGCAGACATGCTTATCGAGGACTCTTTAGCGCAGGTCGTCCGACGGAGCTTCCTCGCACCGACTGAAACCGGTGCAATTGCACCGCTGCGTTACAGCGCACGGCTGCCCCGAGGCATTTTTCCGGACCGCGGACAGCAGCAGGGCGCACTATGGATTCTCAAGCGCCCTAATCGCAAGGCCATAGGCAACCCTGCCGATGCTGCTGCCGTTATCGCTGACGTGCCGGACCTTAAGACACCCGGTCTCGTCTCAGACTGGGCAACCATGCTCACCACACCGGATGAAGCGCGCAAGCACACCTTTGTCCGTGGTCGTATTCTTCGCGCCGCTGATGCCTGGCGCAGTCGTACTCATTCTCTCGATGACTCGGTCTTTTCTTCTACGTCGACGTCCTCCGCCGCCGATCTCATGCACACCGCACATCAAGCAGGATTAGACATCAGTCCAGTAGGGTTGGAGGACGCGCAGCCAAAGATTGGTATGCGCGCTGAATCGGGGGCAACGCGCCTTGAGTACCTACCGTGGAAGGCCGCGACCAACGCTCGCACTGGGGTACTGCAGAAACTCAGCGGCTCCCGCATTGCCGAACGTGATCTCGCCCCTGAAGCAGTAGCAAAACTGGAACTCATCGGTGAACCCGAAATTCTGGGGAGCATTCCACAGGGCGCACGGTGCATCGATCGTCTCCGGTTGGAAGACATTGCACCGCGCGGCACCCTCACAGAGCCAGGGGACGTGGTCTTCATCAAGAGCCCAAGACCACGCGCGCTCATCGATGAAGAAGGTGGCAAGCTCGTCACGGCTCCTGCCCAAGCGTTGCGGTGCCGCACCTTCCGCGGGCGCAGCAAGACTCCCCTTGAGAAGGTTTGCATCCCGTACCTCGTGGCGAAAGCCATCAACGAGGCCACATCCTCGGAGCTGAGCTCGCTGTACTTCCCCGTCTTTCCACGTGGGAATGCGAAGCACCTCGGCTCGGTGGAACACCAGCTCCGCGCACGACGCCAGCAGCTCTTAGAACAGTTACATAGCCTCGATGAACTTGAGCACGGCCTCGTCATGTCGATAGGTACCGGTGCTGTCACCATCGCTGAATCTCGTGGACAATCCCCGCCAGGCTAATAACAGAGTTCAACATTCAAACGAACAAAACCCCGTTATATGTAAGGAGAAAAATGACTAACACAGTCAAGGATGAGCAGAACGTAGAGTCTGCCTCCGCCACCACCCTCAAAGAGCTCAAGGACACTTTATGGAAGGCAGCAGACAAGCTGCGCGGTTCCATGGATGCATCCCAGTACAAGGACATCGTCCTAGGACTGGTGTTCCTCAAGTACGTCACTGACGCCTTCGATGCCCGGCGCGCGGAGCTGCGTGCCGAAGGCGAGGAGCGCGGCGATAGCGAAGAGTACATCCAGGAAGACCTGGAGGATATCGACGCTTACCGTGAGAAGAACGTTTTCTGGGTCGACCCCATCGCTCGCTGGACCTTCCTGCGTGACAACTCGAAGGGCAAGACGAGCGACGCCGGCCAGGAGTACCAGTCCATTGGCAAGCTCATCGATAACGCGATGAAGCAGCTCATGCTGGACAATGAGTCGCTGTTAGGTACCCTGCCCACGAACTTCGCCTCGGATAGCGTTGACCAGCGTCGTTTGGGCGAACTCATCGACTTGTTCAGCACCACGCGTTTCACCGCGGAGGGTCCCGAGCGTGCTCGCGATTTGCTGGGTGAGGTCTATGAATACTTCCTGGAGAAGTTCGCCCGTGCTGAGGGTAAGCGTGGCGGTGAGTTCTACACCCCGCGCCCCGTCGTCCGCACTCTCGTAGAAATCCTGGAGCCGACCCAGGGCCGTGTCTATGACCCTTGCTGTGGCTCAGGCGGCATGTTCGTTCAGGCAGAGAAGTTCCTCGAAACCGCAGAGAAGGACCGCACTGCTCTGGCCATCTACGGTCAGGAGCTCAATGAGCGCACCTGGCGCATGGCCAAGATGAACCTGGCCATCCACGCCATTAGCTCTGCCGGCCTCGGCGAGCGCTGGGCCGACACCTTCGCCCGCGACATTCATCCGGATAAAAAGATGGACTATGTCATGGCCAACCCGCCTTTCAACATCAAGGATTGGTCACGCAACGAGGAGGACTCCCGCTGGAAGTACGGCGTCCCGCCCAAGCGCAATGCAAACTTCGCGTGGATGCAGCACATTATCTCCAAGCTCACTTCTCAAGGCGAGGCCGGTGTTGTCATGGCCAACGGCACGATGACGTCGAACTCCTCCGGTGAAGGCGACATCCGCAAGACCATGGTGGAAGACGACATCGTCTCCTGCGTCATCGCACTTCCTGCACAGCTCTTCCGTGGCACGCAGATTCCGGTCTGCGTCTGGTTCTTCGCCAAGGACAAGAAGGCCGGTAACAAAGGCTCCATCGACCGCACCAATCAGGTCCTCTTCATCGATGCCCGCGAGCTCGGCCACATGATTGACCGCACAGAGCGCACCTTCAGCGACGACGACATCCAAAAGATTGCGAACACCTACCGCCTGTGGCGCGGCCGCACCTCCGCACCGAAGGACGAGGCCTACGAGGACATCGCCGGCTTCTGCAAGTCCGCCTCCCTCGATGACATCCGCGACGCCGACTTCGCGATGACTCCTGGCCGCTACGTCGGCTTCGCCGAGGCCGAAGAAGACGACGAGCCCATCGACGAGAAGATTGCCCGACTCACCGGCGAACTCACCGCCGCGCTTGACGACGCCGCCCGCCTGGACAAGGTTGTGCGCGAACAGCTGGGGAGGTTGAAGTAATGCCAAGAAATTGGATTCCTACCCCTCTAGGCAAAGTGGTTTCTCTTCAACGCGGTTTTGACCTCGCAAAAGAAGCACGAATTCCAGGTCCCTTCCGCATCCTTTCAGCTGGCAAAAGCGGCGAAACTCATAATGAGGCCAAAGTAAAGGGGCCCGGGTTTGCAATCGGACGTGCTACAAATCTCGGTAAACCTCAGTGGTCCGACGAAGATTTCTGGCCGCTAAACACGACGTTATTCGCCACAGATTTTCACGGAAACGACCCACGGTGGCTTTTTTACTGGTTTGAGAATGCCGACTTAACTGGGTTTGATTCCGGCTCAGTTCAACCAATGCTGAACCGAAATTATATCGCCGGCATCAGCATAAACCTGCCTCCAATTGAAGAGCAGACCGCGATAGCAACCATGCTCCGATCTCTCGACGATAAAATCGCCGCAAACAATCGAGCTAAGGGCATCGCACTCGATTTAATTAAAGCCCTTGGTGGAAAACCAACGAACACCGTTAAGCTTTCTGTTCTGTGCGAACGAAGTACACACTCAATTAAGCCAGAAACCATTGAAGCCAAAACAGTCTTGCACTACAGCCTCCCGGCGTTCGATCTCGGTGCTCCTGCACAGGAAGATCCAGCAACTATTAAGAGCAACAAATTCTCACTTGAACATCCCTGTGTTCTGCTGTCGAAGTTGAATCCACATACGCCCCGAATCTGGAGTGTCCCCGTCATCAACGAAGACGTTCCAATGATCGCGTCTTCGGAATTTGTTGTGCTTCAACCAACAACCTGTAGACAAGCACAGCTTTTTGCAGCCACAGCACAACCTGAGCTTTTCCATCACCTGGAGTCACTGACGGGAGGAACTTCAAAAAGTCACCAACGCGTACGTCCTGCCGACATTTTGACTAGCGAAGTTCCTGACACACGAACGCTTTCTGCTGAAGAATCACAAATGCTTGAGTCGCTAACACTCCGATTCGAAAGTTTGGTGGTGGAAAACCAAGCCCTCGTCCGCACCCGCGACGAACTCCTTCCCCTCCTCATGAGCGGCCGCATTACGGTCGGTGAGGCGGAGGACGCGGCGGATGAGGCGGCATCGGAAAGCTAAGCACCCCTACCCCTACAACCCCCAAGGAGAAGCTCATGCTGAGCGAAGAATCCCTCGAACTCATTGTTCAGGACCACCTGGCGGAACTGGAATGGCAGGCCGGCCACGGCCCGGACTTTGCGCCGGGCTCCGGCGAGCGCGACACCTGGAATGACATCGTGCTGCGCGGGCGACTGCGCAATGCCGTGCGCAACCTCAACCCAGATGTGCCGGAGGAGTACCTTGACCAGGCCATCGGTGAGGTCATCACGCCGAAGTCGCAATCCGCGATTGCGGAGAACCGGCGCATTCACCAGATTCTTGTGGAAGGCTACCGCGGTATCGAGTACATCGACCACGAGGGCAACGTCCAGAACCCGACCATCTACTTCCTGTCCTCGCAGCCGCACAAGAATGACTACTTGTCGCTCAACCAGGTCACCGTTGCGAACCTCGATGGGGAACGTCGCTTCGATGTGGTCTGCTACGTCAACGGCATGCCGCTGGCATTCATTGAGCTGAAGAAGACGGGCGCGAATACCTCCGTCGAGGGCGCCCACAACCAGCTGCAGACGTACGTCAAGGAATTCGGCATGGCCTTCCGCTTCGCCAATATTGTGATTCCTTCGGATGACCTCAGCGCGAAGTACGGTACGCCGTTTACTCCGTGGAACCACTTTGCGCCATGGAACGTGGATGAGGACGGCAGCCCGGTCGACCCCAACAACATGGTTGTGGCCGGCGAGCCGGTCACGCAGCTGGACCTGTTGCTTGATGGTCTGTTTAATGTGGAGCGTTTTGGGCAGCTCTACAGCGACTTCACGGCGTTCGATGACACGGCCGAGGGGCTAGTCATGCGCATCGCGAAGCCGCACCAGTACTTCGCGGTGACCAAGGCTGTGGGTTCCACGATCACGGCGGCGCGCGGCGACAAGCGCGCTGGCGTCATCTGGCATACAACGGGTGCCGGCAAGTCCATGGAGATGGAACTCTACACCGCCAAGATTATGCGTCGGCCGGAGATGCTCAGCCCGACTGTCATCGTGCTCAATGACCGTACGGAGCTAGATGAGCAGCTCTTCGAGACCTTCAACCGGTCCACCATCCTTCCGGAGGCACCGCGCAATATCGAGTCGCGTGCTGAATTACGTGAGCTGCTGTCGCAGAAGACTTCCGGCGGCATCTACTTCTCGACGCTCCAGAAGTTTGGCTTGAACGGCCAGGGTGAGTTGCGTGAGACCGAGCACCCGTTGCTCTCTGACCGGAGCAACATCGTGGTCATCGTCGACGAGGCACACCGTTCCCACTATGGCTTTGGCGATACCGCGGCTGACGGTTACGCACAGCACCTACGCAATGCGCTGCCGAATGCCTCCATGCTGGCGTTTACCGGTACCCCGCTCAAGGAGTGGGACCGCGATACGCGCAAGGTCTTCGGTGACGACGTAGATGTCTACGACATGAACCGCGCCGTCGAGGACGGTGCCGTCGTTCCCGTGTATTTCGAGCCACGCCTCATCCCGCTCAAGCGCATTGCTGGAATTACCGATGACGAGATTGATGACACCGCTGAGGAAGTACTTACGGGTCTCGACGAGGTAGAGCGCGAACGGATTCAGCGCTCCGTCGCCGCGTTGGAAATCATTTACGGTTCCGACGACCGCTTAGATGCGCTCGCTGAGGACTTTGTACGCCACTGGGAAGACCGCCGCGAGAACATGCGGGAATTCATCGGCGCACCGGGCAAAGCCATGATTGTCACCGCCACGCGTTCCATTGCAGCACGCCTCTACTCCAAGATCGTGGCGCTGCGCCCTGAGTGGCACTCGGATGCCGATGACAAGGGAAAAATCAAGGTCACCTACTCTGCCGCGCCGTCCGATCCGGATGAGCTCAAGGTCCATATGCGCCGCCCGAGCGCGCTCAAGGCCGTGAAGAACCGCATCAAGGACGTCGACGACGAGCTGGAAATCGCCATCGTTCAGTCCATGATGCTCACCGGCTTCGACGCACCGCCGCTACACACGCTCTACATTGACCGTTCACTCAAGAGTGCACTGCTCATGCAGACCCTCGCCCGCGTCAACCGCACGTTCCGCGACAAGCAGGATGGCCTCCTTGTCGCCTATGCTCCGCTGGTCGAGCACCTGGAGAAGGCTCTGGCTGAGTTCACGCTCAACCCCTCCGACGACGGCACGAAGGTCACGGGACAGGACGTCGAAGAATCGCTCAATCTGGCGAAGGGATTCCTGGCTCGTCTCGACGACATTGTGGGAATCGAATGGAAGAACACCGCTTTCATCGATGACGCCAACCTTCGCCGTGCCTTGCTCGATGTCACTGGTTTCCTTCGCAATCCAAGAACCGAAGGCAACTACGACCCCGAGAAGCCAAACGCGCGTCCCGTCGCTGATGAGTTCAAGCGTCAGGCTGGAAGGCTCGCGCGTGCCTGGGCACTAGCTTCGGGCAGCCCCGACGCCGAGGAATACCGCGACAGCGTGCGGTTCTACTCCGAGGTCAAGAACTGGCTCATCAAGCTCGATGCGGGCGACCGCGTGGCCAATGGCGAGCCAATTAGCGACTCCATCCGCAACGCCCTAGGCAAGCTGGTCGTTGATTCGGCTGAGGCCACCGGTGTCATCGACATCTACCGCCAGGCCGGGATTGAGATTCCGAACTTGCAGGATCTCACCGTCGACCTGTTCAAGGACAAACAATCGCCCTCGGAGGTCTCGTTGCTCATTGATGCGTTGCGCCGCCAGCTCCAGCAGGAAGCCCGCACCGCCACAGGAAACAACGAGCTGCGCTCCAAGCAGTTCTCCGAGCGGATCACTGAGCTGATGAATCGGTACACCAATCAGCAGCTCACGGCCGCTGAAATCATCGCCGAACTCATCCGCCTGTCCAAGGAGATCGTCAAGGAAAGCAAACGCGGTGAACAATTCACCCCGCCACTAGGCAATGACGAGCTCACCTTCTTCGACGCGGTGTCGACAAACGAATCCGCAACCGAGCTCATGGACGACGAAGTTCTTGCTGAAATCGCACGCCAGCTCGTTTCCATGCTGCGGCGCGATGCAAAGACCGACTGGACAGTACGCGACGACGTACGTGCGAAACTACGCCGCTCGGTCCGCAGGTTGCTACGCGACTACAAGTATCCACCGGACAAGGCGCCGGAGGCCATCAAGCTCGTGCTTGAACAGATGGAGAAATTCGCGCCACGGTATTCAGCGGCGGCGCGCGAACAAGGTGACGTTGAACACCGTGGTTAGCCCTGCAGCCGATAGCGCTGCTTCGGGCTCTTCAGCGGCTCAGTGCGCACGATGACGCCTTCCTCAACAAGTTCGTTGATGGTCCTGCGCACGCCGTTGAGGGACAGCCCCGCAGCCCCTGCCAATTCGCGACTGGACGCTGTCCTGTGTTCGCGAAGATAGTCGAGCACGCGCTCGCGGGTTCCGCCACCCAACGCCGCGGTGCGCTCCGGGGTAGTCGGATTTCGCCGCACAAAGGTGAGTTCAAATTCGGTCAATGAATCCCGTGGTACCGGCGGCGGCAGCAGCTGCTGCTCCAATTGGTCGAGAATCTCGATATATCCGGTACCACGATTTTCCGCAACGTACCCATCCCCGTCACCGGCAGGAGTCACCTCCAGCAACGCAGACAAATGCTGATTGCGCGCGCTAGACATACCCGCAGTGCCCAATCGATCAACGGTGACCGTTCCATAAAGACCACCGGGGTTGAGGATCTCCAGCCGGTCGACATACAGGTTCACTTGTACCTGCGTGCCCCGCGCCTGCGGCGAATAGTCACGGTGCATAAGCGCATTAGCGACTGCCTCACGCACGGCCTCCGGAGGATAGTCCGGCAAGTCCTTACGGAAGACTCCCTCGATTACGCCTCCGACGCGCATATTGCGTCGGACTGCCCGCACGGCATCCGCGACCAGCACCGGAATGGGCCCCACCAGACTTTCGTTGTCGAGGAAGCGCTGCTTGCCCATCCCGGCCGCTTTATCAGTGCCGGGATATGCTGCAAAGGTCACGTTGAGCCGCGGGAAAAACTGTTGCGGGTAAGTGCCCGCTGCCATAAGCCCGCCCAAAGTTGGCACTAGTTTTCCGTTGTCGTTCCGGGTAATCAAGTGGAGCGCTAACATCGCCTCTTCATCGCTCAACCGTCCAAAAATGCGTTCATGGATGGAGCGCTCGCGGGCCAAGATCTCGGCCACAATGTCAGGATCCAGATCGTCGATGTCAGCATCCGCAACCGGCTCCAGATCCCATTCCGGCTGGGTCTTGTTTTCCTCCAGCCGGTCAATCTCGTATGGCTTTAGTACGCGGTCCCCATCATGGACCCGGATATAGCTGCCGTGATACTTCGACTGGGAAACGACCCAGCAAGGCTTTTCAAAAGGAGCACATTCGGGAATGGTGCCAACGACAATGCTCGCGCCCTCCCACTCAACAATGTCGATCTGGGCGCGAACCGACGGGGTCACGTGGTCTGCGCATGCGCCAGCCAGGGCATCCGCCATGGCAGTAGCATCAAAGCCTGGTACCGTAACGAACCCGTTGTCTTCATCCAGCCCCAAGATGATGATTCCACCGGTCCCGTTAGCAAAGGCAGAGATAGAGCGAACGAGCTTCTTGGGAAAACCTCCCGCAGCTGCCTTGACCTCGACAGCGCGCGTATCGGTGTCCTGAGATCGCAGGCTTCCAATGATCTCGGCGATCTCCGCCTGGTCATCATCCCAGACCACAATCACTCACCCCTATCAGCGCTCAACGCTCCTGAACGCCCTCAAACACTACACACAACACTACACACACTGTGGTGTGTTGTGTAGTGTTCGCACGTGTTCCTCATCCGAAATTCTCACAGCTCAGGATGTTTTCGCAGTTCAATCATAATTTTCTCGGTCTGCGCAACACTACACAACACTACATACAACACACCACCCAACACTCCATAGTGTGGTGTGTTGGGTGGTGTATGAGTGTTAAGTGTTCTGTTGACGAAGTTCGGCTTAGTGGCCACGCTCCTGTTCGATAGCCTTGCCCTCGTTCCAAAATGGTGCGAGCTTATTATCAAACATGGACAGCGCGGAACCGATAGCCATGTGCATATCCAGGTACTGGTAGGTGCCCAAGCGGCCACCAAAGAGAACCTTATTATCCTTCGACTCCTGAGCGGCGAGCTTACGGTAAGCCTCCAGCTTGGTGCGGTCCTCTGGGGTATTGATGGGGTAGTACGGCTCATCGCCCTTGTCGGCGAAGCGCGAATACTCCTTCATGATGACCGTCTTATCCTTCGGGTACTTATCCTTGCGCTCCGGGTGGAAGTGGCGGAACTCATGGATGCGGGTGTAATCCACGTCCGCATCGTTGTAGTTCATCACCGGGGTGCCCTGGAAGTCGCCGGTATCCAGCACCTCCAAGTCAAAGTCTAGGGTGCGCCACCCCAGCTCGCCCTCGGCAAAATCAAAGTAGCGATCCAGTGGGCCGGTGTAGACCACGGGCGCATCTGGGGACTCGGCGCGCAGCTCTTCGCGCACCTCGAACCAATCGGTATCCAGGCGGACCTCAATATTGTCGTGGTCAGCCATGTTTTCTAGCCATGCCGCGTAGCCGTCGACCGGCAGGCCCTCATAGGTGTCGTTGAAGTAGCGGTTATTGAAGGTATAGCGCACCGGCAGGCGGGTGATATTCGCGGCTGGCAGCTCCTTCGGATCTGTCTGCCACTGCTTTGCGGTGTAATCGCGGATGAAGGCCTCATACAGTGGGCGACCGATGAGCGAGATGGCCTTTTCCTCCAGGTTTTGTGCCTCTTCCGGGGAGAATTCGCCGGCCTGGTCCTTAATGAGCTGGCGGGCCTCATCCGGTGAGTAGTAGCGGCCAAAGAACTGGTTGATAAGACCCAGGCCCATTGGGAATTGGTAGGCGGTGCCATCGTGCATGGCAAACACGCGGTGCTGGTAGTCGGTGAAATCGGTGAACTTATTGCAGTAGTCCCACACGCGCTTATTAGAGGTATGGAAGAGGTGCGCACCGTACTTGTGCACCTCGATTCCGGTGGTGGGTTCGGCCTCGGAATAGGCATTGCCGCCGAGGTGATTGCGGCGCTCCACAATGAGCACCTTCTTATCCAGCTGGCTAGCGGCGCGCTCGGCAACCGTTAGACCAAAAAATCCAGAGCCAACAACGATGAGGTCATAAGAAGTCATGGCCTCCACTTTATTGCACTACGGCAGCTGACACGGCGCATCGGCGTGTCGCAACAGATTTCACAGAAGTCACAAACGTACCATCACTATCAACTCTTAACTTTTGGCAACCGTTTTTACAGCTGCACAACCCCAGGGAGATAACAGTGCAACAACGACGTCGACTAGTACCCACCAGGTCAAAGTGGTCCACCCCCGTCATCGCGGCGGTCACCTCCATCGCGCTCGCCGTTACGGCCGCATTCGGCGGACAGCAAGTTCTCAAGACTCAAGACTCCGGCAACGGTGGTCCCATTGAGGTCAAAAATTCCTCCTCTAGCTTCAGTGACGGCGAATCCATCGTCGTCGATGACCCAGCCGTAGCCGCACAGGGCGACGGCGAAAGCCGCCGCGCGGTCAAGCAGTTCCACCGCGACGAAACCTTCAACATGTTCGCCGTCACCTGGGAGGGCAAGCGAGATATCAACTCCTTCGTCCGTTCCAAGCAGCAGGACGGTTCCTGGAGCGAATGGCTGCCCATGGACGCAATGAACTACACCGAGGGCAAGAACGGCACCGAGCTCATCTTCGTGGGCGATACCAACGATGTGCAGGTCTCTATGGCCAACGTTGACCTCGTGACCGGTTCCAACCTCGACAAGAAGGAAGACTCCCTCCTGGACAAGGCCGCCAAGGGCGCTGATGCCAACCGCCCCGCGCCGCTTGCGTACAACGTCGGCGATATCTCCCCCGTGGCCGATGAGCGCACCCAGGTTGCGGATCTCGACGCCGTGTTTATCGACGGCAACGCCCAGGAAGGCGAAGCCATCGAGCCCACCGCAGAAACCGCGGGCATGCCCAAGGTGGTCACCCGCGCCGGCTGGGGCGCAGACGAATCTAAGCGCTGCCAGCAGCCAACCTACGACGATGGCATCAAGGCCATGACCCTGCACCACACCGCGGGTACCAATAACTACACCCGCGCACAGGCAGCGGCACAGGTACGCGGCGCCTACGAGTATCATGCGCAGAACCTGGGCTGGTGCGATATCGGATACAACGTGCTGGTGGATAAGTTCGGCACCATCTACGAAGGCCGCTACGGCGGCTTGGACAAGGCCGTACAAGGCGCCCACGTGGGCGGCTTCAACTCCAATAACTGGGGCATTTCCATGATTGGCAACTACGAGACAGCGGAGCCGTCTCGTGAGATGCTCAACTCCGTCGCCGAGATTGCAGGCTGGAAGGCTGCTACCTCCGGCATCGACCCGATGGGCACGGCCAGCTTGTACTCCGGCGGCTTCTACGGCTCCAAGTTCCCTGCCGGAACCACGGCCACCGTGCCGGCCTTCGCAGGCCACAATGATTTCCACAACACCGCCTGCCCAGGTCAGTACACCATGCGCCACTGGGACGAGATTCGAAAGAATACCAAGCGCAAGGCGGATGCCATCAAGTCCGGCAAGAACAGCACGGACCTGAACTGGCAAGAGTCTCCACAGTCCAATACCCCCAAGACCCCGCAGGATATCCCCAAGACCCCGCAGCAGGTGGGCGAAGAAATCACGTCCTCGCTGGGCGACGTCGAGGTCCCAGTCTCGACCATCTCCGCCCTTGCCGGCATCGCTGCTGCCGTCTTCGGCGTGCTCATCGCCAGCGACCGCGTACAAAAGCCAGACACCGATCAGCAGGTGGCGGGCAACCTGACCACCGGCGATATCCCGGAGATTGTCAATAAGGTTGTCCAGGTCTCCAGCAACGAAGGCCTGAAGGAATCTTGGACCTCCGTCCTCAACGCTTTCGGTCCAGTCCTAGGCCTGGCAGTCGGCGGCCCGGACACCACCGATGGCGGCAAGATCCTTTACCAGCTCTTCCAAAATGGCGTGGTGCTCTCCTCCAAGGAGTCCGGCACCAAGGCCCTGACGGGTGAGATTGCCAAGAAGTGGTCCGAGGGCGATAATGCCTCCAAGCTCGGCCTGCCTACCTCCAACGAGGAAAAGAATGGCAAGGAAATCCGCGTGAAGTTCCAGGGTGGCGAGATTGTCTACAACACCGAAACGGAAAAGGTAGACATCTTCACCGACTAGAACCAGCGCTCTAGCACCTTAGCGACGCCCGCCTGGTGGTTAGCCACGGTGACCGCATCCGCGGCCGCCTTAACCTCCGGGTGGGCGTTTTCCATGGCCACACCACAGCCGGCCCACGTCAGCATCTCTATATCGTTGGGCATATCCCCAAAGGCAATAGTCTCCTGCTGGGCGACGCCGGTGTGCTCCGCCAGCCATTCCACCCCGCGGCGCTTAGTCACATTGGGCGCGGCAACCTCCAAGATTCCTTCCTGCATGGAATAGGTCAGGTGCGCAAGCTCCGGATCGATGTGCGGCGCAATGAGCTCATAGAGCTCTGGGGCGGAGTAGTCCGTGTTGCGGATGAGGAACTTTACCGCCGGCTGCCCCACTAGCTCGCCCATGCTGACCACGCCGAAGCCCTCAAACAGGGCGTTTTCGGAATAGTGGCGCTCGACTACGAAGAGGTCCTCGACGGCGTCGGCAAGCGAGCCCCCTGCCCGCTCCGCGCCAAAGCCTACGGTGCCCAGTACCGTCTGGGCCACGTCCACCACTTCCGCCAACGCGGCGGGCGAAAGCTCATGGGCAGACATCACCCGATCCTCCGCGGAGTCATACAACACAGCACCGTTCGAGGTTACGCATACCGGCCGCACGGGCAGCTGCTCCAGCACCGGGGCAATCCAGCGGAACGGACGACCGGTAGAAAGCGCAAAATAGGCACCCTGTTGGACTGCCCGCGCCACGGCGTCACGATTGCGACGCGGGACGCGATGGTTGCGGTCCAGCAGGGTGCCGTCAATATCGCTCGCGATGAGGCGAGGCGCGCGGGCTGGGAAATTCTCCATACCCGCGAGTTTACGTCAGGACTTAGATGTTCAGGTCCTCGTCCTCGTTATCCTCCCATTCCAGGGAGCGCTTAATAGCGCGCTTCCAGTCGCGGTAGAGCCCTTCTACCTCTTCCTTTTCGCGCTTCGGCTTGAATACCTTCATGTCTCCGGTCTGGCTGCCCAAGACGCTGAGGTCATCCCAGAAGCCGTGGTCCAGGCCTGCCGCGAAGGCAGCACCGGTGGCGGTGGTCTCGATATTCTTCGGGCGGTGTACTTCCACGCCGAGGATATCGGACTGGAACTGCATCAACAGTTCATTCATGGTCATGCCACCATCCACGCGCAGCTCGGTAATCTCCACGCCGGAGTCCGCCACCATAGCGTCGGCAACATCGCGCGTCTGATACGCGGTGGATTCGAGCACGGCGCGAGCCAAGTGCTTGCGGTTAGCAAAGCGGGTCAGGCCCACGATGACGCCGCGGGCATCCGGGCGCCAGTACGGAGCGAAGAGTCCGGAGAAGGCCGGCACGATATAAACGCCGCCGTTGTCCTTAACCTCGCGCGCCAGGTTTTCGATGGACGCAGCGTTGGGAATGATCTGCAGGTTATCGCGCAGCCACTGCACCAGGGAACCGCCCATGGATACAGATCCCTCAAGCGCGTACACGGGGCGCTCGCCCTCGCGCTGGAAGCAGACGGTGGTCAGCAGGCCGTTCTCGGAGAACTTCGGGGTGGTACCCGTATTCAGCAGGAGGAACAGGCCGGTTCCGTAGGTATTCTTTGCGGAACCTGCGCGGAAGCAACCCTGGCCGAACATCGCGGACTGCTGGTCACCCAGGATGGCGCGGATAGGCACGCCGGAAAGCGAGCCGCGCTCACGCACGGTACGGAAATCACCCAGGGACGGGCGAATCTCCGGCAGCATGGACATCGGGATGCCCATTTCCTTACACAATTCCTCATCCCACTCCAGCTTTTCGATGTCCATAAGCAAAGTGCGGGAGGCATTGGTGACGTCGGTGGCGTGCAGCGCTTCGCGGCCGGCATCGCCCTCCGCGCCGCCAGTGAGGTTCCACAGCAGCCAGCTATCAATGGTGCCGAAGAGCAGATCGCCTGCCTCGGCACGCTCGCGGGCACCTTCGACGTTATCGAGGATCCACTTCACCTTCGGTCCCGCCGGGTAGGAGTTGATAATCAGACCGGTGCGGCGGCGCCACTTTTCTGGCCCTTCCTCACCCGAGAGTTCCTTACAGATAGCGGTGGTTCGGGTATCTTGCCAGACAATGGCGTTGTAGACCGGCTTACCGGTGTGCTTATCCCACACCACGGTGGTCTCACGCTGGTTGGTGATACCTACCGAGTCAATGTCTTCGACGGTGATATCGCCATTGGCAAGAGCCTCACCGACGGCGCGACGGGTATTGCTCCAGATTTCTTCTGGGTCATGTTCTACCCAGCCTTTTTCGGGGAAGATCTGCTCGTGCTCGAGCTGGCCAACGGCAGCCTGCTCGCCGTTGTGGTCAAAGATGATGCAGCGCGTCGACGTGGTTCCCTGGTCGATAGCAGCGACGTATTTCTTGTTAGTCATGTGTCTAGTCTCCTATACGAAGATGGAATTAGAGCGCAACGGACAACAGGCCAACGGCTACGGCCGCGACCAACGGGGCCACGATGGGGACCCAAGCATAGCCCCAGTTCGCGCTGCCTTTGTCCTGGATGGGCAAGATGAATGCATAAGCAATTCGCGGGCCCAGGTCACGGACCGGATTGATGGCATAACCCGTAGGGGTACCAAGGGACAGGCCGACCGCCACCACAACGAAAGCAACAGCGAAGTAGCTCATTGGGCCAAGCTCGCCGCCGGTGGGACCGAAGGCGATGAACATCAACAGCACGCAGGTGGCGATGAACTCCGTCACCGCATTCCAGCCGTTCTTAGGATGTGCCGGCTTGGTAAAGAAGATACCGTTGGTGTCCTTATTGGCGCCGGTGACGTTTCCGGCGTCGTCGTAATTATTGGCGTCGAAAAGCTGCTTGAAGGCAGCCCACGCCAGGATGGCACCGAGGATAGCGCCGAGGATCTGGCCCAGTAAGTAGTACGGAACCAGGGACCACTCGAGCGAGCCATTGACGGCCAACATTACGGTGACGGCGGGGTTAAGGTGCCCGCCCGTGGGATCGGCCACGCTCGCGCCGACGAAGACCGCCATGCCCCACCCCAGGGCGATAACGATCCAATCGGAGCCGCGTGCGCCAGAGGTGCGCAGGTTTACCAGCGCACATACGCCGTTGCCTAGAAGGAGCAGCAACGCAGTGCCGATAAACTCCCACAGGAATGCATCAAATCCGGTCATAACTTATACCTCGTTTTGGGTGGGTCGGGCGGATCCTGCGCGCACCAAAATGTCATTGGCCTCACGGTCAGTTACCGCAGCTTCTGCTTCAAGTTCGGCCTGCGTGTGGGCCTTGAATTGGGATACCTCGCGCTCCTTGTCGGCGTCGCTCCAGCCCAGCAGCGGTGCTACAAAATCAGCAACGGCCGGGGCGGCATTCACACCGCGGTCGCCGTACTCGATGGCGATGCGCAGGCGGCGGGACAAGATGTCTTCCAAGTGCAATGCACCCTCGTGGGTGACGGCGTAGCGGACCTCGGCCCACAGGTAGGACTCGGCACCCGGAACTGGCTCGAGCAGGGAGGCATCCTCTGCTGCCGGTGCCAAAACCTCACCCAGCAGGGAGCCATAGCGGCCGAGCAGGTGCTCAATGAACTTCTCGCTCAGGTTATAGCGACGAGCCAAGGATGGGACCTGGTTGGCCAAGGCGTGATAGCCGGCGGCGCCCAGGATCGGGGTTTGCTCGGTGATGGACTCTGGGACCTTGGTATCCAGCTCCTCCACTGCCAGGTCCACGGCATCCTTACCGATGACGCGGTACGTGGTGTACTTACCGCCGGCGACAGAGACCATACCTGGGGCCACGCGCGCAACCGCGTGGTTGCGGGAAAGGTTGGTGGTGGAATCGGACTTGCCGGACAGCAGCGGGCGCAGGCCGGAGTAGACGCCCACGATGTCATCGCGAGTGATCTTGCGGCGAACGCGCTGGTTAACCTGGTCCAAGATGTAGTCGATATCGGACTTGGTTGGTGCCGGATCTGGCAAAGATAGGCCCTTTTCCCAATCGGTATCGGTGGTACCGATAATCCAGTACTCGCCCCACGGGATAACGAAGAGGACGGACTTTTCGGTGACGAAGCACAGGGCTGCGTCTGCATCGAGCGCATCCTTCGGCACGACGATGTGCACGCCCTTGGAGGCGTGAACGGTGAACTTGCCCTCCACGCCGGCCATCTCTTGAATCTTGTCATTCCACACACCGGTGGCGTTGATAAAGACCTTGCCGCGCACGGTGGTCTCGCGGCCGGTGGCGGTATCGCGCACCTTGGCGCCTACGATGCGGCCGCCGCGGTCCTTGTCAAAGCCAATGACCTCGGTATTGGTACGCACGTCGGCACCGTACTCGGCGGCGGTACGCAGCACGGTCATGGTGTGGCGGGCGTCATCAACCAAGGTGTCGTAGTAGCGCACGCCGCCCACAATGGCATCGTCCTTCAGACCCGGGGTCACCTTCAGCACGCCCTTGCGGGTGAGGTGCTTTTGCATTGGCACGCTCTTCGAGCCACCCATGAGGTCATAAAGAGTAAAGCCACCGAACATCATCACGCGCTCCCATACGTGGTGGGTCAGCGGGAAGATAAACTTCAGCGGCTTCACCAGGTGGGGTGCCAGGGTGGACATGTTCAGCTCGCGCTCCTTGAGGGACTCCGCCACCAGGCGGAAGTCAAACATGGCCAGGTAGCGCAGGCCACCGTGGAACATCTTGGAGGAGCGAGAAGAGGTACCTGCGGCGAAGTCGCGCGCCTCAATGACGGCGGTCTTGAGGCCGCGGGTAGCGGCGTCCGCTGCCGCACCAGCGCCTACGGAACCGCCACCGATGATGACTACGTCGTAGTCCTCATCCGCGTACCCATTCCATAGATTTTCAAAGTATTCGGGGTTAAAGGATTGGTTGCTTTGCTGGGTCATTACTGACCGCATCTCCTTCCTTGGTGCTTGCATGTGCCTGCGCCATAAATCCATGAATGAGATGGCAAAAGCACAGCCAAAAGCAGTGAATTGTGGTTTCGGTGGAAAGTATCACACCGCGGCTGCAGAGACTTTATCTCCTGAAATCTATGTTAGGAGTCACGGACGCGAGTTACACATGTGGTTACTCACACGTAAGTTTCAGGCCCGTAAGCAGTCAGTTTTCTTAAAATACTTAGACATTCAAAAAGAAAAACCACCCCCTCGCGGGGGTGCAAAGCGGACGAAAATCCTTCGCTATTTCTGCGCTAACCGCGCCATTGCTTCAAGCACTTCGGACATTCCGGCTTTCTCGGCAGAATAAGTGACCGCCTGAGCGCCTTTGACCACCTCAATAGGGGCAGTTTCCAACGCCACCACCGGCATCCGGTCTAGGAAATCCTCATCTCCTGGCTCGTTAGCAAAAACCAGGGCCTCCTCCGGCTTAGCTTTCAGATCCTCGAGGATGCGCTCCACGCCTTGTACCGCAGTCGCGGCAGTGACGGACAGTGCATCGGTATCGAGTCGCGGCTGCACAGCGTCCTCATCAACGACAACGCTCCACACGGCTTGCGGAACTTCCACTTCACCGGCGGGTGATATCACGATCAGGACTTCGGCCGCCGGGTAGATATCTGCCAAAGCCTTGTGCAATCGCGGAGTTAGCGCGCCATCTTCCCAATTCAGCGCGCTGCTCTGCGCCACTACCACGCGGGGGATGGAAGAAAATTGCGCCTTCATGCGGTGTGGCAAGCGCGAAACGATAAGCCGGGATTGGGTGGCTGCCGCCAACAGGCCCTGCTCCGCTACGGAACCAGCCCATATCTCCTTACTGCTGGCCGTGATGGACGCTTGGGTTTGCGCCACATCCGACTTCAGCTGCGCCATGATATCCGCGACCTTATCGCGACCTTCATCCAAGCCGCGGGTTGCCTCTTCTACCACGGCGTTGAGGTTGTTCTTGATCCACTCCAGGGTCTCCGGGGCGGTCCGCGCCTTATTCTTTGGCTCCTCCCCGTCCGCTCCCTTGGCGGCGGCCATGTGGTTGCGCACCAAGTCAACCGTAGTAACCGAGACGCGTTCTTTGAGGCCCACTAGATCGTCGCGCAACCGGCGTACGCGGTGGCGCTCGGTTTCTACTTCAGCATCTCGAGCTTCTGCCTCTTCAAGGGTAGGAGCCCCTCCACCTTTACGGGCGGGCACCCAGTATTCACCGGCAGGCATGGGTCCAAATTCGGCTTCGTACTGTTCCCATAGCCCTTCCAATGCCTCTTGCATGCGGCGTCGAATCTCCGCGGTATCAGCCTCCGCATCGCCGGTGGGATAGTACGGTTCGAGGGCGGTAATAAAGACAGGGGTCTTGGTCCGTCCCAGGTTCTTTTTGTGTCCCTTGGTCCACAGGCGCTGCGAACCAAAAATGACCTGTGGGACTACCGGCACCCCCGCCTCATAGGCAATGCGGGAGGCGCCACTTTTCATGCTGCGGATTTCAAAGCTGCGGGAAATTGTGCCTTCAGAAAACACGCCCACGAGTTCGCCGTCCTTGGCCAGCTGTACCGCTTGGCGGAAGGAGGCGCTGCCATCTATACGGTCAACTGGCACGTGATGCATGGCCTTCAACAACGGACCCGCCACCGGTGCTTTGAAGATTCCAGCCTTAGCCAAGAAGCGCACCAGACGCTTCTTGCGATAGGCCAAAAAGGCGCCGAAGAGGAAATCCATGTAGCCGGTGTGGTTGCAGACCAACACCGCGCCGCCCTTATCGGGGATATTTTCTTCCCCCGAAAGGCGCATTTTTAATCCCTGTGCCAGAGTCACCCCCCTGCCAATGTGGGCGATCTGGCGGTACAGGAAATTCGTCGCAGCGTTCATAACTCTCCAGGACGACGGCGGACTTACTGCGGGGTCAGGACATCCTTGCCCACGAACGGGCGCAGGGCCTCAGGGACAACGACGGAGCCGTCGGCCTGCTGGTGGTTTTCCAAAATGGCAACGAGCCAGCGGGTAGTCGCCAGCGTGCCGTTCAGGGTAGCTGCGGTCTGGGTCTTGCCGTTCTCGTCGCGGTAGCGGGTGGACAGGCGGCGAGCCTGGAAGGTGGTGCAGTTCGAGGTGGAGGTCAGCTCACGGTAGGTGCCTTGGGTAGGAACCCAAGCCTCATTGTCGAACTTGCGGGCCGCCGAAGAACCGAGGTCGCCACCGGCAATGTCGATGGTGCGGTAAGGCAGTTCCATGGCTGCAAGCATGTCCTTTTCCATGGACAGAAGGCGCTGGTGCATTTCTTCCGCGTCCTCCGGCTTGCAGTAGACAAACATCTCCAGCTTGTCGAATTGGTGGACGCGCAGGATGCCGCGAGTGTCCTTACCGTGGGAGCCAGCCTCACGGCGGAAGCAGGAGGACCAGCCGGCATACTGCAGCGGGCCATTGGAGAGGTCGATGATCTCATCCTTGTGGTAACCAGCAAGGGCCACCTCAGAGGTACCGACCAGGTACATATCGTCGGCCGGCAGGTAGTAAATCTCATCGGAGTGCTGGCCCAAGAAACCGGTGCCGGACATAATGTCT
Organism: Corynebacterium sp. ACRPJ; assembly: GCF_022347345.1. Lineage (NCBI taxonomy): Bacteria > Bacillati > Actinomycetota > Actinomycetes > Mycobacteriales > Corynebacteriaceae > Corynebacterium > Corynebacterium sp. ACRPJ. The sequence goes on from NZ_JAKRNC010000005.1 coordinate 105,490, forward strand.
GGGCGAACCAGAACTGGAGGGATCATCAGCTTGAAGCCAGCTTCGCGCGCCTTCTGCGCCGCGAGCATCAGCATTCCCAGCTGCAGGAAGGCGCCATCGCCAGTGAGGTAGTAGAAACGAGCGCCGCCTACCTTGGCGCCACGCTTGACGTCGATAAGGCCGAGGGACTCACCCAACTCAAGGTGATCCTTTGGCTCGAAGTCGAACTCAGGAATCTGGCCGACTTCTTCGACCACTACGAAGTCATCTTCACCGCCGGCCGGGGCACCTTCGACCACGTTATCGAGCTTGTACTGCAGCTCTTCCACCTTGGCTTCAGCGGCAGACTGTGCCTCTTCCGCCTCCTTGACCTTGGCCTTCAGCTCATTAGAGCCCTCCAGCAGTGCCGGACGCTCCTCCGGGGAGGCTTGGCCAATCTTCTTGCCAAAAGCCTTCTGCTCGGAGCGCAGTTCGTCGGCCTTTTGGATAGCAGCGCGGCGCTGCTCATCAGCTTCCAAAAGCTGGTCTACGAGGGAGGGATCCTCACCTCGGTTCACCTGGGAAGCACGGACAACGTCGGGGTTTTCGCGGAGTAGCTTGAGATCAATCACGAATGTAAGTTTAGCGTATTGGCAACACCTTGCGGTGGTAATAACCAGCGAATTATGATGGCTTTATGTCCGCCGTTCAGCTCCCCGCCCGCACAATTACGGACGGTCCCGTTCCAAAACACACCCAATTGCACGATATCCTCGAAGAATTGTGCCGCACGACCCTCAAACCCGGCGATATCCTGCCCGGCGAGAGGCTTCTTGAAGAAACCTATGGCGTGTCACGAATCACGGTCCGCCGCGCCATCGGGGATCTTGTCGCGGCCGGAAAATTGCGCCGCGTCCGCGGTAAGGGCACCTTCGTAGCGCCCAATCCCCTTGTCTCCCGGCTCCACCTGGCCTCATTCTCGGACGAGATGGGCGCACAAGACGTCACCGCCTCCTCCAAAATCCTTACCAGCGGACGCAGCAGCGCCCCGGAGGATGCCGCCCTCTTTTTTGATACTCCTGCCCAAACCGAACATATTCACCTGCGCCGCCTGCGCTTGGGCGATGGCGAGCCCTACTCCATTGATGACGGCTGGTATAACTCCACGTATGCGCCCAGCCTGCTAGAAAATGACACCTACAATTCGGTCTACGCCATCCTCGACTCCGTCTTTAACGTCCCCATTACCGATGCGGATCAAACGGTCTCGGCGATTTCCGCCGATGCGGACACTGCCCCGCTTCTCGACGTCCCCGTGGGCACCCCACTGCTACACATCGTGCGCTACTCCCGCTCGGGCGATAGGCCGGTGGAGTGGTGTTCCTCGGTCTACCGCACCGACCGCTACCGGCTGACTACCCGGGTGGCTAGGGAGAACAGTATCTAGCCAGCACCCTGCTTAAAAGGTAAGATTAAAGGCCTTATGAAGAAATCACCTGCGTGGCGTTCCGCTGTGGCCGTCCAGATTGTCTTGATTGCGGCAATCGCGGCGGCCGTTTTCATGGGCATCTATGGCGTTATCAGCTCCCACAAATCGGGCGGCGAAGACACTACCGCTGCCCAGCAGCACAATAGCGGGGATACTTCAGAAACCGCCGCTCCTAAACCGGAGCCCTTCACCGCTGCGGCCGCCGGCGCTTGCTTGACGTGGGACATCGCCCAGGATGGCTCCGCCACCGGGTTCAAGGAAGTACCGTGCTCCGATCAGCACCGCTTCGAGGTTTCCAAGACCGAAGACCTCAGCGTCTACCCCACCAGCGAATTCGGCCCTGATGCCAACCGCCCAGCGCTTACTCGCCAACACCAATTGCGCGATGAGCTGTGCGAATCCGCCACTGTGGGCTATCTGCACGGTAAGTGGGATCCGAATGGCAAGTACGACGTAGCGTCCATTCTGCCGCCGCAGTCCGCCTGGGATCGCGGCGACCGCACCTTGCTGTGCGGCCTGCAAACCACCGATGATCACGGCGTACCGCAGCTTACTGGCGGCAACGTCGAGGCCTCCGAGCAGGCTAACCTCGCCAAGCCGGGCGAATGCTTGGCCATCGATGACAAGCAGGTTCCGCACGTCGTCGACTGCGCCAAGCCCCACCAAATGGAGACCGTTTCCGTCATCGATGTGGGCAAGCAGTTCCCTGACGGTTACCCGGACGGCAAGGATATGGACAAGTTCCTATCCGATACGTGTACCGCCGCCACCGAGGACTACCTTGGCGGCGAGGAACAGCTCTACCAGTCCACGCTGCAACCATTCTGGGGCTCTATCACCGAGGCCTCGTGGAACGGCGGCACCAAGTCCGTCAATTGCTCCCTTGTGCACGCCCGCGAAGGCGGCGGTTTCTCTGCCATCACCGGTTCCGCTACCGGTGGCCGCCAGGCGCTGACTATCGACGGCCAACCGCCGGAGGAACGCCCTGAGCGCAATCCACTGCGTGAGAGCAAGGACAATAATCCGGCACCCGAGTCCGCCGCCCCCGCACCGGCCCCAGCGCCCTAATGGTGGAGGTATCGGAAGAGCGCTTCGATGAGATGGTCAACGAGGCGCTCGATCAAGTCCCCGAGGAATTCGTGCGCCGCATGCGCAACCTCGTCATCTTGGTCGAAGATGAAAATCCCGATAACCCTATGTTGCTAGGACTCTACGAGGGTGTGGCACTGCCTCACCGCACCTTCGATCACACCGGTTTCCTGCCCGATGCGATCTTCATTTACCGCAACACGCTGCAGCGCTGGTCCGGCAGCGAGGAAGAATTAGCAGAGCAGGTCAAGGTCACCGTATTCCACGAACTCGGCCATTACTTTGGCCTCGAGGAAGAGGAACTGCACCGCTTGGGCTGGGGCTAGAGCTCCGTATCCGCCCACCGGGTTAACGTCCACTCACCAAAGTCCTTGCCGCGCGGTTCCATCACCATAAAGCGGCAATTGGCCAGGTAGCCGGTATAGGCAAAGTCGGAGTCAACGCCCGTGGCATGTTTGGTGACCACGCGGATGGCGGCGCCGTGGCTGACAAGGATGACATCCTGGTCGTCGGCAAGCTGCTCCGCAATGCCCTCCAGCACCGGCTGGTAGCGCGCCAGCACATCATCCAAGGTCTCGCCGCCTTCCATCCCGGCGCCGCGCTCGCCATCGCACCAGCCACGCATGGCCACCATGTGCGACCTATGGGCATCCTCGCTACCGTCCATCTCCCAGTCACCGGCGAAAATTTCGTGCACGCCGGCAACTACGTCAACGCGCTGGGAAAATTCCGGCATGCCGCGCTCCTGCTCAAAGGCGCGTGCCGCCAGCATCGCGGTCTGCTGAGCGCGCAGCGCAATGGAGCATTTAAATTCCACTTCGCGCTCGCCCACCAACTGCGCTAGCTCCTGGCCTACCTCCGTGGCTTGGTCGCGCCCGCGCTCGGTAAGTTCTGCCCCGGGCGGACGGGTATCGAGGAAGCGGGAAATATTGGAATAGGTCTGGCCGTGGCGCAGCAGGATAATTCTTCCGGGCATGCTTCTAGATTATTGGCCCCTGCGTGCCCGCGCTACCCAATCATCCGCCGCTGCCAGATCGCGCGGTGGCTTTCCCGCGGGCGTTGCCGCCGGCCAGGAGCCGAGGAAAAGCAAGTCCTCTGCCCGCAACCACAAGGCCCGCAGCGCCTCTGCCACCGGTTGATCGTCAATGTGCCCGATGAGGTCCACGTAGAAGCGGTACGTACCAAAGGCCTCCCGCGTCGGCCGCGACTCAATCCGGGACAGGTCCACCCCACGGTGCGCAAAGTCCTGCAACGCCCCCACCAGGCTGCCCGGTTCATTTGGCAAGGTGAAGATGACGCTGGTGCGGTCCTGGCCAGTTCTTGCCGTGGGTTTTCCCGGACGTCCCACCAGGACGAAGCGCGTTGCGGCGCCCTCAACATCTGCCACGTCCTGGGCGATGGTCTCCAGCCCAAAGATCTCGGCGGCCCGCGCCGGCGCTGCGGCCGCATCCGCTTCCCCACGGGCTACAGCCTCGGCCGCGGCGGCATTGGAACTGGCCGGCACGAACTCTACCTCCGGCAAATTGTCCTTCACCCAGCCGCGGATTTGCTGGAATGCCACCGGGTGGGTGCTCAGCCGCGCAATGTCGCCCGCGCCTTGCCGGGTCATGATGCTAAAGGCCACGGGGATATCCACCTCGCGGTAAATCTGCACGGGTTCGGCTTCAACCAGCGCATCAAAGGTGGTGGTCACAGCGCCATCGACGGAATTTTCAATGGCTACGCAGGCGTACTCGGCGTGCCCGGCGCGCACGGCGGCCACGGCCTCCGAAGGCGAGCTAACCGGCATGGTCTCTGCCTGCGGCAGGTGCGCGGCAAACTTATGCACGGCCGCTTCCGTAAAGGTTCCGGCTGGCCCCAGGAAGGCGATGGTGGTAGTCATGCACGTCACCTTAGCCCACTAGACTGGTGCCCCATGGACTTTTCCGTAGAACAACTCCGCGCGGATCTGCACGGCCTTACCCCCGAGGAGCACGGTTTCACCTACCTGGATGTGGACCGCGAGCCCTCCGGCCGAGGCCGGCTGAGCGGCTGGGTTCTTTCCGCCAAGGATCTCTGCGATGTCCGCGGCATGCCTACTACCTTGGGAAATGTCGATCGCACTTACTACCCCGAGCGCAGCGATGCCTTTATCGAGGCCTTGGAGAAGCAAGGTGCGCGCATCATCGGCAAATCCTCCACCCCGGAGTTGGGTCTGCGCGTAGATACGGAACCAGTAGGCCTGCCCCATCCCGATAATCCCCTCTATCCCGGCTGCACCCCGGGTGGTTCCTCGGGCGGTGCGGCGGTACAGGTCGCGCGGGGGTTGCTGCGCGCGGCGCACGCCAGCGATGGCGGCGGCTCCATCCGAGTGCCGGCCGCGGCCTGCGGCGTGGTGGGCTTCAAACCGGCAGGTGATGAAATGGGTGTGCAAGGCTTTATTACCCGTACAGTGGCCGATAATGCCTTTCTGCATGGCCACCGCATGATCACCCCGCGCGCCCGCATCGGCCTGCTGGTGGAGCCGCTGTTTTGCGATGCCAACGTCGATGCCCACCACCTGCGCGCCGCCCGCGAGGCCGCCCAACGCCTACAGGCTGCCGGCTTCACCGTGGTGCCTATTTCCCCGTATCCGCAGGCCCGGGCCACCTTTGCGCATTTCCGCACGACCTTTACCTCCCGTTTGGCGGGGCTCAACCCGGCGGCAGGCTACGCCGAGTGGATTGCTCAGCAGGGCCGGCGCGTAAGCTCCGCTGAGCTGGCCGCGGCGCGGGCCCATGTCCGGCAGCTGCCCGACTTGCTGGCCCAAGAATGGGGCGTCGATGCCATCCTCACCCCAATGCTGACCACAGACCCGCCGCGTATTGGTTCTTTCCTGTCCCTGCCCCATGCGGAGAATTTCGCGGCCCAGACCCGGTGGTCTCCGTGGGGTTCCCTCTTCAACATGGCCCGCCTGCCAGCCATTTCCGTGCCATGGGCCGTTCCCAATCACCCGCCGGTGGGCGTGCACCTGGGAGGCATTACGCTTTCCGACGCCGCCCTGCTCGGCCTCGCCCACATCCTCCACCCATGACCAAGTCCCTACGCGCCGAGCTGCTCATCGTCCTCACCCTCACCTTTGGCATTTCCGGGGTGCGGGCGGTGTTAAACCTCATCAATTCCCTGGCCGCGCCGCAGCGGCTCGACGAGCAATCGGTCACCCTCAATTCCAGCCAATCCTCCCTTGCTTGGGTGGATATGGGACTGCAGCTGTGCTCGGCCGCCGTGCTCTTTTCCTATGGAGCCTTAGCGCTTTTCCTGCTGGCCAAGGACCGCTTTGTGCCCCGTGCCCACCGCGCCCGCGACTGGCTCGAAGGCGGAGGGCTTGCCGCCCTCATTGGCATCCCGGGGCTCACCCTGTATGTCGCGGCGGTGCACTTGGGGTGGAGCAAGGAGGTCATCCCCGGCGACTTCGCCAATGCTTGGGTGGAAATCCCCGTTTCCCTCCTCAAGGCCGGCGCCAACGCCTTCGCGGAGGAAACCGTGGTGGTGATGTGGCTGATGACGCGTTTGCGCCAGGCCCGCTGGTCGCTGCCAGCCACGCTGGCCGCAAGCTCCATCCTGCGCGGTTCTTATCACCTCTACCAGGGAGTTTCCGCTGGCTTTGGCAATATCATCATGGGTTTATTCTACGGCTACTACTACCACCGCACGGGGCGGGTATGGCCTTTGGTCATAGCGCACTTTCTTATCGACGCCGTCGCTTTCGTGGGTTATTCCTTCCTGTGAAAATGCCCTTAGGGGGACGTCGCGAAGCAGGCGTTGCTCCCTGCTCCTTGTAAGGTATAGCGCATGACTGAATCAGGACGAGATCCGCATAGGGAGGCCCGCCGCGCCGGCGACGATGCCTCCACTGAATTCGTCCTTGGGGCCGATGGACGTCCCCTCAAGGATCGATACGGCCGCCCCATTCGACGCCGTTCCTCCGCCCGCCCGGCGCCGCGGCGCGTGGAATCCGAGCAACAATCCTTCCGCGCTCCGCAACCACAGCGGCAGCAACAGCCCCCGCGTCGCACTCCGCCGCCAACACCGAGCCGCTACCCCAGCCAGTACCGCGCACAGCAGCGCCCGCCTCGTCGCACCGAACCGCGCCCGGCGCCCCGGCAGCGCCCGCATAGCCGGCGCAAAAAGGTCAATCCGGCCAAGCGTGCCCTCGGCTGCGTTGGCTTGGCGCTCGTTGTCCTGCTGGTATTCAACCTCGTCTTCATGTTCTGGACCGATGCCCGCCTCACCCGCGTGGAGGCGCTGCCAGAAGAACAAGTGTCTAATACCGCCGGCACCAATTGGTTGCTCGTCGGTTCTGACTCCCGCCAAGGCCTCAGCGAGGAACAGCAGGCTGAACTGGGCACCGGTGGTGATGTGGGCGAGGGCCGCACCGATACCATCATGCTGCTGCACATCCCACGCACCGGCAAGGCGAAGCTCGTTTCCATCCCACGCGATAGCTACGTGGAAGTCCCCGGTTTTGGCATGGACAAGATCAATGCTGCCTTTACCTACGGTGGACCGCAGCTCCTTTCCCAAACCGTCGAGGGCACGACCGGTCTGCGCATCGACCACTACGCCGAGATCGGCATGGGCGGCCTAGCCAATGTGGTCGACTCCGTCGGCGGCGTAGACGTATGCGTGAAGGAACCCATCAATGACCCGCTGGCCGGCATTGATCTCCAAGGTGGCTGCCAGAAGCTCAAGGGCCGCGACGCCCTCGGGTACGTGCGCACCCGCGCCACCGCCATGGGTGACCTTGACCGCGTGCAGCGACAGCGCGAATTCTTCTCCGCATTGCTGGATAAGGTTGCTTCCCCGGCCACCCTGATTAACCCATTCCGTGCCTTCTCCTTGGTCAACCACACCGCCTCCTCGTTCATCGTGGACGAGGGCGACCATGTCTGGCACCTCGCCCGCGTGGCACTAGCCATGGGCTCCGGTGTAGACACTGAAACCGTCCCCATCGGCGGTTTCCAAGACACCGAGGTAGGAAACGTCGTCCTCTGGGACGATGAAGCAGCCGCCGGGTTGTGGGATTCTCTCAAATAGGGATTAACACATGGCCCGGGCCCGGCCCAACGATCCGTGGGAGTAAACGTCGGTGACAAACGCGGCGTACACAAAGCCTTTCTTCGTGCACACGTACTTAATGTCGGCCACCCACAGCTTGTTCGGGCTCTGAGCTTTGAATTCACGCTCGACTAAGTCCGGGCGCAGATCAGGTATGTTAGCTTTTCGGGTTGTGATAGGTGATCCGCCTTTGCCTGTGCCAGAAACACCGGCCAGGCGCATCAGCCGGGTGGATTGTTCACGTCCGATATCAATGCAATTCCGTCACGGCGGAGAGTATGCTTTTCCACGCACCGTAGACACCGCAATTATCCCGATGAACAGCACTAATGCGTTGAACCAGAACAGCATCACGAAGGCGACGAGCACTTAATCCACGGGCCTTGGACTGGCCATAACCACGCGAGGTGATAAACCCACCAGCCCGGTTATTCTTAAACGTCTTACACATGAACTCGGGCAGTGAAACGATTCCGGTATTCATCGATGAACCGGATCATTTCTTAACGTTTTGGGCCTGGTTCCGACGTGAAAAAGCCGAGGCAGCCTTCAACAGCTCATTAGTGTCGCGTAGCTCTTGAATTTTACGGCGTAGCCGCGCGTCTTCGGCGGCCAAATCTTCAGGCACAGGTTCTGGGGTTTTCCCGCACGGCGGGTCTGCCAAAGTCCATTGACAAGCCATGTGCCATGAAACCCCGGCTATCGGGGTACAGCCTGGCACGCGGGGTGCATCGACATTTTTCCGCCACGATGCGATCTTCCCCGAGACGGACCACACGGTCCTTGGTATCTTGGTCAAATTTGCTCGTCATTTTCCGGATTTTCCCATCTGCTCAGACGGAACAAATCCTGGGACATTTCAGTTAATTCCCTTTCAGGCTTGACTACACGTCTAGAATGAATCAGGCGTGCTTACGACAGGTGTGTGGTAATTCATTGCGTCGAGTGCGTATGCGAGCTGCCCAAAAGGAATGGAAACACATGGTAACAAGAAGTCAGATGTCGCGTCGGTATAGCGACATGACGACAAGCGTTAATCAACTCAAGAACACTGCGGAGAAACAACTTCGTGCAACACGTGTCGGAAATGCTATTTCGGCATCCGCCGCTGCACTGAACCACCGTGACCAGCAGACTACGCACAGTCTGCTGGAGGAGTCTATTGAGGTCCAGCGAGAGCAGACTCGGCGGATTGTGGGTGAACTGCGGACGATTGATGAGTCAATCAATTCTTTCGCACAAAAAACTGAGGAGCAACTTGAAGATCTCAAACATATTAACTTTGCTCAATGGCGCGATGGTGTGGGTCGGGAATATTACTACAACTATAGGCCGCAAGCAAAGAAGTATATTGAAAAATTCGAGAACCTATCCAATGCATGGCTACGCGTAGTGTCGGCAAGAATGGTAGATGTTGTCCGGGAATTTCCGCAATGGAAGGAGCAGCATTGGCGGTCTGATGCCCTTAAAACAGGTGTGTTCATTGATCCCCCTGAGCTGGAGGAGCCACCGGTAGACAAGGAGTTGCCACGGCAAAGGATCCCAGATGGGTTCGCAGGATACGTTATGATTCTCGGCCCGTCTGTGGTGATCATGATCTTGGCTACAATTCTTCTCCCAGTTATCATCGGAATTGGTGGAACCGTTGCACAGGTTGGGCTCGAGGGCGATATGAAGAGTCGATTTGATGCACTAGCCGAAGAATATCCCGAGTTTGTGGAGAATCAGGAAAATCTAATTCCTGATTTTTATGATGCAGCTGAAGCTCAAATGCTGCTAGATGAGGGCTGTACGGCCGAGACCATGCAAGAAGACTTAGACCGAGCTTCCTCAAAGGGAGTCGAACTTGATCTGGCAGCATTCCCTCAAGACGCCGCCGGTGTGGAGCGATACTGCTCGACAAGAACGAGCGTGCTGCAAGCCGCCCGCGACATGGAAAACCAATCCGACCAATCTGTGAATAACGGCACCAACGTTATAATGAAGGTCCTCGGTTTGGCGTTTCTCGTCGCTATTATTCTCCCCTTTATCATCGCATTTCTTAGGCGTAAAATGCGGCAGGATCGACGTGAAGTCGAGCAGCAGAACCAGGCCGCGATTGAGGCTTGGCAGCAGCGTGCAGAACAACGCAAGGTGGAATTCCAGCAGCGAAACGACCAAGCACGCGAAGAAGCATTTGAAAAATTCCAACGAGTTTTGGGTGTGCCGATCAACAAGAACCTCGGCACCCTTTGGGCAGATAGGTCAACGCGTAATATGGCCCAGACGTTGTCCTCCATCGTAGGAAATGAATTGCGCCGTCCGCCGGTAGTGGAGGAGCTTCCGAAGGTTGGAGAGCCCAGGCTAAATCCTCAAATTCCGTCTGTATTGAGTGAGGCTCTCGTTAGCAGTAAATAAGGTTGCCGCAGCTCTTAACATCCTTGTCTGGGAAACTATGCCAGACAAGGATGTTGTCGTTTTCTCTACTGTTTGAGCTTTGCTTCCTCCAGCACAGAAGGTCCATGATGTGAGTTTACCGGGTCTTCTACATTTCGTTTCTGTGACGGAGGAATTGAGGTGTTCGCAAAGCTTTGAGGGTCTCTTTTGATGCTTGAACAAGAAGGGAAAATCGATCTACCTGACACAGCGCGTGAAATCAAAAATACCGTGTAACAACTCCGTGGTCGCCGCAGATTCTGCCACCAACATTTCCACTACGGAGCTAGTACAAATCAACACGGTTTGAGGCCTCATTTGTTGTGCTTTTGAGGATTACCCTTAAATGTGTAGCAGCGTTCCTAAATAGTATGTCAATCTCGCGGGTGAACTGCTCCCCACTATTTGGTAGCTGATTGGGCCTGCCCCGGAAAGTTAAGATTACCCTCGTTTAGTGGACACCCTATTAGTACGGATCTTGTGTCCGTAGGAGAGGATGGGGCCGACCCTCGGAAAGTGGACACATCGGGGGTTAACTATGCGTCTTTAGCCAGTGTAGCTGAAGTCTCGGCTTCAAAAACATCAGGAGCCACAATATTGCACCAGGAGTGTCGTCTGCGCGTGTTGTAGCGCATGCACCACCGGAAGACATCCTGACGGCAGGCGATCGGATCCTTAAAGACTTTCCGATCACGCAAAACTTCCCGCTTTAAGGTAGCGTTAAACGATTTCGCTAGGGCGTTTACCGCGCCCATGGATTGGCGTCCACCCAGCGACAAGCAGTAGTTTCTAAACGCTTGTGAGGTGTACGCACTGCCGCGATCGGAGTGGAAAACAGCCTCATCAAGACTGCCACGCACACCGTGTGCGTGGGCTAGGACATCGATGACCAGTGAGCCTCGCATGTGGTTCGCGAGTGCATAACCTGCAAGTTTACGCGAATAGGTGTCAATGACTGTAGCCAAATACATGTTTTGCCTCCCCTGCACGGCAGGTAGGTAATATCGCCGACATAAACACGGTTCGGCGTATCAGCGGTGAATGTACGGCCCACTAGATCTGGCATGACACGGTGACCAGGCTTGCGCCGGGTGGTGATTCATCGACGCCGTTTGCTAAAACCTTTTAGTCCCATGGCTTTCATGATTCGTGCGACCTTCTTATGGTTGATCGGAGCCAGGTCCGTATCGTCGTTGAGCCTTGCAGCGATACGTTCAGCACCATAAAGACCATGCTCGTCATTAAAGATGGAACTAATTTTTACCCCAATAAGACCGTCAGAATGCATCTTTAACCTGTGCTTTTACGGGTGCTGACCCATTTATAGAATGAGGAACGATTCAGCTTTAAAACGTGGCACATCCGTGTAAGCCGAGTACTCGGTTCGGTGGTCATAGACAAACTGGAAGCGGATCACCAGTGAGTCTCTTTAAGCAAAATTTTTCGCGGCCCTACGCAGGATGTCTCGTTCTTCGCGCAGCTTAGAGACTTCCTTTGTCACACTGGCGGATTCGCGCAGAATCATTCGCCGCTTGGGCTTGATCGTGTACGGCTTTTATGCGGGCACGTTTACCGGTGCCGTTCTTTTTGACCCATGAATGCAGCGAGGCACGGTTGATGCCGAGCTCTGCTGATGCTGAGTTCAGCGAGAGGTCCTTGTTGTTCTCATAGAGGGCCACGGCATCGCGCTTGAACTCTTCGGAGCACCTGGACATGGTGGTAGATTACCTTTTTCCCAGCTCGACTGGGCTGGATATCAGGTGCCCACCAAATGGGGGTCAGGCCCCTCACCCACTCTCGAGATCCGTAGACGTCGCTCGGAAAAGCCGAACTTGTCATCTTGCAGAGGGCGCATTGATGGAGCACCAGGCAGCTTCTTGAAGCATTCGACTGCGCCAGCCCACAAAAAGAAAAAACCAGGTACTAATCCAGCCCATTAACACAGGGTCGAAAAATAGGGGAACCTAAGCCCAGGATGCTTCAGCCAACTGTTACGACAATGCAGCAATGGAGAATTTCTGCGGCCACGTAAAACCGAGATGTACCACGGAGTAGCCTCTAACAACGTCGAGGGATTCACCCCAGATATCGAAGACTACACCCAGTGGTACTACACCGCACGCATCCGACAACGACTAAAGGGCCTGGCCCAGATGCACTATCGGAACCAGGCCCTTAAACCCCTAACCACCTAGAATTAAACCAGTCCAACAGGAGGGGCCAATTTATGTCTTTAACGCAAAGTCACCTGGCGGGACTTGATGTTTTCTAGCTGCTTGCGCTCATCGGCGCTCAGCTGGGCATCATTAGAGATTTCTTCCTCCAAGGCCTTGTCCACGCGGGTGAGGTGGTCCTCATAAGAAGCGTGGTCAACCTCTGGATCCAAGTCGAAGACCGGAGCGATGAGACCGTGGGTGCGGAAAACACCGGCGAACTTGGTGCCCTCGCCCAAGTTCAGCTCGCCGCGGGCGGCGACGCGCGCCAGCGCGTTCAGGAACGCGGATTCATCGTCATTCGGGCGGACCCAACGGATGTGGGCCTTGCCGCCACCGGCATTTGCCCAGAAGGCTGCACCAGTGATGTGCTCACCTACCTGGTGAGACTCGATAACGGAATCATTTGCTGCGCGTAGCGACTGCGCAATCTGCGGGGTGACCTGTGCTCCCTCCGGAATCCACCATTCGAAGTCCTGGTGAACCTGCACATCGAGGGTTGCAGAGGAATCGATAAGCTCCTCCAGCTTCGGCTCCGAGCCGTCGGCCGCGGTGGATTCCAGGGTGGCGCCCGGCTCGTTATTCTTCACCCAGTTAAGGGCAAAGGCGAGGTCGCGGCCTGGGTTGTGGGTGTGGGACTGCACCTGCAGGCCTACGAAGGCATCGCCGCCAAATTCGGTGTCCCGAATAAGCGCGGCAGAAGCACCCGGCAGGACGGTGGCTACATACACGTTCTTATCGCAGCCTTTGACATCAAGCTTGGCAAAAGCGGAGGGGACGAACTCCTGCATGGCGACCAGGGAGGCCTCCGCAGCAAGTCCGCCGTAGGGGCGGGGATCCTTTTCCAGGGCGGCGCGCTCCTTGGCGCGGGCAGCGAGCTTTGCCTGGCGGCGGGACATGCCCTCAGGCAGCTGTTCCTTGTTCTTTTTCTTCTTGGCCATGCCTCCAAGATACCTGCTTACTAGAGCTCAATGGCATGCAGGGCCACTTCGGGCTGATTGGTGGCGAGCATATCTACCCCGTTGGCCCACGCCCACTTCATATCCTCCGGCTTGTCTACGGTCCACAGGTAGGTAGGCAATCCCTGCGTGCCGATAATTGCCGGCTGCAGCTTCGCGCGCAGCAACGATACGCCGAGCGCGGTGGGCTTGGACAGCATGACATCGGGACGGTTGACGTGGCGCTCCCAATCGCGGCGGAGATAGATCCGGTCCATGTGCGGCGCCAAATTCTGCATGCGGCGAATGGCATGGTGAGAGAAGGAAATGACGTGGATCCGGGGGTCGTCGAAAAGCCCCGCATAACGCAGGCGCAGCACCGTTTGCTCCTCCAGGATGTCGCCCTGCCCGGAGGGGTGCTTAGTCTCGATATAAAGGTGGTGCGGTGTGCCCTCGAGCAGTTCCAAGAGTTCGTCGAGAAGCATCATGCGCTGGCCAGAACCGATGTCAACGCCTCGCAATTCTTCCCAGTCCATCTTGGAAATGCGGCCGGGGCGCCCCGCGGTGCGGTCCAACGTGGGATCGTGCTGAACCACTACTTTTCCATCGCGCGTCAAGCGCACATCGCACTCGACGCCGTGAATTGGCAAATCTAGGGCTTTTTCAAAAGCTAGAGGGGATAACTCCGGATATTTCCCGGAGTATCCCCTATGAGCGACAATCTTCACTAGCCGAAGAACTCTTCCTTGATGTCATTCAGGGTCTTGGCAGAAGCATCGAAACGCTCCTTTTCGTGCTCATTGAGCTGCAGCTCAATCGCGCGCACGATGCCGGAACGGTTGATGACGGCAGCGGTGCCGATGTAGAGATCCTCTACACCGTACTCACCCTGCAGGTAAGCAGATACTGGCAGTGCCACGTCCTGGTTCTGGATGACGGCGGCGGTGATGCGGGCCAGGCCCATGCCGATGCCAAAGGAAGTAGAGCCCTTAGCGTCAATGATGGAGTAGGCGGCATCACGGGTATCTTCGAAGATCTTCTCGATGCGCTCTGCATACTCCGGATCCGAGTCCAGCTTCTTGGACATCGGGACACCAGCGATATTCGCGGTGGAGACGGCCGGCAGCTCGGAATCGCCGTGCTCGCCCACGATGTAGGCGTGTACGGACTTCGGTGCAACATCTTCCAGCTCGCCCAGCATGTAGCGGAAACGAGCGGAGTCCAGCACGGTGCCCGAGCCGATGACGCGCTTGTGGTCCAGGCCGGAAGCCTTCCATACGGCGTAGGTCAGGATATCCACTGGGTTGGAGGCAACCAGGAAGATGCCATCAAAGTCATTCGCCATGACGTCAGAGACGATGCTGTTCATGATCTTGACGTTCTTGCCCACCAGGTCCAGGCGGGTCTCGCCCGGCTTCTGTGCGGCACCGGCGCAGATGACGACCATATCGGCGTCTGCGCAATCAGCGTAGGTGCCCTTGGTGACGCGGGTGCGGGTAGGGGCCCAGACAACACCGTGGTTGAGGTCCATGACGTTGCCTTCTAGCTTCTTTTCATCGATGTCGATGATTGCCAGGTGGTCAACGATGCTTTGGTTGATGAGAGCGAAGGCGTAGGCGACTCCTACGTCGCCGGCGCCGATGAGAACTACCTTGTTTCCTACATGATTTGCCATGACCCCATTGTGCAACTATTTGGGGATCTTTGCACGGGCTAGATCTCACTCTGAAATTCCCACCGAAATCTGGGACAATCGGGCATTATGAAACGCGCTCTCCGCCGCGCTGCACTAATCGCTCTTGGCGTAGCCGCGGATCTCACGCCCATCGTCCGTATGACCAGCCGGCAAACCTTACCGCCCAATATGTCGGCTGGAATTTTGGGTGCGGAATTAGCGACGTGGGCTGCTGTTTCGCCTTCCTTACTGCCCCGTCCGTGGTGGGTGACCGCCGCCAACGTGGCAATCGGGCAAGGCATTGGGCATCTAGGTGCGGCGTCGACAAGCTTCGTGCTCAATAGCATTGGCAAGCGCCCGCAGGACCGCCTCGGCCCACAGCATCGACAAATTGTGCACCTTGCTATTGGCGCCGGGACTGCATTTAATGCCGTGCTTTCGCTGCGCAACCAGAAAAAGCAGGCGGAGTTGGTCAATAAGCAGCTCGTGCGCGGGCCCGTAACGGCGGCCATCGGCTTGGCCGCAGGCACCGCAGGCTACGGCACGCTCCTACTCATCGGGGAGGCCACGCAGCTTGCCGTCACCAAACTGTCACGCCAGCTAGGCCGCTGGGTGCCGACACTCATTGCGTGGCCGGTGGTTACCGCGGGACTGAGCCTCACGGCGTTTGCGCTTTCTGATCGCGTGGTCTTTCGACGCTGGCTGCGCTCGCTATCGCACCAAGCGCAGCGGTTAAATAAGCAGATTTTCCCCGGCACTTCTATGCCCTGGGAGCCGGAGCGCTCCGGCAGCCCATGGTCTCTCGAGCCGTGGTCGGCATTGGGACAACAGGGACGCCGCTTTGTCTCCAACGGACCCCGCGCCCGCGATATCCGCACAGTGACGGGAACCGACGCAAAGGAACCCATCCGTATCTACGCCGGATACATACCAGGGCGCTCCTTCCGGCAATCCGCGGAGAAGATCCGCGCCGAACTCGAACGCACCGGTGCCCTGCGGCGCGAAACTATCGTCATCCAAATGCCCGCCGGCTCGGGATGGATTAATAACTGGGGTGCGTGCTCCTATGAGTTTTTGACCGGTGGTGATTGCGTCACCGTCACCATGCAGTATTCCTACCTGCCTTCGGTTTTTTCCTACCTCGTGGATAAGAACGCGCCGAAGCAGGCGGCTCGTGAATTGATTCGGGTGATACAAGAAGAAATAGATCGATTGCCGGAAGAAAACCGTCCGCAGCTTTATTTCGCAGGT
Organism: Corynebacterium sp. ACRPJ; assembly: GCF_022347345.1. Classification (NCBI taxonomy): domain Bacteria; kingdom Bacillati; phylum Actinomycetota; class Actinomycetes; order Mycobacteriales; family Corynebacteriaceae; genus Corynebacterium; species Corynebacterium sp. ACRPJ. The sequence goes on from NZ_JAKRNC010000005.1 coordinate 121,594, forward strand.
GAATCGCTTGGCGCCTACGCCATTATGGATAACTACCATAATGTGGAGGACCTACTGTCCGCGTGCAATGGCGCGGTCTTTTCTGGGCCTCCGCGCATGACGCACTTTACTCAGCGCCTGCGCCGGGATATTGGTTCCCTAGAACGCCTGCCCGTTATCGATGGCGGCAAGCATGTGCGCTACGCGGCGGCTCCTGACCATACGCTGCACGATGCCTTTGGCAATGACTACGCCCATACCTGGCGCCGCCCCCGCATGCTCATTGCCCAGCATGCTTCCGACGCCATCGTGTGGTGGGATCTCAACCTCCTCGTGCGCAGGCCCACCTGGATCCATGAGCCGCAGCCGGAAGCGCTGCACGCGGATACCTTCCGGCAGCTACACTGGGTGCCTTTTATTACCTGGTGGCAAATTGGCTTGGACCAGATCAATTCCCTCAACGTCCCTGGCGGGCACGGACACAACTATTTTGAGGAAATGCTCTGGTATTGGGATGAGGTCTTAGGATCCCAATCCCGCCAATCGCTCACGCCGAAGTTGGCCAAGAAGATTGCCCGCTTTATCCGGCGCGACGCTTAGTCGCATTTCACCCCAGTACTGTGGTGCGGGCAGTACCCATTAGGAACCTTATATAGGTACTGCTGATGATCATCCTCAGCCAGGTAGTACTCCCCAGAATCAGTTTCGGAAAGGAGCTTGACCTCCGTGGTGGTATCCCCGAATCCGAATTCCTTGAGCTTCTCTGCATAGGAATCCACGATGCCCTGGATTTCTGCCCGCTCTTCCTCCGTGCGTGGGTAGAAAGCTGAGCGGTATTGCGTTCCTACATCGTTGCCCTGGCGGAAGCCCTGCGTGGGATCGTGCGCTTCTAGGGCTTGTACGACAAGATCGCGCAGGCTGATGCGCTGCGGGTCATAGACCACCTCCACCGCCTCGGCATGGTTGGTCAACCCACGGCAGACCTCGTAATACGTGGGATTCGGGGTGGTACCGCCCGCATAGCCCACCGAGGTGGATTCCACGCCTTCGGTCTCCCAAAACATCTTCTCCGCGCCCCAGAAACATCCCAACGCAATGAGAATGGAGCGCTGCCCGTCCTTCCACGGTCCGGTAATCGGTGTTCCTAGAACGGCGTGCGGGGCGGGGTCTAGGATTGGCTCGGATCGACCCGGCAGAGCCTCGTCTGCAGCAACAAGTTTGGGCTCCGGCTTAAACATCCACATGAGGTATAGCTCCTTCCTTATTCCTTCTTCCCAACGTTGTACTGCGAAAAGCTATTCCGCGGCCAGTTAATATTCGCGCTAGTTCCACATTTCGAATTAATCATGGCGAAATCTTTCAACCGTGCCTATCATCGGGACACGTACCCGAAGAAAGGATTTAACAAATGGCTGTTTACGAACTTCCTGACCTCCCATACGCATTCGACGCACTGGAGCCACACATCTCCGCAGAGATCATGGAGCTCCACCACGATAAGCACCACGCAACCTACGTTGCTGGCGCTAACGCTGCACTCGAGGCACTCGAGGAAGAGCGCAACGGTGAGGCTAACCCGGATCGCATCCGCGCCCTCTCCAAGAACTTGGCATTTAACCTGGGTGGCCACACCAACCACTCCATCTTCTGGAAGAACCTGTCCCCGAACGGTGGCGGCGAGCCTACCGGCGAGCTGGCAGAGGCCATCAACCGCGACTTCGGCTCCTTTGAGAAGTTCAAGGCTCACTTCTCCGCTGCTGCTACCTCCCTGCAGGGCTCTGGCTGGGCAGTTCTGGGCTACGACCACATTGCTGGCCGCCTCATCATCGAGCAGCTGACTGACCAGCAGGGTAATACCTCCATCAACTTCACCCCGCTGCTGATGCTGGATATGTGGGAGCACGCTTTCTACCTGCAGTACAAGAACGTTAAGGCTGACTACGTTAAGGCCGTATGGAACGTCTTCAACTGGGATGACGTTGCTGAGCGTTTCGCTGCAGCCACCAAGTAACTCCTTTTAGTTACTTCGGCCGCCCCTCCGGGGGCGGCTTTTTCTATGCCCGGATAAATTCCCGGAATTGCTGCACTGGGGGTGCATCATCCCCGGCGCGCCACACCAAACCGAGCTCGCGGTACGCTGGCGGCGTGAGGGGGATCAGGCTCCCCACCTGCAGATAGGGATCATCCAGCGGCAAGAGCGCCACCCCGAGTCCTGCCGCTACCAGCCCCGCAACGGTAGTAAGCTCCATTGACTCGAAGACGAGGTGGGGGCTAAAGCCGGCGTCGTCCGCGAGGGCATCGAGAAGCATGCGCGTGCCATAGCCCGGCAGCATGCCGATGAAGGGTTCTGCAGCGAATTCCGCTAGTTTCACCTCCCGCCGATTCGCTGCCCAGTGGCCTTCCGGCACCGCAAGGCCTAGTCGCTGCACCTTTATCTGGTGCCAGCCCAGGGCTGCATCAGGCCGCGGGCCCACGAGGGCAAGGTCGGATTCGCCGTTTTCCACCCTGCTCACCAGCTCCTGCGCCGCGCCTTGATGCAGGCGAATATCCACGTGCGGGTGCTGCGCGCGATAGCTCTTGAGCAGGTCCGGAACCAGCCAGGTGCCCAGCGAGTGCATGAAATCTAGGCGCACGGTGCCGCGTTCTGGATCCATGAGGCGAGCAACATCGTCCCGCCCTATTTGGTAGGCGCGGAGCATGTCCCGCCCGGCCACAGCGAAGGCCCTCCCGCGCGAGTTCACATGCAGGGTGCGCCCAGTGCGCTCGAAAAGACGGGCGCCGAGACTAGCTTCTACGCGCCGTACGCGGCGGGTCAGCGCGGATTGGGAGATCCCCAGTTCATCGGCCGCAGCGCCCACGCGGCCATGATCCACCACGGCGAGGAAGCCGCGAACATCCTCCACATTCATGCATACTCCGCATCGATTAGTGTAATTTTCCACATTTTACACATGCAGCACGGCCGGGCAGGCTAAATGCTATGACTCGAACGCGGCGCGCTACGGTAGCCATGCTCCTTGTGGGCTTGGCTATATTCTCCAGCCTGTATTCCACCCAAGCTATTCTTCCCACGCTGGTAGACAACATGGGCCTTTCTTCCACCGAGGCGGCCATGACCGTATCGGCCGCCACAGGCGCGCTGGCCCTATGCGTGGTGCCCGCATCGATCCTCTCCGAACGTTTCGGCCGCGGACGCATCCTGCTCATTTCGGCCGTTGCCGCGACCGGCGTGGGGCTCCTTGTTCCCCTCGCCCAAGAGGGATGGCAGCTCATCGTGGTGCGCGGCCTGCAGGGTGCGCTGCTGTCCGGCGCCCCCGCCACGGCAATGGCATGGCTTTCTGAAGAACTCGATGACAAAGCCCTGCCGCGGGCCATGGGCCTATACATTGCAGGCACCTCTGTCGGTGGCCTTACCGGCCGCCTCATCCCCACCGGGCTGGTGGAGATTTCCACGTGGCGCTGGGCGCTCTTTGGCTCGGCGCTGGTCTCACTCGCCTTTGCGATTACGGCTTGGCTGCTGCTTCCTACCCAGCGCAATTTCCGGCCTAAATCCATCCATCTCAAGACCGAAAGCCGGGCGCTCTTGGGCCATTGGGCCAACCGGGATTTGGCCTTGCTCTTTCTCACCGCATTCCTGTCCATGGGCACGTTTGTCTCCATGTATAACTTCTTAACCTTCCGGCTCATCGATGATTTTGGCTTGGCCCCTTCGCTCGCCGGCTTGGCTTTCCTGTTCTACCTTTCTGGCACTTGGTCCTCGGCTCGGGCTGGAGCGCTAGTGGCCCGAATCGGCCACGGAAAAACCCTGTGCGGCTCGGCCGCACTTTTTACTGTGGGCATCGCGTTGTGTGCCGGTAACCTTCCACTGACGCTCCTCGGCATGATCGCCTTTACCGTGGGCTTTTTCGCCGTACACTCCACCGCCTCCGGGTGGGTGGGCCAGATTGCCACCCACGACCGCGCGGAAGCTTCCTCGATGTACGTGTTCTGCTATTACTTTGGCTCTTCTGTGGTGGGCGCGTGTGCCGGCCTGCTTTTCGACGCCCTGTCGTGGCCCCTTTTCATCGCCTTCTTCACCGCCGTAGCCCTCGCCCTTACTGCGCTGACTTGGACCAAGATTAAAACCGACTAAAATCGGTTTTATGCCTGAGAATAAGTGGTCGGCGCGGACATGGCATCGCAAGGCCTCCCGTCCCGTATCCCTATGGATGATGGTTTTCATCCTCGTGGGTGCAACGCATACCTTGGTCCCGAACTACCGGTGGGTACTCATCCACCTATTCACCCTCGGACTGGTGAGCAATAGCATCATCGTGTGGTCCCAGCACCTAACGGAGAAGTTCACCCAACAGCGCCTCCCCGAATCCACTCGACCTACCCAATTGGCCCGCATCTATGGCCTCAATGCCGGAATCATCCTCGCGCTAATCGGCCAAATCCTCATGGAGTTCTGGTCCCAACACTGGATCGTCACCCAGATGGGCGCCACGCTCATTGCACTGATGATGCTCTGGCATGCGGCATCGCTCTTCCGGCAATGGCGCGGTGCCAAAGATAAGCGCTTCCGCCCCGTAGTGGGCGCTTATGTTCTTTCCGCTCTGTGCCTGCCGGTGGGTGCCATCTTTGGCGGCCTGCTGGCCGTCTACCCCGGCCATCCCACGCTGCTGCTCGCCCATATCGCCGCCAATATCGGCGGATTCATCGGCTTGGCCGCGGCCGGTTCCCTCACCATCCTTTTCCCCTCCATCTGGCGCACCCAGGGCATTAATCGCCACATGCAATCCTCCTTTGCGCTGCTCGCAGTCGGTGTAGTTGCCACCATCGTGGGCGCTTTTCTCGGCTTCCCCGAGTTGGGTCTTATCACCTACTGCTGCGGTTGGGCGCTGAGCTTGCAGCAGTGGCTCGCTAATGTACTGACGGTGGCTAAGGACCCGCGCGATCGCGTCACTTTTTCCTCGGTCTCCGTGCTCATGGCCTCGTTATGGCTGGTGCTGTCTTTGGTGTACTACACGGTGCAGCATTTCTTTATGCCCGAGCCGGCGCTGCCCACCCTCTCCTTGCTGGTGGGGTTTGCCGGTCAACTGCTCATCGGCGTGATGAGCTACCTCTTGCCCAGCACCATGGGTGGCGGCCCCGCTGCCGTCCGGGCGGGCTTGCAGCAACTGGACAAACTCGGCCTCCTGCGCGCCACCTTCGTCAACGGTGGGCTGCTCATCTGGATCGGCACCGATATTTCCCTGCTTAAGGTGGTCGCCTCCCTCTTGTGCATCCTGCCCCTGGCGGTCTACCCCGTGCTCATCGCCCGGGCGGTCAAGGCCCAGAAGCAGGTCTTGATGAAGAAGGCGGAGGGCCCGGATCCGAAGCCGGGGCCAGAATGGAACCAGGTCTATGCGGGCGTAGCGATCCTCGCGGTCGTCTACGCCCTATTTACAGCGCTGTAGTACCCGGCGCGCCGGCATCCATCCACTCGCGGACCGCGCGGGTAGCCTGGACGTCGCCGGAGTTATACTCCAGCAAGCGCTGCCGCGCCACGAGGTCACCGGCTAGCGCCTCGCGGCGCGCGTTCACGGATTCTTCGCCGTCGAAGTCTTCTTCTGGCCAGGTAAAACCTGCTTCCGGGGCGACCACCTTCAGGCCTAGGCCGAAGGGGCCGGCGAAGGATCGTTTGACGTGGGCGAACATATCCACCCACTCCGGTGAGGAGATAAACTCTTCTACTTCCCGCTCATCCACCTCGCGGAAGCGCTGCGCGGACATGCGCATCCAGTGATTTTCACCGTGGGACGAGTAGCAATATGCAGCAAAGGTTTTGCCCTCCGCATGGGCTTTAGCACGCACATCCATCAACCAGCGCCAGAATGCCGCAAAGTTCTCTGCCTCGGCGCGCCCGCCCAACGGCTCCCACGTAACGAACGGGACGTAGTTACCGTCGTGCCAGGCTCCCCATAGGTACGCGCCCTGGTCCAGGTAAGCTTCCATATCCACATCCACCTCCACGTCTGCGCGCGGAGCGTGCACGTCGCCGCGGCGCAGCAACACTTCCCCGGCGCGCCAAGCAGCAGCAAGGCGGGAGGGCTCGCCCAGGTCGGCGTCGATAAGCGCCTGCACGGTAGTAATCCCGCGCTCGCGGTAAGGCTTAGCGCGGTCGCCGGATAGGAAAAGCGAAATATCATCCGCCGCCACCAGCTCTTGCTCGCACAAAGACCAAAAGCGGCAGCTCGCACACTCCTTGACCCGCACCGGGGCGGTAGGAAGCGGCTGATTCCAGGCGCGTTCCAGATCAAACTTGGCTGTTTCCGTAAAAAATGCCCGGGTGCGGTCCTGGCCGATGGCCCCGCCCCGGCCGGAATCGAGTCCGAGATCCCGCAAAGCACGGGCGGCAAACGCTAAGCGGTAACCATCTACCGCATGATGGCGCAGCTTATACGGCGCCTCGAGCGGCTCACTCAGACCCAAGCGGTGGGTAGGCACCGCCGGCGTCGTCTTGGTGTCGTTCTTGCGGGCCACACGGTGATTGGACACGATAATTGGGGTGTACTTATCACCCTCGCGCAGCAGCAAATCTACGCGCACCATCCACTCCGCGGTGGCGAAGACCGCGTTGGTGATGTGCGTATACCCGGAAGCTAAGGCCTCAAGGGTGCGCATGGAGCGCTCCCACTCATCGCCTTCCAGATCGATGCGGCGGAACCGGCCAGAGCCCTTGCGGGGAAACATCTCCATGACGGCCTCCACTGCGGCCGCGTGGCGTTCCGCCCGGGCAATCGAGGCATGGGTACGCGGCATCTCAGGGTGCGCGCGCCGCTGTACTAAGCGGTAGCGGCACCCCACAAGGTCCGAAGCAACAACCACATCCTCCACACCGGGTGAGCTTAATAGAACGGCAAGGTAAAGTTGAATCCAGACTCGATCAAACGTGAGGGAAATTTAATGAGCATTCTGAAGAAAGTTAAAAAGGCCCGCCAAGAAGCACGCGCACAGGCAAAGGCCGCCAAGACCCGCGCCAAGGCAGAGGTAAAGGCCCAATCTAAGGACCGTCGCCGCCAGCAAAAGCTCCTGGCCAAGCAGGAAAAGCACCTCATTAAGTCGGAGGAAAAGGGCCTCAAGAAGCGCCGCAAGCATGAGGAGAAGATGGCCAAGAACGAGCTAGCCAAGCTCAAGGCCGGCCGCTTTAACTCCGATAATGTCAAGCGTTATGCCGGTGCACTGCGCACCGCCGCACCCCTGCTGCTGCCGCTCCTCTACCGCGGCTACGTGGGCCTGAAGACCGAGGGCGAAAAGCGCAAGGCCGCTAAGGCGGGCGTGAGCTCGGATCAGATGGCTTCCTTCTCCGGCTACGGTGCGCCGCTCAAGGCCCGCACTGCCGGCATCCGCAACTCCCTCGATAACACGGACGTTCCGGCCGGCTTCAAGCGCGATGTGCGTGACCGCCTGCAAGAAGTAGACTCCGCCATCGATAATGCCGAGTTCATGACCGAGCAGCAGCGCCGCCGCGCTCACAAGACCATTAGCTCGGAAATTGACTCCATTACTGCGGAAATCCAGCAGCGCCTGGCCCAGTAAAAGAGATACACGCCGCCACCGCCTCCTATTCGGTGGTGGCGTTTAATTATTTTCTATAAAGATCCGGGATTTTTCGGGAAAAGTATTTTCGGCCAGAAAAAGTTGCTGATAATCTTCTCACCGCCCTACCCCTTTAACACCGTTTATGCTCTCTGTGCTTGGTGCAATTTTTAAAAGTGGAGGAAATATTTCCCGCCGTGAAGTGACCCAATTTTACGACGACTTGGACCACACCCTAATCCCCGAAGACCAGCTAGAAGTCGTTCGCTTCAGCGTAAACAGTCAAAATTACCTTATCGATCTCTCCACGGATAATGCGCGGCATTTCCATAATCTGCTCGCCCCCTACGTGGACGCCGCCCGCATAGCCCCCCGCGCACGATGCGCAGCGGGCAAGCCCCAGCCAAATCCGCGAATGGGCCCGCACCCAAGGCCTGCCAGTGGCGCACCGCGGAAAGATCCGGCAAGACGTTATCGAGGCGTATAACGCCGCTAATTAAAGCACGCCTTGCTCGCGCGCTGCCGCCACAGCAGAGGTGCGCGAGCGCACGCCCAATTTGTCATAAATGTGCACCAGGTGGGACTTCACCGTGGCCTCAGACAGCATGAGATCCTGGCCAATCTGCCGGTTCGACGCACCCGCCGCAACTAGCTGCAAGACCTCAAGCTCACGCGGCGTGAGCGAGGTGCGTGGCGTACGCACGCGAGTCATCAGCCTATCGGCCACGATGGGAGATAGCGCCGAATCACCCTCCGCAGTCGAGCGCACTGCGGCCAGCAGCTCGTGCGGTGGTGCGTCCTTGAGCAGGTAGCCCACGGCGCCAGCTTCGATAGCGCCGAGGATATCCGCATCAGTGTCATAGTTGGTAACCACGAGGACCTTGGGCGGGGTGGCCATCGCGGAGCGAATCTGCGCGGTTGCCTCCGCGCCGCCCATAACGCGGGTTCCTTCCACGCCCGCGCCGAAGCGCAGGTCCATCAAAATGACATCGATGCCGCCCGCCTGCGCTGCCGACACCGCAGCTTCGGCCGTAGCGACCTCCCCTACGACGTCGATATCCTCTGCGCCCTCAAGCACGGAGCGCAGACCCAGGCGGACGATTTCGTGGTCATCTGCCAATAGGACCCGAATCACGACATTCCTCCTATCGATGTCATTGTCAACCAAAAGTTTAATCTACCCGGTTGCCTAAGGGCATACTAACTGACACGGCAGTGCCCTCCCCCGGTGCGGATTCAATAATGACCTCCCCACCTAGCTCCTGTGCCCGGCGCCTAATTGCGGCCAGCCCAATATGCCCCAGCCCTGCCGGGGTACTTTCCACCGCGGCTGGATCAAAGCCCTTGCCGTTATCCACCACGTCCAGGCGCACCTCATCGCCCTCATAGGTCACCGTGATCCGGGCGCGGCTTGCCTCTGCATGCTTGACGACGTTCCCCACAGCGCCCTGCGCAATCCGCAGCAGCGCCGCCTCTACCTTCATGGGCAGCTGCTGTACCTCTCCTTCGGATTCCACCTCGACGTGGATATCTCCGGTAGCGCCGAAATTTTCCGCCATACGGGTCAACGCGGCCTCAAGGGATGCCTCATTGAGCGTCGGCGGCTGCAAAGCGGCAATCATTGCCCGCGCTTCGTGTAAATTATCCGCGGCCGTCCTGCGGGCCAGCTCGATGCGCTCTCGCGCCTTGTCCGCGTCCTGCTTATCCAGATCACGGTCCGCCGAATGCAGGAGCATTTGAATGGAAGACAGTCCCTGGGCAAGGGTGTCATGAATCTCGTGCGCAATGCGCTGACGTTCGGCCACCATGCCGGCATCGCGCTCCGTGGCTGCCAGCTGCGAACGGGTTTCAATCAACTCTTTATTCATCCGCGACAGTGTCCGGAAGGCGTAGGTGATCGCTATCGTCACCAGCGCCGAGACCGCCGGCCCCATGACGCCGCCGAAGGTCAGACCCTGCGGAATCTGCACCACCACGGTGATGATCGAGGCAACGATGACGCACGCGATGCCCGCCGCCATGTCCAGCACCGTGAGGTACAAAAAGAACATGGCGAAAACCAAATAGATTGCCGCGGGGGCCACGAACAGATCCGCAACCCACAGCACCGAGAGTATGCACAGCCACAGGTAGCGCACAGGCCGGGCCCAATATTCCCCGTATACCGAGCCTGCGAAGTACACGGCCGCAAAGCCCACCAAGAGCAGCAGGTTGATGATCGCTTGCGAAAGCGGCATGCGCGCGGAGGTAAAAATGCCTACCACCAGCAGGCCAGCGGTCAGGATATGGATGCCGGTGCGCAACGCATCGGTATCCCGGTCTATTGTAGGGCTCATGCGCAAAAGCCTACTTCCCCTACTCGCCTTAGCCACTTTTGGGATCGCCGGCTGCGATTCATCCGCGCCCACCCCTGCCCCCACCACGACGGTAACTCCGGAGTCTTCGGAGGCACCGGAGGTTAACGTCGCCCAAACCGCGGAAGTCAATGACTGGAGCGATTGCCCCTACATCGGCCCTGGCTGGCTCGAAGAAACCAACGGCCAGCGCCTGACCAAGCAGGGCATCGACACGCGCTTTCCCACCCCGGCCTGCGTCTTTTGGTCCTACCAGGACGACCCACAGACCACCGTCATCGTGCGCGATATGCCCACGGTCGCCGACGCCCGCGCCGCCGTGGATTGGGCCGCACCTATCGACGCCACCGAACCGGCCTCCTTCGACGGCTGGGAAGGTGGCCGGGGCGTAGTCAATGAGCACGCCGTGTACGCCGTCCAGAAGGACACGCACGCGGTGCTGGTGTGGAGCAACCAGCAACAAACCGTTAAATCAGAGCAGATCGCCCACGAAGCGATCGCCAACTTGGGCCTTTAAACCGCGACGTCGTTGTACGGCATCATCGGCGACAGCCACGGGAATACAACCTCCATAAGTAGGAAGAAGACTCCCACCACAATAGCAATGGCCAAGATGGCCTTCACCGGCGTCGGCCCCGGCAAGAGATTCCACAAAGCGCGATACATTATTTCTCCTCTTTTTCTACTTCCATAGCGTGCACAATCATGCGCTCCGCGTTGGAAAACTGCGGGTGACACGTGGTCAAGGTCAAGATCTCGCGGCTCGGTTCGGCGTCCGACTCTGGCACGGGGTTGGTCACCGAGACGTCGCCAGGCGTCGTAATATGCCGGCCAGCTACGTGCGAATACTCCGGCGGAATTCCATTGAAACAGTCCGCCTGCTCGCCATCGATGGGCAATACGCGATAGGTAATTCGCTCCTTCTGCGTCTCCACCACGATGTCATCGCAGGTCTCTAGCTTGCCCAAGTCATTAAAGGGAGCTCCCTTGCCCACGCGGTGGCCCGCAACCGCAAAATTGCCCATCTCTCCCGGCATCTGGGAATCCAGGTAACGCCCCGGGCCGCGCAGCAGGTCATCTTCATTGGTGCCCTCAATGATGGCAAAGCGGTAGTCAGAACCGAACGTGGGAATATAAAGCTGCGCGAACGCCTCACCCAACTCCGGCTCCAACTTCTGCCGCGGATTGCGCCATTGCTCGTCGAGGTGGGCGCTCGCCTCCTCCTGCAGCTGACCGGATTCTACATTTGTCCAATAGGCTTCATAGAATGCAAAGAGTAAAAGAACCACGCCAATGGTTAGCATGAGTTCCCCAAGAACTTTAGTCATGCCTTAGACCATACTGCCCATGAAAGGTTAAGCATGTACGAAGTCTTCATGTACCCAGTTTCCGGAATCATGAAATTCTGGCACTGGCTCATCAGCAGCTTCGTCGGTGAATCTACGGCCTGGCTGATCTCCATCATCCTGCTGGTTATCACCGTGCGCGGCGTCGTTGTTCCCTTGAACTGGATATCCGTACGCTCCGCCCGCATCGGCGCACTCATCCGCCCGGAGAATAACCGCATCAAAAAGCAGATGAATAACGCCACCACCACCGAGGAAATGGCGGAGCTCATGCAAGAGGAAAAGAACCTCATGAAGAGCTATAACTACAACCCCGCAGCTGGTTGTGTTCCCCCGCTCATCATGATTCCGGCCTTCATCGGCCTCTATCAAGTGCTCCTGCGCATGTCCAATATTGAGCGCGGCTCCACCACCGTGGGCATGTTGAATGCCTCCGACGTCTCGGCCTTCCGCGAAACCACCTTTTACGGCGCTCCGCTGACGGATTTCGCCCGCGAGCACGACGACCTCATCAATCCCATCCTCATTGCCGCCATCGCCTTTACCATGGCTAATTCCGTCATTTCCCTCGTGCGCAGTTTCCGCACCACTCAATTTGATCAGAAGGTCAACCGCCGCGTCTTCATTCTCATGGGCTTTTTGCTCCTGGTGATCCCATTCTTCCTGTGGCACCTAGCCCAAACCGGACCTATCCCAGTGGCCATCATCCTTTACTGGGGCTGCGCCTATCTCTTCATGCTGATCCAAACCGCTATCTTTGAGATCATTTTGCACCGCGACTACCCGCTTACTGAGGATGTCCACGCTATGCGCCGCGAAAGCATTCGCCGCTGGCGCAAGCGCGAAAAAGAACCCGCCCTCTCCAAGGAGGAGAAGAAGCGGGTCAGCCAGCTACGTATGGAGGCGCGAAAGTACCTTAAATCGAATAATCAGCAGGGGGAGCAGAAAGCATCTGAGTAGCTAGGTCGCGGGCCGTCTGCAGCGGCCCAATCTCCTTGGTGAGCCGAGCACCCGCACGGCCGCCATCCAGGAAAATCAACAGCTGGCTCGCCTGCGAGGACGATGGGTAACCATTGCGCTCTGTCAGCAAGGCCGTCAGGGTGGAATGCACCCATTTGCGGTGTTCAACGCAGGCAGCCACGATACCGTGTTCCGCCTCGGTTTCGGGTCGCGGATACTCTCCGGCCGCATTCAGGAAATGAGAGCCGCGGAATTCCTGCTGGGGTTCTTCTTCGATCGCCTTATCAAAAAAGGCCAGGATCTTTTGATCCGGATCCGTCATCTCCGCGGTACGCTGTTCCCAATCTTGGCGGAACTTCTCGTCCAAAGCTTCTACATAAGCGATAACGAGCGCGTCTTTGGAACCAAATAAAGAGTACAAAGAAGCTTTAGCCACATCCGCCTCGCGCAGGATGCGGTCGATTCCGATGACACGAATGCCTTCGGTAGTAAATAGCTTGGTCGCTGATTCCAGCAGCCGGCTGCGCGGGCTGGGCCGATTACGGCGCGACTTCTTCTCTGCCATGGGTTCCTCTCTAAAACGACAAAGCCGGTTCATCTATACTTTATAGACAAACCGGTTTGTACGCGAATTAAATTCGGGCTACTTCTTGATAAGCCCCACGATCCACAACAGGATACAAGCACCACCCGTAGCGGCAATCAAGGAGAAGATCCATCCACCTTCCTCGATATTCAGGAAGTGGATAATCATGCCACCGATGATGCCACCCAGCACACCAACAATAAGGTTGGTCAGCAGGCCGTGGTCGCGCTTCATAATCTTCTCTGCCAGCCAGCCGGCAATGATACCAATAACAATCGAGCTAAAAAGCCCCAGTCCCAAATTCATGCAATCCTCCTAAAATAGCGGGTATACCTTAGCGTACACGAGCGCACACTACCTAAGGCGGCTCCACAACAACAAGAGCGCCCCGCCCTTGCGGGCGAAGCGCTCTATGAACAGCAGCTTTTAACTTTCCTCGTCCGGACGGACAACCATCATCGGGCACGGTGCGGACTGCAACAGTGCGCGAGAGGTCGAGCCCAAGAGCATACCTTTAAAGCCGCCGCGGCCGTGCGAACCTACAACCAAAAGCTGCGCGCCTTCTGCAGCCTCGGTCAAAGCGCTCACTGGACGGTCACGGGTAATGAGCTTCTTTACCTCAACCTCTGGGTATTCCTCACGCGGCTCCTTCAGATTCTCAGTCAGAAGCTCGCTCTGCTCCTTTTCAATATCAGCCCACTCGGACTGGGCGGCCGACAGACCCGCCAAGGAAGCCTGCACCTGCATATCCATCCAAGTATGCACGGCGATCAAAGCAGCACCGCGGGCCTGTGCCTCACGGAAGGCATAAGCCGTGGCCTTCTGCGAAACCTCAGAACCATCCACGCCAACAACGACAGGGCCGTACTTGGTGGAGTCCGTGACATGATTATCCTCGCGAACGACGACCACCGGGCAAGAGGCGTGGGACACAACCGAAGCGGAGACAGAACCCATCACCATGCCGGACAGGCCACCCATGCCGCGGGAACCCATGACGATCATGGTGACATCGTGCGACATTTCCAGCAGCATGTCGATCGGGGAGCCCTCGGCCACAGTGTGACCAATCTTCAGCTCTGGGGCTACTTCATGGGCGATGGCGCGAGCTTCCTCGATCTTCCCGAGGGTCTCGGCCTGCAAGTCGTCGAAAAGCTCCTTTGGCGGAACCATGCCCTCTGCGTACAGGAACTGTGGCATGGTGTAGCTAGATGCGATCCGCAGTGGAATCTCGCGCTTCATAGCCGTATTTGCGGCCCAACGTACTGCATTCTTCGATGCATCCGAACCGTCAACGGCAACGACTACAATGTCTTCCTTAGCCATGATGTGTCCTTTCCGTGGTTATACCTTAATTGTAGTACGGATTAGGCTTGAGGGTTGACGGTTGCAGCCTCAGAATTCGACGGGAACATAACAGTGTAAACAAACTCCAGCACGTTACGAATTACAGCGCCAATGCCTTCAGAGAAAAAGGCGACAACCGGTTCAATGAGAGAGTTAAAGTCCATGGACAAAACATTAATACATCGCCGAAAAGGTTTCACGCCTTTGCCAATTAAAGACGGTCTGAATCCAACCCGCGTGCGCACCTCTGAGGCAGGCATAACTGCCTGGGAGTTTCTTAGTGCAGTCATCTCGGCACAACGCCACCGACACCCCGACGATGACACTTCGGCGCTTCAGACGCGTTTCGACTCTGGCGAGGTAGTACTACGCAATCAAACGAAGCTTCGGCCAGACTCGATATTGGGCCAGGACGAGGACATCTATTTCTACCGCATGCCGGCACCCGAAACACCGGTGCCTTACGACGTCCCTATTCTCTTCGAAGATGAGCATATCCTCGTCGCCGATAAGCCGCCGTTTATGGCAACCATGCCACGCGCACGCCACATTGTACAGACAGCTACAGTCCAGCTCCGACGAATGACAGGAAACGACGAGCTCGCACCGGCGCACCGCCTAGACAGACTTACCTCCGGAATTTTGCTATTCACCAAACATCGTGATGTTCGCGGCGCCTACCAAACGCTCTTTGCGGAAAAGAAAGTACAAAAGACCTATCAGGCGATCGCCGAATACCGCCGCTTTCCGACGCCCCTACAGTGGGCCTCCCACCTCACCAAAACCCCCGGCGAAATCCAAGGCCGCATAGGCGATGGCACCCCCAACGCATTTACTACTCTGACTGCAGTAGAACTAATAGATAACGCCCCGTATGAAAGGATCCACGGAGAACTGCCACAATTAGGCAAATACACGCTCAAACCCACCACGGGCAAGACCCATCAATTGCGTCTCCACATGTGGCAGGCTGGAATACCCATCCTGGGTGATCCTGTCTATCCAGAAATCTATCCCGAGGATGCTGAGGATATGCGGATCCCTATGCATCTCACCGCAACCCGCATCGAATTTACTGACCCCCTCAGCGGGAAGTACCGGGAGTTCGAGTCTGCTCTTCCTCTCTACACGCACCGCCTAATCGACCACACATAGCCTTCATATTGCGTAGACCGTGAAACTGTCACGTGGCGAAACGTAGAACCAAAGCCGGCGCTATTCACCAGTGGATAAGGGAAAGTCGCCGGGCCATTTCCTTTTACGTAGATCCCAGAAAAAGTCTGCTGGGTGCGGGGACGCAACCATTTGCTAGTCCTAAAGTGTCCTCCTGGGACGCCTAATGCCTTTCAGCTTCAGCGACGACCAAAGGCGGCGGCATGCAGCTCGCCACGAGTTCCTTCGCATGATGCTTGCTCCCGCAAAACGGGGAAAAAGGGAAGAGGACGGCGCTTGTCCGTCCTCTTCCCTTTCTTGGGTTATTAAATTATCTATTGTTGTTTGGTGTCGGCGGTGACTTACTCTCCCACAACCTCCCGGTTGCAGTACCATCAGCGTGTGCAGGCTTAGCTTCCGGGTTCGGAATGGGACCGGGCGTTTCCCTGCAGCTATTGAC
>NZ_JAKRNC010000006.1:0-135792 GCF_022347345.1 Corynebacterium sp. ACRPJ
GGGCAGGGGAGGGACGGGTTAGGTGAGGAGGGGCAGGCCGGCGTTGAGAGCCTGGCGGATTAAAGCTTGGAGCCGGAGCGCTGCCAGTCCTGTTCGATGACGGCATCGCCGGAAGTCTCGACTCGCAGGCCGGAGCAGCCGCCTTCGAAGTAGACGCGGGAGGCCATGGCGATGAGACCGCCGTCGACGAATACCTCAACGGTGGAGCCGTCTTGGATGATGGTGAGGGTATCGGAGTCGCCTTCGGCAAGCGTGGCGGTGGCGGGCTCGGAATCGGCGAAACAGTGGTCGAAGGCCTTGTTCATGGAGCGATCGAGGCTGATGTCATCGCCGGAGTGGCAGATGGTGGCGGCGGGGTCACCGGCGCCGTCGAGAAGCGTGACAGTCACACAGGAACCGGAAGGGACCTCCATGACGCCGGTCCAGGAACGGGCGTAATCGGAGAGCTTGACGGCATCGGGCAGGCCGCGGGCGGGTGCTTGGTAGAGGACGCCGCCCTCGAGGGTGACTCGGCGGGGCAGGGACAGGGCATTGGCCCAGCCTTCGGCCTCCCAGGAAGCGTGCTTGGTGGCGTCGTCGCCGCGGCCGTTGCCGTTGAGGAGGCCGACGATGACGGCCCGCTCGTAGCGCTGCTCTGGGGTGAGAGTGCCGGTGGTCGTATTGGTATTGCGCGGACGGGAGAAGTCGTGGCCGAAGTCTACGCGGCGGAAGCCGGAGACCACGGTAAAAGTAGTGCCCTCCAGCCGGCCGACGAGGTAGCCGGAGACGTCGCGGCCGCCGCGCTCTAGGGTGACGAAGAGGACGTCGTAGATATTGCCGTCGACCTCATCGCGCAGGCGGACCAAGCGCGGCGAGACGACCGGCGGGATGGGCGAGGTAGCGGGGACCTCGCCTTCGAGGAAGCCAGGGTCGCCGTCGAACTTGAGGCTGCCGCGCAGCCGCCAAGACACGCCATCGGCCGATTCGAGGATGACGGGAACCGGGGCGTCGGAGTGGCCGGTGAGCGCGAGCATGAGCCAACCGTCGTGGCCGTCATCGCGGTCCTCGGAGGCCCAATCGGGCACCACGGAGGGGGAGCGGAAGTGATCGAAGTTGCGGGTATTGCCTACGACTTCGCCGAATCGTACGACATTCGCGTCGAGGGCCTGGGGGTCATCGGAGACCTCGCAGATTTCGTCCACGTCGGCGTAGCGGGCGAGGTGAACGGCGATACCGGCGGCGGTCACGGAGGTGAAGTAGAGGTGGATATCGTCCGGGCCTTGGGCTACGGAACCTGCGCGCAGGGAGAGCTCGCCGCCAACGGGCGCGAGGACATCGTCGCAGTCCAACCAGTCAAAGGGAGACTCTTCGGAGTAGGTGTGTCCCCAGCGGGCAGGGGAGTCCGCGGTGGGGCGGTACTGGTAGAACAGGTGCCAGGTATCGCCGTCGCGCAGGATACCAGCGGGGGCGTCGAGGACGCCGTCTTCGGGGACAAAATGCAGTTCGGGGCGGTGAGTTGTCACGGCTATCCTTCCTTAAATCAAGCTGCGGTAGATATCGACGGTCTGGGCGGCAATGGTAGCCCAAGAGAAATCGCGGATGGCGCGCTCGCGGCCGGCGCGGCCAAAATTGGCGGCGCGCTCTTTATTGGCGGCGATGTCATTGACGGCGGCGGCGAGGTCGGCTTCGAAGGCGGCGGTAGCGGCGGCGTCGTAGGGCACCAGCACACCGGTCTCGCCATCGACCACGACCTCTGGAATGCCGCCTACGTTGGAGGCGACGACGGCCGTGCCGCAGGCCATAGCTTCCAGGTTGACGATGCCGAGCGGCTCGTAGATGGACGGGCAGACAAACACATCTGCGCCGGAGTAAATCTGCTGGACCTCGTTGCGCGGGAGCATGTCCTTGACCCAGAAAATGCCATCGCGCTGGGCGCGCAGCTCATCTACCAGCGCCTCGGTCTCCGCCGCGATTTCGGGCGTATCGGGCGCGCCAGCACACAGCACCAGCTGGATATCCGGGTCGAATTTCTGCGCCGCCTGCAACAGGTGCTTTACGCCTTTTTGCCGGGTAATGCGGCCGACAAAGGCAACGATGGGGCGTTGCTTATCGACGCCCAGCTTGTCCAACACATCCCCCTCTCGCGGCTGCCACAGCTCGGTGTCGATGCCGTTGAGGACGACGTGGACTTTGGAGGCGTCGATGCGCGGGTAGGCATCCAGGATGGAGTCCTTCATGCCGGCGGAGACGGCGATGACGGCGTCGGCATATTCCATGGCGTTCTTCTCAGACCAAGAGGAAACGTCATAGCCGCCGCCGAGCTGCTCGCGCTTCCACGGGCGGTGCGGCTCCAGCGAGTGGGCGGTGACCACGTGCGGAATATCGTAGAGCTGGGCGGAAAGATGGCCGGCGAGGCCCGTGTACCACGTGTGGGAATGGGCGATGTCGATATCAGAGGCGGCATCGGCCATGCGAAGCCCGGTGGACAAGGTCTTAAGCGCGCCATTGGCACCCTCGAGTGCGGGGTCTACGCCGTGGACAAAGACGTCTTCTTCTTCGCGCGGGGAGCCCATGCAGTGCACGGAGACATCGATGATATCGCGCATAAAACGGGTGAGTTCAGCTACGTGAACTCCGGCCCCGCCGTAGATTTCCGGCGGGTATTCTTTGGAAAAGATTCCGGCTCTCATGCCCACCCAGAATACGTATCTCTGGTGCCGCGTGCAGAAATACGGGATGGGGGTAGAAATGTGCATATATCTGCTGCGAAATGTGGGATTTGCGGTTAGGTTTGGAAACGTGAGAAGCCTGCCAAATGTCCTAGCCATCGTCCTAGCCGGCGGCGAGGGAAAGCGCCTTTTTCCCCTGACCGAAGACCGCGCTAAGCCCGCCGTGCCTTTTGGCGGGTCCTACCGCCTCATTGATTTTGTCCTGTCCAATCTGGTCAACGCCGGCTACCTCAAGATTGCGGTGCTGACGCAGTACAAATCCCACTCCCTAGACCGCCACATTTCCCAGGCATGGAATTTGGCGGGGCCGACGCCGCAGTACATTGCCTCGGTGCCTGCCCAGCAGCGCCGCGGCAAGCGGTGGTACAACGGTTCGGCGGATGCCATTGTGCAGTCGCTTAACCTCATCTATGACGAGAAGCCGGACTACGTCATCGTTTTCGGCGCAGACCACGTCTACCGCATGGATCCGGCGCAGATGGTAGAAGAGCACATCGCCACAGGGCTAGATTGCTCGGTGGCCGGCATTCGCGTGCCGCGCTCGGAGGCAACGGCGTTCGGATGCATCCAGGCCGACGGCATGGGAACCATCACGGAGTTCGTGGAAAAGCCTGCGGACCCACCGGCTACGCCGGATGATCCGAATATGAGCTATGCCTCGATGGGCAACTATGTCTTTACGGCGCAGGCGCTTATTGACGCCCTCTTGGAGGACGAAAAGAACGAGGACTCCGCCCACGATATGGGCGGCGATATTATTCCGTACTTTGTGGAGCGCGGGCAGGCACACGTCTATGACTTCATGGCCAATGAGGTGCCGGGATCTACCGAGCGCGATCACGGCTACTGGCGCGACGTGGGCACCATCGATTCCTTCTATGAAGCGCACATGGACATGATTTCGGTGCACCCGATCTTCAACCTCTATAACCGGAATTGGCCGATTCACTCCACGGATGACTCCAATTTCCCACCGGCGAAGTTCGTGCAAAATGGCATCGCGCAGTCCTCGATGGTGGCGCCGGGTTGCATCGTCTCCGGCGGCACGGTGCGCAATTCCGTGCTGGCGTCTGACGTCCACGTGGCCGATGGCGCCACGGTCGAAGGATCGGTCATCCTGCCGGGCGTGCGCATCGGACGGGGTGCCGTGGTGCGCCGCGCGATCCTCGATAAGAACGTCGTCGTCAGCGATGGCGCAATTATCGGCGTGGACCGCGAGCGCGATGAGGAGCGCTTCAAGGTTTCTGACGGCGGCGTGGTTGTCGTCGGCAAAAACCAGAAGGTCTAAAGCTTCGTTACAACGGTGAGCCCGGACCCCAGTGGCAAGCGGGTGACGTTCGCGCCCTCGAGCTCGCGCAGGTACTCGTCTGCTTCGCGGGCAGCGGCGGTGTCGCGGTCGGTCCGGGAGGCGTCGGCAAGCGTGCCATCGAGCAAAGAATTAGCCAGGACCAGGGTGCCGCCTTGGTGCAGCAGTGGCCACGCGGCCTTGATGATGGCGGGGAGCTCGAGCGCGGCGACGTCGGCGTAGATGACCTGGTAGGCATCATTAGCCAGCCGGCCCATGACCTCGAGTGGGCGAGACGGCAGGAAGCGGCCGCGTGAAGGTGCATAGCCCGCCTCGCGGAAGGCGGTCTTGGCGCTGCGCTGGTGCTCCGCCTCGGGGTCGATGCAGGTCAAGATGCCATTATCGGGCATGCCGGCAAGCAGGTAGAGGCCTACCACATTGGCGGCCGGGGTGATCGCCACGGACTGGGGGCGTTCGGTAGAGCCGGACGAGGCGGCCGTCAGCGTGGTGAGCAGCTGGCCCGTTGATTCATCTGGAACGGGCAGACCGTACTCATCGGCGTGGTCGCGCGCGCCACGCAGGGCCGCGGAGGGCTCGCTGGTGGTCTCGATATAAGAACGCAGTGCTTCATATGCGGTAGTAGTCACGTAATAAACCTTAGGGAAAAGTGCCCGCAAATGTGGCAAAAACGCGCCTAGCCAGCGAGGTTGTGGTGGGTGGGGATAATGTGACGGACTCACAGGAAATTATCAGCACTGTGGCTGGAGTTTCACCTTGAAGTGTAGAAAGATGACATGCATGACAACAACGAAGCGCGATGCCGAATCCCTTCAGCCCGCCACCCCTGAGGTGGAGTTGACCGGTACCGCGGCGTTCGATGCCGGTGAAGCCGACATGCCCGCCTGGGGTGACCTGGTGGCCGAGCATGCCGATGGCGTCTACCGCTTGGCGTATCGCCTCTCCGGCAACCAGCACGATGCAGAAGACCTCACTCAGGAAACCTTCATGCGTGTCTTCCGCTCCCTGGATAAATACCAGGCGGGTACGTTTGAAGGCTGGCTGCACCGTATTACCACCAACCTCTTCTTGGACATGGTCCGCCATCGCTCCAAGATCCGCATGGAGGCCCTGCCGGAGGATTATGAGCGCGTGCCCGGCACGGATATGACGCCGGAGCAGGCCTATACCGTGGCCAACCTGGACCCAGCGCTGCAATCCGCGCTCGATGGCCTGGCTCCCGATTTCCGCGTGGCCGTGGTGCTGTGTGATGTGGTTGGTATGAGCTATGACGAGATTGCGGAGACCCTGGGCGTCAAGATGGGTACGGTGCGCTCCCGCATCCACCGCGGCCGTTCCCAACTGCGCGCGGCGCTCGAAAAAGAGGCGCAAACCAATGCGGAAACCCGCATGCTGCTGCGCACGCGTTAAAGCACCGCGCGCTAAACTTTAAAGAAACTGCATAGTCCCCGCTGCCGGCGGGGACTTTCCGTGTTACGGAAGGCCAAGCAACTAGTGGAGGAGGGTGTCGATGGACTCGCTGCGAGGACGCCGGACCGTGTCCACGCTGAGCGTGCGCGGCGGATTCGATGCCGCCCAGGCCAAAGCCCGCGATAAGGCGAAAGCCAAGGCGCGGCGCAGCGATACCATCGGGCACCTTGGCCCAGAGGCTGTCGTTGCCTTCGTAGACGGGGAGATGGAGCCGAAATTCATGCACCGCGTGCGCATCCACTTGGTGCACTGCGCCGAGTGCCGCGCGGATGTACATCAGCAGCGCCATGCCTCAGAGTGGGTTCGCCACTGCGCGGATTCCGCTAAGGTCAAGGCGCCGCAATCCCTGCTGGCAAAGCTCGCGGGCATTGCCACCGAAGAGGTTGCGCCCGGGCCGGATGCGGCAACGCCCGTGCACCGGCCGCAGCAGGATTTTTTGGACAAGGTGGAGATGGTGGTTCGCGCAATCAAGCACAATCAGCGCGGCTAAGAGTGAGGGACTAGTATTTAACCGTGTTTTCTTCCATTGGTTGGCCCGAGATTTTCGTCATCGTACTCTTGGGCATCATCGTCATCGGCCCGGAGCGCATGCCCGAGGTGATTAAGGACGTGCGCGCGGCCATCTACGCGGCGCGCAAGGCCATCAATAACGCCAAAGCGGAGCTCAATGGCGAGATGGGGTCGATTACTTCGGAATTCGATGATATCCGCGGCCCGCTCACCCAAGCCGCCCAGTGGACGCGCCTCGGCCCGAAGGGCGCAATCACCAAGGCGCTTTTCGACGGCGACGATTCCGCCTGGGACGATTTCAACCCCAAGAAAATGGCAGAAAACGTCAAGACCGCTACCGCTCCACAGGAGCCGGAGGAGCAGCCGCAGCCTCAACCGCAGCAGCAGCGCCGCCCGAGCTTCGACTACTCCCAGGTCTATGCCGAGCAGCCGCAGCCAGAGCCCCAGCCGCAGTCTCAGCCGCAGCAACACACCGAAGCCTCCCAGCCGACGGAGCAGCCCACGCCAGAGAAAAAGCCGCCGCGCGATGGGGAAGAATCCACCGGCGGCGGCTTGTGGGGCGATGTAACCTAAGGCGTTAGTTCACGCCCAAGTTGAGGTTTTTGCCCACCAGGGAATCGGAGCGGATGGCAAGCTTATCGGCCACCGTCTGGATCTGTTGGGCGGCGGGGGACTCGGGGGAATCGAGGACAATCGGCGTGCCGGCATCGCCACCGCTGCGCAAGGTGGGATCCAGCGGCACGGAAGCCAGCAGCGGCACCTCATGGCCCAAGATGACGCCTAGGCGATCGGCCACAATCTGTCCGCCGCCGGTGCCAAAGACATCCATGGTGGAGCCATCCGGCATCACCATGGCACCCATGTTTTCAATTACGCCGGCCACGCGCTGGCGGGTCTGCTGGGAGATGGAACCGGCGCGCTCTGCCACCTCGGCGGCCGCGGCTTGCGGGGTGGTGACAATGAGTAGCTCTGCATTGGGAATGAGCTGGGCTACGGACAGGGCGACGTCGCCAGTGCCCGGTGGCAAATCCAAGAGCAGGACGTCGAGGTCGCCCCAAAAAACGTCAGCCAGGAATTGCTGCAGAGCGCGGTGGAGCATAGGCCCGCGCCAGACTACCGGGGCATTACCCTCCACAAACTGACCGATGGAAATGTGCTTAATGCCATGAGAAATCGGCGGCAGCAGCATCTCATCATCGAGCACGGTGGGGCCGTCGGTGCAGCCCAGCAGGTTGGGTACGGAGTGGCCGTAAATATCGGCGTCCACGATGCCAACCTTGAGGCCCTTCTGGACCAATGCCGCGGCAAGGTTGACGGTCATGGAGGACTTGCCTACGCCGCCCTTACCGGAGGCCACCGCGAAAACGCGAGTGGTGGAATCTGGCTTAGCAAACGGGATTTCCGGCTCGGCTTGGCCACCGCGCAGCTTCTTCTTCAGCTCGCGGCGCTGCTCGTCGCTCATGGCTTCCATCGTCACCGTGACGTTTCCAACGCCCTCGATATCCTCTACCGCAGCGCGGGTATTGGACTCGATGGTGGATTTCATGGGGCAGCCAGCGATGGTGAGGTAGATTTCCACGGCCACGTCATTACCGGTGACGGTAACGGACTTCACCATGTTGAGTTCGGTGATGGGGCGGCCGATTTCGGGGTCTTCGACGCGGGAGAGTGCCTCGCGTACGGCGGATTCAGTAATAACGCTAGACATAACCCTTGCCATCTTAGTCACGCCGCAACAGGAGGTAAACACGCCCTCGGTGTAGAATCAGCTAGACGCTCACGCGCCGCTAACCAAAAAGGAGAAGAGTATCGCTATGCGCAGCTTTGCCCGTCCCGCCCGCGCCATTGTCGGTGTGGTGCTGTCCGCAACGCTGCTTTCCGGCTGCTCTTCCCAGTTCGATACCAACCCCTTTGCCGAGAGTCCCCAGAGCGAGCCCATTGGCATTTTGGTGGATACCAATGAGACCGACCAGCTTGTCCTTGCGGAAATCTTCCGCCAGGAGCTGATGGGGCAGGGCCGCGAGGCGTCCATTGTGAAGGAAGACATCTTCCAAGACACCAAGGGTGGGCGTTCCATGAACCCGGGCGGCAATTTCTATGTGGGCTGCACCGGCGCGTTCCTCAATATCCTTAACCCCGGTGAGGCGCGGGCGATTTCTAAGGATTACAAAAAGGCACAGAAATCCTCTGAGCCCGGGGGTGAGGACTACCTGGCCCGCACCCACATTGCGCTCATGTCGAGCTTGCCCACGGATACCACCACGGTCGAGCCTTCCGGTGCCAGCGGCTGCGAGGACGCTGAGCCCGAGTTGCCAGAAAATTTCGTGGTGCTCTATCAAGACGATCTTTTCGACCGCGAAGAGCGCCAAGCCGTGGCCTCGCTGACTAAGTTCATTACCCAAAAAGACCTCTCTGACATGGTCGAAGAGGTAGAAAACGACGACTCCAGCGCGGAGAAGGTCGTACGCTCCTGGATGAATTCCTCCGGTGGCGACATCGCCCATGAAGAAGGCGACTCCGATTCTTCCGGCGGGTCGAATCTCACTGGTTCTTAATATTCGAACGTTGGCAGGTTTGTTTGAGCTTCCCGGGCTTGTTGGCAACTTGGAGCTCCTGATGGTTAGCAACCGGCAGACCTACACCTCCACAGGATCAAGGACACGTGTGACTCGATATGGAACCATTCTGGGCCGGTGAATACCGACGCTAGTGCTTTTCATTGCTCCCGGGTTTGAGTGACAAGCATCCGCGACACGATTGGACATATCGAGTAAGCGCGCTAATTCTTAACCCGCTCCCTTGGCGCTCATGGGAAAGCGACCGCCAAGACAATAGTGTTCCGCTGGTGAGCGCGAAGGAATCGGAGATGAGAAAAGACGTGAGAGGGCAAGAACGCCGAGGAAGTGCTCCGGCAGAAGCAAGAACAGAAGCTTTACTAATGCTGGTGTCGGCATGAATAAACCCCAGTGAGGAGGTCCTCACTGGGGTTTAAACGGGGCAGAGGCGACTAGATGTCGAAGGCCTCTTCCAGCAGGTTCTTCTGCTCAATCTGGTGCACCTTGGCGTTACCGGTGGCAGTCGAGGACTGAGCACGGCGGGAAACGCGAACCAGCTCCGGCATATCCGGAATCAGGGTGCGCAGGTGCTCGTTGTAGAACGGCCATGGGCCCTGGTTGGCCGGCTCGTCCTGAACGAAGCGAACCTGGGTGGCATTCGGGTAAGCCTCGAATGCCTCGCGCAGGCGGTTGAACGGAATCGGGTGGAGCATTTCCACGCGGACGATGGCGATGTCATCGCGACCATCGGCCTCACGCTTCTTCTCCAGATCCCAGTACAGCTTGCCGGAGACCAGCATGATGGTCTTGACCTTGTCGGTATCGCCGACCTTATTGCCGTCGATGTCGACGTAGTTCGGGTCATTGATAACGGACTGGAAGCGCTTGACCTCGGTGAAGTCTTCCACGGCGGAGGTGGCCGCCTTGTTACGCAGCATGGACTTCGGGGTGAAGACGACCAGCGGGCGCTTCATCTCACCGAGTGCCTGGCGGCGCAGCAGGTGGAAGTGGCTAGCCGGGGTGGAAGGCTGAGCCACGGTCATGGAGCCCTCAGCGCACAGCTGTAGGTAGCGCTCGATGCGGGCGGAGGAGTGGTCCGGGCCCTGGCCCTCATAGCCGTGTGGCAGGAGGAGCACCAGGCTGGACAGCTGACCCCACTTAGCCTCACCGGAGGAGATGTACTCGTCGATGATGGTCTGGGCGCCGTTGGCGAAGTCACCGAACTGTGCCTCCCAGGCCACGAGGGCGTCTGGGTTGCCCACGGTGTAACCGTACTCGAAGCCCATTCCAGCGAACTCGGTCAGCGCGGAGTTATAAACCATGAACTTGCCGCCGTTGCCCTTGGAGGTGGCGATGGCGTGCATCGGGTTGTACTCGTTGCCGTTGCGCGGGTCGAAGGTGACGGCGTGGCGCTGGGTGAAGGTGCCGCGGCGGGAATCCTCACCGGCCAGGCGGACGACCTTGCCTTCGCCGGCCAGGGAACCGAAGGCGATGAGCTCGCCCCAGCCCCAGTCGATGCCGCCCTCGCGGGAGGACTTCTCGCGCTCCTTGGCTACCTTGCCCACGCGCTTGTGGTATTCGAAGTCCTCTGGTGGGTTGCCATAGGCGGCACCCAGCTCAGCGAGTTCCTCGGCGGTAATCGAGGTATCCAGGCCGCGGGTGAGCTCCTGGGAGGAGGTGATACCAGTCTGTTCCTTCGGGCGAGCCTTGCCGGCTTCCTTGTGCTCAGCAAAGACGGATTCCATCTGGTCGTGGAAGTCGCGAGCGGCTGCCTCGGCGTCCTCAGCGGAAAGGTCACCACGGCCGATGAGGTCGTTGGTGTAGTGCTCGCGCACTGCCTTGTGCTCGTCGATGACGGAGTAGAGCTCTGGCTGGGTCATGGACGGGTCATCGGCCTCGTTGTGACCGCGCAGGCGGTAGACCATGAGGTCAATGAAGACGTCCTTGCCAAACTGGCGGCGGTACTCGGCTGCCATCTGACCAACCCAGACAACTGCCTCTGGGTCATCGCCGTTGACGTGGAAGACCGGGCAGTCGAAGCCCTTGGCCAGGTCGGTGGCGTAGTGGGTAGAGCGGCCGGAGTCCGGGGTGGTGGTGAAGCCCACCTGGTTGTTAACCACGATGTGGACGGTGCCGCCGTTAGTGTAACCGCGCAGCTGAGACAGGTTGATGGTCTCCTGAACAATGCCCAGGCCGGTGAAGGAAGCATCACCATGGAGCATGACCGGAACAACGGTGTGGCCCTCTGGGCCCTTGTCCAAGATGTCCTGCTTAGCGCGGGCGATGCCCTCCATGACCGGATCCACGGCCTCGAGGTGGGATGGGTTGGCAGCAAGGGTGACCTTGATTTCTCCATCGCCAAACATCTGCAGGTGGTGGCCCTCGGAACCCAGGTGGTACTTCACGTCACCAGAGCCGCCGAGCTGGCCGCCCTTGTAGTTGCCGTCGAACTCGCCGAAGATATCGGCCAGTGGCTTGCCCACGATATTGAAAAGGACGTTCAGGCGGCCGCGGTGCGGCATGCCGATGACGACCTCGTCCAGATCCTGGCCGGCGGCGGTATCAATGATGGAATCCAGCAGCGGGATAAGGGTCTCGGCGCCCTCGAGGGAGAAGCGCTTCTGGCCCACGTACTTGGTCTGCAGGAAGTTCTCGAATGCTTCGGCGGCATTGACCTTCTGCAGGATGTACTTCTGCTCCGCGTTGGTCGGCTTCGGCATACCCGCCTCCAGGCGGTCCTGCAGCCAGCCGCGCTCATCGCGGTCCAGGATGTGGGTGTATTCGGAGCCGACCTTCAAGGTGTAGGCGGCGCGCAGGCGAGAGAGCACCTCGCGCAGGGTCATCTGCTCCTTGCCGCCAAAGCCACCGACATTGAAGGTGCGGTCCAAGTCCCAGATGGTCAGGCCGTGGGTCGCGATGTCGAGGTCGCGGTGGTCCGGGTTAGGCAGGCCCGGCTGTACCCAGCCCAGCGGGTTGGTATCGGCCAGCAGGTGGCCGCGGGAGCGGTAGGACTCGATGAGCTGCATGACGCGGGTGTTCTTGTCCACGCCGGAGTTCGGCACGTCCTGTGCCCAACGGAACGGCTCATAAGGCACGCCCATGGAGGAGAAGAGGTCGTCCCAAAAGGCGCCGTCGACAAGCAGCTGGCCAATGGTGCGCAAGAATTCGCCGGACTCTGCACCCTGGATGACGCGGTGGTCATAGGTGGAGGTCAGGGTAACCAGGCGGCCGACGCCCAGGTCCGCCAAGCGGTCCGCGGAAGCGCCAGCGAACTCGGCCGGGTAATCCATAGAGCCCACGCCGATGATGGAGCCGGCGCCCTTAGTCAGGCGGGCGATGGAGTGGCGGGTGCCGATGCCGCCTGGGTTGGTGAGGTTAATGGTCACACCAGAGAAATCATCCATGGTGAGCTTGTTCTTGCGAGAACGGGTAACGATGTCCTCGTAGGCCTCAACGAACTCGGAGAAGGACTTGGTCTCGCACTCCTTGATGGCGGCGACGACCAATGCGCGGGAACCATCCTTCTGCGGCAGGTCAATGGCCAGGCCCAGGTTAATGTGCTCCGGCTGGATGACATATGGCTTGCCATCCTTTTCCTCGTAGCGCACGTTCATGTCTGGGTGCAGCTGAACGGCCTTAACCATGGCGTAGCCGATGATGTGGGTAAAGGAGATCTTGCCACCGCGGGTGCGCTTGAGGTGGTCATTGATCATGGAGCGGTTTTCCCACATGAGCTTGACCGGCATATCGCGCACGGTGGTAGCGGTAGGAATCTCCAGGGATTCTTCCATGTTCTTCGCAATGGCCTTGAACATGCCCTTGAGCTGGCGCTCCTCGCCGCCCTTATAATCCGCGATGCGGTCGAGCGGGGACTCGGACTTCTTCACGGACTGCTTGGCCTTAGCGGACTTTTCCTGCGCCTTGGCCACGGATTTATCCACGTTAGTCTCGCGGGCCTCCTGCTTGCGGGCGGTAGTAGTACCCTCAGTCTTCTTCGCGGCAGGCTTAGACGGCTTCTTCGCGGCCTCCTTGGCTGGGGCCTTAGACTTAGGCGCGCCGTTTGCCTCGAAGTAGTCGCGCCACTCCTTATCTACGGAGTTAGGGTCCTTGGAGTACTGCTGGAACTGCTCGTCTATCAGCCACGCATTGGGGCCGAAGATATTCGATGTGCTCACGGCAGGTATTCGCCTCATTTCTCTGCTTTAAAATGGTCGTTTATTCGACTTTAGTGCGGCCTTTGCACGAGCGCATGCGTCACTCGCCAAAGAGTCTGCCTACATGATACGGGTCATACCCCTAAACTCACTATGTTAGGGGTATCAATTGCCCCACTTATCGGTTCCCGGCTACCCCTAGGCTTGGGTGAGGGGAGAAAGCTGCTCGCCGGCGTGCTCGATGACCTGCTTGGCCAGCTTGCGGTTGGCGGTAGTGCCGAGCACGGCGCCGATGCCCATGGGCATGAGCTTGCCGATCCACGCCCACTTCAGGCGCTTGGTGATTTGCTTGGTAAAAAGCTTGGTTAGGCGGCCGTTAATGCCAGATAGCGTCGGGCCGGAGAAGCGGGAGAGGCTTGCGGCCGAGCGCATGCCCGCCACACTATTGAGATCGCCTACAAAGGTATCCACCAACGCGGAGCCCTTCGAACCGGTCAGCACCAAAAGTACAAGGGCGCGGCGGCGCTCGGGGGACTTGATGTCATCGCCACGCAGGTAGGCCGAAGCCAAGATGTACCACGCGGCCGCCTCCAAGAAGACTACGGATTCGCCGGCGATGGTAGCTGCGCCGGTTACCAAACCGACACCAGGGATGGCAGCGGAAGCGCCCGCGGCCGCACCGGTGCCGGAGGTGATATTGAGGAAGTGCTTGTCAATGAGTTCTTGCAGCTGCTGCGGGCTCGCGTCCTTATTGCGCTTTTTCAGGTTGTCGACGTACTTGATGATGACACCGGACTGCACGGCTACTGCGCGGTCCAGGGAATTGAGGAGCGCGGAGGTAAAGCGGTTGGTATCTTCCGGATCGATGTCATAGGTATCGACGGTGTCGACCTCGGCGGAGTTGTCCTTCTTGTCTTTAGTAAAGAAACCCATGTGTCCTTTTCTTTCGCTAAAACTTATCTGCGCCCAGCATAGTAAAGGCTCTATTAATACGCCGTCGCGCCGCAAAGAGATCGCCGAGGGCGTGCAGGGCACCTAAGCTAGAGGGCATGGTTACGCCGCACGAGAACAACCGCGACTCCGAGGGTTTCCCTCTGGAGGAGTCTTCCGCGGCGGCGCGCCTGAAAGCGGAGCAGGCCCACGAACGCGCCCGCCGCGCGCATGAAGAGGCCCAAAACGCCTTGGCAGATGAGCTCACCGTGCGCACCACCTCCGGGTGGGTGCGCGGCGTTATAGAGGAGGACCTGCGCACCGATCGCCCCATTAGCGCCGGGCCGGTGCTCACTTGGCGCGGCATCCCCTTCGGCGATACCACCGCCGGGGACAACCGCTTCCGCGCCCCGCAGCCCGCACCGGCTTGGGAGGGCGTGCGCGATTGCAGCCAGTTCGGCCCACCGGCCCCGCAGACCACGTATTCCTGGACCGACCGCATTATCGGCTCCGAGGACTGTCTGCACCTCGACATCGTGCGCCCGCGCACCGAAGAGAAGCTTCCCGTGGTGGTCTACCTACACGGCGGCAGCTTCATAATGGGCTCGTCCCACATGCTTATGCTCCGCGGCTTTGAGTTAGCCACCCGCATGGACGTGGTCTACGTATCCATTAACTTCCGCCTCAACTCCCTGGGCTATTTGGATCTGCGCAGCCTGGGCGGGGACTGCAGCGCTAACCCGGCGGTGGCCGATCAGATCCTGGCGCTGCAATGGGTGCGCGACAATATCGCGGCCTTTGGCGGCGATCCTGATTCCGTCACCCTCATGGGCGAATCGGCCGGCGGCGCGGCGGTCCTCACCCTTATGACGAGCCCGGCCGCGGAGGGCCTCTTCCACCGCGCCATCGCCCAGTCCCCACCGATTGCGATGATCCATTCCCGCGCCCAGTCCACCTTGTGGGCGCGCGAGCTGGTTCACCGCCTGGCCTTGCCCCGGCGCACCTCGGTGGAGGACCTGCGCCAGGAAAACTTTGCCGATCTGGTGCGCTCGGGCCAATCCATGATGTGGCGGGCCGGCGAGCTCATTCACCTTAATTCCTGCTACGCGCCCACGGTGGATGATGAGCTCATTCCGGAACACCCCATCGCCGCCTTTGAAAACGGGAACCAGCACCAGATTCCGCTGCTCATCGGCACAAACTCGGACGAGGCTAGCTTTGGTAAATTCCTCTTCCAGCGGCAAAGCTCCCGTGAGCGCGCCGCCTTGCGCCTTCTGGCTTCCTTCGATCCCCAGCACGCCCCCGAGGTCGTCGCCGCCTATGACGGCGCGGTGGCCCGGGAGGACTTTGCGCACCTGCTTGCCGACGCCCTCTTTTGGGCACCCTCCACCCGCATCGCCACCGCCCATGCAAAAGTGGCGCCAACGTGGATGTATCGCTTCGACTTCGCCTCTGCCGTGCTCAAGTGGCTCGGCCTCGGCGCGATGCATTCGATGGAGCTCGGCAATGTCTTCGGTGACCCTTATTCCTCGCGCGCGTCTTTCCTGACCAATTGGGGCTCGCGCGCGGAGATGGAGGAACTTACCGCCACCATGCAGCAACACTGGTCCGCCTTTATCCACGGCGGCCGCCCGGAGATGAGCTGGCCGCGCTACGGATCCACTCACCGCGCCACCATGATCTTCGATGCCGAGGCCTATATTGAGCACGCCCCGCACGAGCTCAAGCGACAAGCCTGGGAGGGATACCACATGTTGGAGTGGGGAAGTGGGCGCCCGGAGCTGGTGAGATCTTTGGGCTTCCAACCATCCGGGTGGGAATAACGGTAGACTCCACAGTGACCGCGGGCGGCGGCTTGCCTACCGTGGGAACCTCTGCTTCCGAAGGATGGATTTTAAACCACCATGAGCTTTTTCGAAGATATTGCTTCTGCATTGGATGCCGAGGGCATCGAGTCCCGCGTCAACGATGACGTCATGTTCGTTCCAATCACTTCTGATCTGGAAATCCAATTTATTGAAATCGATCCGCTTCTCCCCGCCGCGAACGTCTACATTGCCGCGGCGGATGTTGATGAAGACGATGAGGAATTTGAGGCAGTCCTCGTCTCCGTCGCCTTCTCTGTAGATGATGCCGTGGAGGCGGTGTCCCGCCACATCGCTACCGACCAGGTGGTCACCGTTCTGCGGGACCTGCTGGAGGGCACCGATGAGCGCATCGCGGAACTAGAATTTGCCCAAGATGAGCTCAACCCGCACCTCGTCGTGGCCGAAGTGGCCAATGACTCGGAGCTGCGCGTGCTCGTGGAAACCATCGACGGCGTTCCGTCCGCTATCGTGCGCTTCCTTGCCTTCGACTTCGACGAAGACGATCTCGATGACATGGAGGATGAGGCAGTCGCCCTCGCCTGGGAAGTGGACGAAGAGGATGAGGACCTCGACGAGGCTGACCGCCTCGCCCTCTTCGATAACGCCGAGTTTGATGATGTCCCCATCGTGGAGGTTCCCGCCGAGGCCCTTGAGCTTGGCACCTACACCGACTTCGATCGCCTCTTTGATGTCCTAGGCCTCGTCTCCGAGCAGGCCCTGGACTGGGAAGCACAGCTCGTCTCCTTTGATGACGAGGACTACGAAGAGCCTGACGTCTACGACATCTTCGGCGAAGACGAGGACTACTTCGACGGCGACGATGCCGACCTGGACGACGAATCCGACGCCCCCGAGGCCGACGAAAAGTAATCCCGACCTTCCCATAGCCCAGCCCCGCCGCCTCCAGCGGCCAGGCTGGGCCTTTCCCGTTTTAGGGGCCCTTTCGTGTTGCTACTTTCGCGCGCCGCCAATTAGGCTTTAGGACATTCCCAGCCTGCAGCTGGAAAGCTGCCCTAAACCAAGCCTTATGAGGAAGAGAAGACCATGGCAATGACCCGCGATACCACGTGGCGCTACGTCCTTGTTGTAGTAGCCGTGGCACTCTCGCTTGCCGCGTGGTTTTGTACCGTCCTTGGGGTGTACTCCACGGTGAATGTGACTTTCGAGTCCTACCTGACCGCCAGCGTCTGGGTCCTCCTCCTAGTGGCGGCGGTATTGCTATATTCCTCGCAGCATGGGTTGGTGCCTAACTGCATCCTCCTGTATCCCATCTTCGGCGCCTCCATCAACCTGCTATTGGGCTCGTTGACGGTGCGCACGCAGGTGCCGATGTTCTTCGACACCGTCGGCACCGCCATCGTCGCCATCATCGCCGGTCCCGTGCTCGGCATGGCCACGGGGCTTACCACCACCGTATTGGGCGGAGTGTACTTTGCCTATGATCTCGCCTTTGCGCCCGTAGGCATTTTTATCGGTGCCGCAGTAGGCCTGCTGGCCCGCCGCGGGGTATTCAACAAGCTGTCGTGGATTATTTTCTCCGGCCTCGGAATGGGCATCGGCTCCGGCGTGATGAGCGTGTACGTGCTCATCTTTTCCTTCAGCGGTCGCCCGCGCAAGGGGCCAGAAAACCTCACCAAGTTCTACGAGATGATCTTCCAAGACGAGCGCCTGGCCATCATCTTGCAAGGCCTTACCTCGGACATTCTGGATAAGGTCTTTACCGTCCTCATCGCCTGCTTGGTCCTGCGCTTTATGCCAAAGGCAATCGCCCGGCACTACACGGTGACTTTCAACCACGAAGTGATGAGGAAGGTGCTCCACGCTCCTGACCCGCATGCAGAGCCAGACGCATCTGCGCAGTCAACAAACCAGCGAGCGACCGCCTAGGCGGCTTGGCTGAAACCGGCGAAGAGTGACTCGGGGGAGTGGACCGGCTGATAGGAGCTATCCACGAGCCACACATAAGTGGCGTTCGGGCCACGGGAGACCTCGTGGACGGCACCAACCATCTCTGCCGGCACGAGCGTCCGCACCCAGCCCTCTGCCACGGCCGGATCTACCGGCTGGCCAAAGTTCTCGGTAATGCGGATGGTAATCAGATAGGCCGGAATGCGGTCTTGCCCAAAGCCGCGCACGCGGGCCTTCACGCGCGCGCCCACGCGGTGGCGAGTAATGCTCATGCAATACTCTCCGCCCGGTCCACCGGCGGGCGTCGGCAGTTGCTTTATCGGTGGGCGCCAGGTGGGAGTGGGGCGCGCCAGGGAGCGCGGGTGGTGCATGATGGCGGCGATGGAATTGATGGTGTCATATTCGTGGTAGAGCAAGTCCGCCGCAATCTCGGAAGCGGATTGGGGCAGGTTCATTGCGGTGGGCTGGGGAAACTTCTTTTGTACGTTGTGCATGGCCATCACACTAGAACCCAGCGCGGACACAGACCCACCAAAAACGCACACTTGTGCGAACATAAGTTGCAAATGGCTTTCGCTGACGCCAAGGATTAGAGTTGCAGCCGATATGATGAATGCACGCAGTGGGGAAGTAGAACTCGAGGAAGCGCCCAAGATTCCACGCGAAATCTGGGTCATGGTTACCGCCGCCTTTATTATCGCTTTGGGCTACGGCCTCATCGCCCCGCTGCTTCCGCAGTTCGTGGTGAGCTTCGATGTTTCCATGGCTGCCGCGGGCCTTGTAGTCTCCATCTTCGCCGCCTCGCGCCTGATGTTCGCGCCCATGTCCGGATCGCTTGTGGATCGCGTCGGCTCGCGCCGCGTCTACCTCATCGGACTCATGACCGTCGCGGTGACCACGGGCCTAGTCTCCATTGCGCAAAGCTACTGGCACATCGTGGCCCTGCGCGCCCTGGCCGGCATTGGCTCGACCATGTTCACCGTCTCCGCCATGGGCCTTATCGTGCGCATGTCCCCGCCGACGATTCGCGGCAAGTGCTCTGCCACTTATGCCACTGCCTTTCTGCTCGGTAACGTCGCCGGCCCCGTTCTTGGTGCCAGCCTGTCCTTCCTGGGGTTCCGCTGGCCATTTTTCATCTACGGCGTGGGCGTGGCGCTGGCCGCGTTTGTCGTCTGGTGGCAAATGCCTCGCGTGAACCACAAACAAGCCAGCAAGGACAAGCTGCCGCCCATGCGCCTGCAGGAGGCCTGGGGCGATACCGCTTATCGCGCGGTGCTGACCTCCAACTTTGCCCATAGCTGGATCAATATGGGCGTCCGCGTATCCGTCCTGCCGCTTTTTGCCGCCTCCATCTTCCACAATGGCGCGGCCGCCTCCGGCCTGGCGCTCGCAGTCTTTGCGGCCGGCAACGCCATCGTGTTGCAGTTCTCCGGTAAGTGGTCCGATATCCACGGCCGCAAACCACTTATCCTCATCGGCCTCGTCGGCTCCGCCATCTTCATGGTGCTCATGGGCATGGCCACCAGCGTGTGGTTCCTCCTGCTCGTCTCTGCCTTCGCCGGCGCCTCTTCCGGGCTAATCAACCCCTCCCAGCAGGCCGCGGTGGGCGACATCGTGGGCAATGACCGCTCCGGCGGCAAGGTGCTATCCACCTTCCAGATGGCCGGAGACTTTGGCCAAATCTTGGGCCCCATGCTCATTGGCCTGCTTGCCGACGCCTCCGGCTTCCCCCTCGCCTTCACCGTCTGCGGTGCCATCGCCTTCATCGGCATCATTGCCTGGGCATTCGGTCGCGACCCGCACGCCGGGGTGGGGAACAAGCCGAAGCGAGTGCCGCAGGGAAAGTAGGCTCTTTTTCTCGGCTAGAGAATTTCACCCAATTGGGAAACACATAGATAAACGAAGGCAACGGAGATTACCGCCATCAAGGTGTTGACGATCCAACCGTTTCTCCATTGCTTTGGGGTGTGTTTGGTATTCAGCAGGACCAAAAGCGTAAGGCCTAAGAACGGCATAAACAAAGCGCCCAGGACGCCGTAGGCGATGATGAGTCCGGTTGGTCTTCCAAGGAGCAAAAGCAGCATTGGTGGGAAGGTCAGCCAGATGAGGTAAGCGCGGTAGTACTTTCCACCAGTGCTGGTTCGGGGATCGCCTTGCGGAATCTTTTTGAGGTGACCGATGTAGTCAGCAAACATCAGGGATACACCGTTCCAAACGCCAAGGCAGGAAGAGAATGCGGCGGAGAAGAACCCGACGATGAACAACTTAGACATGAACGTTCCGTAGCGGTCCTCGAGAACGTCCGCCATATCAACGAGCCCCTGATCATTATCGGAGACCGCGACGTTGGCGCTGTAAAGGAGTTCAGCGCCCAGCGCGAGTGTAGCCAGAACAAAAATACCGGTAACTGCGTAAGCCACCGCATTGTCCATGCGCATAACCTGCATCCATTTCGGTGTGTACCATTCCTTTTCTCTCAGCCAGTAGCCATAAGCGGCAAGCGTGATTGTGCCGCCCACTCCGCCGGCGATGGACAACACGTAGACGAAGGAGCCATCCGGAATCTGCGGTACCAAACCGCCGATGACCTCGGGAAGGTTCGGGGCCGTAATGGCTGCGATGCCCACCACGGTGACAAACATGATTCCGACCAAGATGGCTGATAGCTTCTCGAAAAGCTGATACCGCCCAAGCCAAGTTAGAGTAAAGCAGGATATTCCGGCAATAATTGCCCACATTTCTAGGCTGGTACCTGGGAAAAGAGCGCTAAGAGCGAGACCAGCGCCGGACATCGATGCAGCACCGTAGACAAGACCCCAGATAACGATATAAGGGGCAAAATACCAGGAAGTCCACCGTCCCAACTCGCGCCAGCCATGGAACATAGTGTTTCCGGTAGCAAGGCTATACCGACCGACGCCTTCGACCAGCACAATTTTCATAATTGTTCCGATAATGACCGCCCACAGGAGTGCGTAGCCATAACGTTGACCGGCAATCATGGTGGCAACTAGGTCGGCTGCGCCGACACCCGTCGCTGCCGCAACTAGTCCCGGACCAACCAGGGTCCATTTCACTTTTGTCTGGTCGGTTGATTCTGTGTCGTGCTTGCCCCCTGCAGGCCGGGCGGAATTCGATTCGCTCGTCTGGCTCATAGCACCCTCTCGATTGATTGTGTTTCTAATCACTATAGGGAGAGTGCTGCCTAGTATCAGGAAAACGAGGAATTCAATTCCTCGAGCGGAGATTTAAGCCACCGTTCTTCCCGCAGCATAGAGAGCCTTGGGCATTGACCTCTGGAGCTTCCACTCAAACTGGATCGGCTTTTCCCCATGGTGGGAAACATAATCCACTGCACCGAGGTAGGTATATGCGCTCGCTGTCCCTACTTCGTTTTTCTTGGTAAAGCGCGAAGCAATGAGAATTTTTCCATCACGCTCCTGATGGCCGATATATCGCTTAGCCGCCTGTGATTTCAAAGTCGTTGTTGATTGAGATTCCCAGTGCAACAGATCGGGCGATATTGGATAGTCTCGGTAATTCGTGGAGGCACTGACTTGCTCGTCCTTTTGAAACGTCACCAAGAAAAGATCAGTGTTGATATCGGGAAAATATTTCACACCTTCGCGTGGCAGGTTTACAAGCTGCTGAAGGCTTCCTGACTCTAAAGCACCAATAAGCTCGGCCAACGAATAATCCGCATGCGTTTCCAAAACTGAACTATCGCTATGCTGTGGAACGATGCGCGAGGAGTCGCTGCTCAGTTGCATAACCTGCTCCAACTCCCAAGCAACTTGTGGATGCTGGCGCAAAATCGTCAGGGCGGCGTCATAGGAACCAGGGTGTGGAGAATTTGAGTTCGCCCAGAATCCGAGTACGAGCATTCGGGTGAAGGCCTGGTCTGATGGCCCCATGTCGGAGTAGCGAAGATTTGAGGAGGAAAGGATACGCAGATAGGCATCGATTCGGTGTGGATCGTTGACGTGAAGGAAGACCCGAATTCGGTTAAGCAAAAACGATTCGGTCTCATCCGTGTTTTGCTGTAGTAGCCCTTCTTCTCGAAGTAGCCGGGTCCATGAATATTTGGATGGCCGGTAGATATCCTCTAATTGCAGGTTCGAATCCTCAAGGAACTCTTTGAGATTCGTGGTTCGAATCTCAGAGAGCAATGCACGCACTTTGCGTAAGGAATTCCGTGAGACCTTCTTGACGTTTCGAAGAACCTGCTCGGTCGTCGTTTGGTCGAACTGGATATGCGAACCCGGTGGGGTGGTGGGGAAGCCCTGCTCAATTTCTTCAGCTAAGCGCTTGCCCCGCTTCCGGGTTAAGGCATGGAACTTTCTCTCAAAATCAAAATCGACGTGCTGCTGTCCAATGAAATCGAGAATGACACAGGAGTCCTTGCCCGGCGAAAGACGAAGACCACGACCCAGTTGTTGTAGAAAGACCACAGGGCTTTGTGTCGGGCGGAGCAAAAGAAGGGTGTTTACAGCAGGAATATCAACACCCTCATTAAATATATCTACAGAGAACAGGACTCTGACGTCGCCAGTCTCCAGATCTTTAATGGCCTGAGCGCGCCCGGTGGCTGTGAGATTGCTTGTTACCGCTCGCGCTGGGATTCCGAATTGCTGGAACTGCTGCGCCATATATTCTGCGTGAGCAATCGTGACGCAAAACCCGATAGCCTTCATATCTGAGAGGTCGAAGATGCGCCGGTTTAGCTCGTTAACAATGAAGCGGGTGCGCTTTTCTCCCGCTTTGATGTAAAACTCGGAGAGCTCTTCGGTGTTGTAGTCCTTTTTTCCTCGGCTCCAAGTCAATGAGGAAAGGTCCGTTCCATCGGCAATCCCGTAGTAATGCATAGGGACTAAGAGCTGTAGACGCAAGGCATCCCACAAACGCAGTTCATGTGCTACGCGATAGTCAAAGTATTTCTGGACGTTTTCGCCATCACCACGTTCTGGTGTTGCCGTTAAACCCAGGAGCTCTTGTGGCTGGAGGTGGTCCAAAAGTGCTTTATAAGTGGGGGCTTGTGCGTGATGAAACTCGTCGATTACTACGGCATCAAAATGCTTGCTATTTAGGTTTTGTAAACGGGAAGCGCTGAGAGATTGCACGCTGGCGAACGCATAGTCCCAGCGGCGAGGCTGAGCGCCGTCGACTAGCAGCTCGCCAAAGTCCGCGTCTTTAAGCACTTCCTGGAATGTCCGGCGGGCTTGTTGAAGAATTTCTTTCCGGTGTGCAACGAAAAGCAGCCGAGGGCGTCGCTTCCATTGTTCGCATAGGTTCCGGTAATCCAATGCGGCAACTACTGTCTTTCCTGTTCCTGTAGCAGCAACCAGGAGGTTCCTATGCCGATCTTTTACCTCACGCTCTGAGCGTAGCGCCTCGAGCATTTCTTCTTGGTAGGGGTAAGGAGTTACCTCAAGGCCAGATAACTCCAGTTGGCGAAGTGCTCCGGAGTTTTCGCCACCCTTGGCAACGCGAAGAGACCGCTCGAGTCTCTCCATGTCGCGATTTGGGTAGAAGGTCTTGAAATGACTGTCGTGCCAGTAGCTATCGAAAGTCTTGATGAACTTATCGATTACTTCAGGAGTCGCGGTATTGGACCCGCGGACATTCCACTCCCAACCATCGACGAGAGCAGATCGGGAAAGGTTGGAACTGCCGATAAAGGCAGTATCGAATCCGGACTTTCGGCGGAATAGCCAAGCTTTGGCATGAAGGCGAGTGGATTTGTGCTCATAGCAAATCTTTACTTCGGCCTGATACTTTTCAACCAATCGCTCGAGCGCAGCTGCGTCGGACGCACCGCAGTAGGTAGAAGTGAGTAGCCGGAAAGGGATCTCGTTATCGCGAAGGTACTCGAGTTGTCTATCAAGAACGCTGATGCCGGAGTTCTTGATGAACGCACAGAGCAAATCAACCGAATCAGCAGTTTTAATTTCTCTCTCGATTTCGCTGGTTAAACTAGATTCTCCCTGGGCATTGGTGAATAGTGCACTCTTGGTGAGTGAAACATCCGGAAGCAGAGGAGGCTCTGCCAACCCGGAGTTGTATACGGCGTAGAGGAGTTCTTCGGAATCAATCTCTTCATCTTCACCCAGTAGAAGCGCGATGTTGTTGATTAGGGCAACCCGGTCTTCGGGTGACTTTAAACCGTATAGCCGTCGCTCTAGAAGTGAACCAATGTGTTGTGAAACCGCCGAGGTATAGCGGCCATGAGCCTCTTCATCGGAGCTTCTTCCAATACCGAATCCTGCAGCAGGATGTTGGCTTAGCGTTTCGTTCATTCGTTCACGAATTCGGGCCGTAATAGGGGTCTCGTAAACGCCGAAAGGTAGGGAAGAGTCAGGGTTGGTACTCATAATGACCAAATTCTAAAGGCTTCGGTATGCAAATTGGCTGATTCAAGGATTGGCGAAGTAAATTTTCTCCAGACGGTGTTGCCCTTCAGTGATCTTCATTATTCGCATTCCCCAGAGACTTTGAACTCGATTAAGAAGTGCAATCCCAGCAGTCTAAATTTTTATCCCTGTTGACTGGAGACTGGATTGAGAAGTCCAAAATGGCTACGAGATGAGATTCTTTTGGTCGCCGAAATTGGAATCCGTTTAGGATGGCCAGCTACAGGACCTAAGGAGGAAATATCTCGGGTTTCCAACCTTCTGGCCAGGGGAGTCATGTATGGAGATGAATTCCAGCCAGGTCCTAAATTTAGGAATGTCAATGGCGTGAGCCGGAAATACTTTGATCTCTACTCGGCGCGCCCCTCCTATGAAGGACAAACGACAAACGGAGGCAAGGCAACGCAGGAAATCGCAGCGTTGGCGGAATCCGATCCGCAATTGGTAGTGCGTTTGGCGGAGGATATCCGCCGCATGCTGGCAGAAGGAAAATACGAAAGGAAGAATCTTTCTTTTCTTAGCTGTGACTAGAAGCAATAGCTTCTACTGCCGGGATATCTGCGGGAGCCCACGTCAGGTGCGCGGCCTCTGTGGAGGTAACCCATTTTGTACGGTCGTGATCGGTCAGGCGTAGGTCGCCGTCGACAAGCGTGCAGTAGAAAGTGGTTAGCTCAATCGTCGCAAAATCGTACTCGTAGGTTGTTGTCGTCACTTTCTGGCCGACCTCGGCGATGAGGTTAAGCTCCTCGCGAATTTCACGAGCTAGGGCTTGCTCAGGGGTTTCACCAGGCTCGATCTTTCCACCCGGAAATTCCCAGTGGCCTTCCAGTGGCTTGCCTGGTTTCTTGCGGCAGGCGAGGAACCGCTCGCCGTCGTGGAAGACGGCGCCAACGACGCGAATGGGGTTAGACATGACTCCATTGTGCCTTGGATCTCGGAAACATCTAGACAGTGAACTGTTACTTAGATAACATATCCCCAATGTTCGCGTAAGGCTGTCACGCGGGCTTGATTTTTGTATGCAAGCTTGAGGGGACGGTTTTACTGTGACTTCTACCGAATCTGTCTATACCTCTCACCAGAGCCATGACGGGGAGATCCCGCAGCCTGGGGGACGGTGGAAACTCTTTTTATATAGCGCCATTGGCGCGTTCGTATTCTTCCTGCCGGTGACGTACCAGGATAAGCGCTCCATTCCTTTGGACCACATGGTCACCATGGTGCGCGAAGGGATTCCGGCGCTGGTGCCGTGGATTATCTTTGCCCTTGCCGTCTATGGCACGGTGCGCAGCTTTACCACCGGGGCGTTTAAGGAAAGCGCGCTGCAGGCGGTCTTTGCGGTGCTCAACATTGTGGGCGCGGTGGTCTCCTTCCTCATGGTCATCGATGCGCTGCCGTGGGTGCTGGGCGATGAAGACCTAGTGCCGTTCCTGTGGAACTCCATCGCGATTCCGGTAGGCCTCATCGTGCCTATCGGTGGTGCGTTCCTGGCGTTTCTCATTGGCTTTGGCCTGCTGGAATTTGTTGGCGTGCTCATGCAGCCCATCATGCGGCCGCTGTGGAAGACGCCGGGGCGCTCCGCCATTGACGCGGTGGCCTCGTTCGTGGGCTCGTACTCGCTGGGCATTTTGGTGACGGACCGCGTCTACCAAAAGGGTGGCTATACCGGGCGCGAGGCGGCCATTATTGCCACCGGCTTTTCGACGGTCTCTGCGGCCTTCATGGTTATTGTGGCCAAGCAGCTTGACCTGATGAAAATCTGGGGCACCTACTTTATTGTCACGCTCATCGTGACCTTTGTGGTGACGGCCATTACCGTGCGCATTCCGCCGCTGCGCACCATTCCGGATGAGTACTGTGCAGAAGCACACCCAGACCCGGAAAAGCCGGTGGAGGGCTCGCGTATCAAGAACGCGTGGCGCGAAGCAATGCTGGCACTGCAGCGCGCGCCGTCCTTGTGGGAGTCCATCTGGGAGAACCTGCGCGATGGCGTGCGCATGGCGGCGGCCATCGTGCCTTCCATCATGTCGGTGGGCCTTATCGGCCTACTGCTCGCGCGCTTTACACCCATCTTCGAGTGGATTGGCTACCTGTTTTACCCATTCGCGTGGGTAGTGCAGCTGCCGGAACCGGTCCAAGCCGGCAAGGGCGCGGCCATGGGTATTGCGGAGATGTTCCTGCCCGCCACCGCAGTGGCAGGCAGCGACAGCATGGTGCTCAAGTTCGTCATCGGCGTGGTGGCAGTCTCCGCCATCATCTTCTTCTCCGCGCTGGTGCCGTGCATCCTGGCTACCAAGATTCCGGTGAAGCTCACCCACCTGGTCATCATCTGGTTTGAGCGCGTGGCGCTGACCATCCTCATCGCCACGCCGATTGCCCACCTGCTGTTTTGAGGTAGGAGCTAGGCCCCGAGGTGGGCCGTGACGATGTCATCGATTAACCGCGCCGCTGCTTTGGCGGTGCGGTTATCTATGTCAAAGGTGGGGTTGAGCTCGACGACGTCCACCAGGGCCAGCTTGCCCGTTCGCGCAATAGCTACGGCCATGGCGCGGATGCGCTCGTAGCTGACGCCCAGCGACGCCGGGGCGGATACGCCCGGCGCGGTGGACGCTGGCAAAACGTCGAGGTCGATGGACAGGTGGACCTTGTCCTTGCCCTTGGTAGCGCGGGCGGCAAGCTCGCCGCATTCGGCCGGGGAGAGGTTAACCAGCTCTTCGTCTAGGGTGATGGCTACGCCGAGGGACTCGGCTTCGTCGAAAAGCACTGCGGTGTTATTGGGGCGGGAGATACCCAGAACGGTGTAGTCGAAGTCATCGGTGAGCTCCGAAATCTGCTTGAACGGGGTGCCGGAAGTGGCTTGATCGGCGCGGCGCAGATCGAAGTGGGCGTCCAGGTTGATGATTTTGGTGGCGCCCACCGCGCGGTAGAGGCCGCGGTGCGAGCCGAAGGCAGTCTCGTGACCTCCGCCCAGAATGATGGGGAGGGTGCCGGCTTCGACGAGTTCCTGGACCTTATCGGAGAGCGCATCGTGGGCGCCGTCGAGGTCGTCGGCTTGGGTGGTGATTGTGCCGGCGTCGGCAAGCGCATGCGCATGGTGCACCGCCAAGGAACCCAGCGCGGAACGCAGCGCGGCTGGGCCTGCGGCTGCACCCTGGCGGCCGCCATTGCGCAGCACGCCCTCATCGGAGGCAAAGCCCAGGAGGGTTACCGGGGCGGGGGAGTCGGTGGACTGATTGATAACGCTATGCCAGCGGGCGTGCTCTGGGCCAGGGCCATCGGAGCGGCCGGACCATTCGGGGGCGGGGGTGAAAAGTTCAGCTTTTTCGGTGTTCATGGTTACCGAGGGTAGGCAAGAACGCGGGATATGGCAGGAAAATTCTGCCTACAATCACTAAGTGTGAGTACAAATCGAGTTCCAGCGGCCCGTCACGCGTTAGAGATTCTTAAGTTGTTATCGACGATTGACGTACCAATTTCTGCTGCCAGGATACAAGGTGAACTGGGACTGCCACGGTCCTCTACGTACCACTTGCTAGCGGAGATGGTGGATGCCGGCTTTGTGGCGCACTTGCCGGAACATAAGACATATGGCCTGGGCCTTGCGGCCTATTCCATGGCTTCGGCCTATGTAACTCAACAGCCTTTGGTGCGAATGGCTACTCGGGACTTGGAAAGGTGTGCGGATCTGGTGGGTGGATCGGGGCACTTGTCTCGTATGGCTGGATCGGAAATCTTGTATTTGCAGGAGGTCCGTGCTGCAGGGGCAATCTCTTTGGTGACCGAGGTTGGTGTGCGTTTGCAAGCTCATAAGACGGCGTCTGGGCGCGTAATGCTGGCGCATCTTCCTGACGCGGAGGTGCGCGCCGCATTCGATACCGCGGGTGGTAGTGGCTTTTCTGCTTTGAAGGAGCGCTTGCGGTTGGTGGCCGCGCGGGGTTGGGACCAAGAGGTGGAGGAAATTACTCGCGGCCAGGCTTCTGTAGCGGTGCCTATTCTGGACCATCTGGACCGCCCGGCGGCGGCGGTGGCGGTGACGTATCCGGTAGGGACGCCAGATGCAAAGGTGGATGCCGCCATTCGGGCACTGCAGGAGGCGTCAGACAAGGTGGCGGGGAAAATGTACCGCAATCGAAGAAAGTGATGTAGCATACATCTATCGCGTTGGGTTGTCGCGCGACACATTTTTGATTATCAATCCCTACTCCAAGGAGTTTTTTCCATGCCTAACGCCTACCCATCCACCGTGACCGTCAATGTCGGTGCGCTGAGCATCGAGGACGTCGTTGCCGTTGCCCGCAATGGGGCGAAGGTGGAGATTGCGCCCGAGGCTCTCGAAGAGGTAGCCGCGACCCGCGAGCGCGTGGAAGAACTGGCACAGGATCCCACCCCGGTCTATGGCATTTCTACCGGCTTTGGTGCGCTAGCGCGCCGCCACATTCCAGAGGAAATGCGCGCCCAGCTGCAGCTTTCCCTGGTGCGCTCGCAT
This sequence comes from Corynebacterium sp. ACRPJ, assembly GCF_022347345.1. NCBI lineage: Bacteria > Bacillati > Actinomycetota > Actinomycetes > Mycobacteriales > Corynebacteriaceae > Corynebacterium > Corynebacterium sp. ACRPJ. The sequence continues at coordinate 28,303 of NZ_JAKRNC010000006.1, forward strand.
GCCGCAGGAACTGGCCCGGAGGTGGAAGAGGAGGTCATCCGCGCGCTTATGCTCCTGCGCCTGTCCACCTTGTGCACTGGTCGTACCGGCGTGCGCCCCGTGGTGGTAGAAACCTATGCCAAGGCGCTGAATGCTGGCATCGTTCCGGTGGTGCGCGAGTACGGCTCGCTGGGCTGCTCCGGCGACTTGGCGCCGCTGGCTCACTGCGCGCTGGCTCTACTGGGCGAGGGCGAGGTGCGCGTAAACGGCGAGCTGCAGGATGCGGGCGACGCCCTGGCCGCGGCCGGCATCGAACCGCTGCAGCTGCGCGAGAAGGAAGGCCTCGCGCTTATCAACGGCACCGATGGCATGCTCGGCCAGCTCTGCCTGGCCATTACTGACCTGCGAGCGGCCGCAAAGACCGCCGATATTGCTACTGCTATGACCGTGGAAGGACTGCTCGGCACCCTCGTGGTCTTTGCCGATGACCTGCAGCAGCTACGCCCGCACCCGGGCCAGGCCGATGCCGCGGCGAATATCCTCCAGGTGGCCGAAGGCTCGGAGATCCTGGAGGCCGCGCTCGAGGAGTTCAAGAAGAACCAGGTGCAGGATGCGTACTCTGTGCGCTGCGCTCCGCAGGTTGCCGGCGGGTTCCGCGATACGTTGACCCACACCGCCCAAGTGGCCGAGCGCGAGCTGGCCGCCGCCGTGGATAACCCGGTGGTGACCAAGGACGGCCGCGTGGTCTCCAATGGCAATTTCCACGGCGCGCCGGTGGCCTATGCGCTCGATTTCCTCGCTATCGTCACCGCGGACTTGGCGTCCATTTCCGAGCGCCGCACCGACCGCTTCCTGGATCCAGCGCGCAACCGCGGGTTGAATGCTTTCCTTGCTGATGACCCCGGTGTTGACTCCGGCCACATGATCGCGCAGTACGCCCAGGCTGGCATCGTTAGTGAGATGAAGCGCCTGGCCAACCCCTCCTCGGCCGATTCCATTCCGTCTTCGGCCATGCAGGAAGACCATGTCTCCATGGGCTGGTCCGCCGCCCGCAAGCTGCGCAAGGCTGTCGACGGCCTGCAGCGGGTGCTCGCCGTAGAGATCCTCACCGCCGCGCGCGCCATCGACATACGCGAGGGCACCCCGGCCAAGGGAACCGGCGCGGTGATTGAGAAGCTGCGCGAGACTGTGGAGGGTCCCGGCGTGGACCGCTACCTGTCCCCGGAAATCGAGGAAACTGTACGCCTAGTCAAGGAGGGCGCTCTTATCGACGCCGTCGAGGACGCTACCGGCCAGCTGCGCGGCTAAGGGCTTGGGCCATCGCCACCTGTCCCGCGTGGGTGGGGTGCATGGGGAAGGAATCGGTCTCCTTGCCCGTAAAATCCACCCACGGCGAGGGGGAGCAGGCGGTGTGGTCTAGGGCGGCGTCGGCAAGCACGTAAGTAGCCCCATTGCGCTCGGCGGCCTCGCGCACCGCCTGGTTGATGCGCTCGATGGAGCGAGCCACCCATTCCCGGTCAGTGGCCGGGATTTTTTCTATGTAGGGGCAGGTCTCCCCGCGCTTTATGAGGGGAAGGTAGCCGGTAGCGAGGATTTTCGCGTTAGGGGAGCGACGGTGAATCTCCTCGTAGACCTTGTCGAGCCGGCGCGGCAGATCGCGGATTTCCAGGTCAATCTGCGCGCCGGATTCCGCCTGGCAGATATCGTCCGTGGCGCACTGGGTAAGGCGCACGAAGCTGGCGTCATTGCCGCCGATGGATAGGCTCACCAGGTCGGTGTCCTCGCGTAGGGCGTCCACCTGGGCGGGGTGCTCGCCGGCGGAGGAAAGCACGTCGAGGGTACTGGCGCCCTGGCAGGCCACATTGGTGAGCTTTGCGCCCATCTCCTTGGCCGCGAGCTCGGGGTAGGAATCCTGTGCGCGCACGCAGGTATTGGGAGGGTCCAGCGGCAGCGTGGTCGAGCCCATGGCCGCATAGGAATCTCCCAGCGCCACATAGTGGAGTGGCTGCGGTTCCTCGGCGGGGGTGGAACAAGCGGCGAGGAGGGCCACGGAAAGGAGGGGGATGAACCGACGCATGCAGGCCATCCTAGATCATTGTGAGGTTGTCTCATATGCGAGACAGTTAGGGTTTGTGTGGCATGGTGCACAGAGCTGGGTCACAGTACCTTATGACATGTGACGCCGAGCAAGCCCTCGGGGACAGCCCCGGGAAACCGGCCTAGGGGGCTTGGGAGGGCGTCGAAAAGCACGACGAAAGGAAGCCATGTCTCAACCACGCGAAGTACGCGCGCCGCGCGGAACCGAATTGTCCGCCAAGTCTTGGCAGACCGAAGCACCCCTGCGCATGCTCATGAATAACCTCGATCCCGAGGTAGCTGAGCGCCCCGAGGACCTCGTGGTCTACGGCGGCACCGGCCGTGCAGCGCGCAGCTGGGAAGCTTTTGATGCCATCGTAGAATCCCTCAAAGACCTCGAGTCCGATGAGACGCTGCTGGTGCAGTCCGGCAAGCCGGTGGGCATCTGGAAGACCAACGAGTGGGCACCGCGCGTGCTCATCGCTAACTCCAACCTCGTGGGAGACTGGGCTAACTGGGAGCACTTCCGCAAGCTCGAGGACGAGGGCCTGATGATGTACGGCCAGATGACGGCCGGCTCCTGGATCTACATCGCCACCCAGGGCATCCTGCAGGGCACCTTCGAGACCTTCGCTGCTGTGGCGAAGAAGCGCTTCGGCGGCAGCCTGGCCGGCACCTTCACCCTGACCGGTGGCTGCGGTGGCATGGGCGGCGCACAGCCGCTGTCTGTCACCCTTAACGGCGGCGCCTGCCTCATCGTGGACGTGGACGAGACCCGCCTGAAGCGTCGTCAGCACAAGCGCTACCTGGATGAGGTTGTTACCGACCTCGACGAGGCCCTCAAGCTGGTCCTAGACGCCAAGGAAAACAAGAAGGCCCTGTCCGTCGGCCTCGTGGGCAACGCCGCCGAGGTCTTCCCGGAGATCCTGCGCCGCCAGCGCGCCGGGGAATTTACCGTAGACATCGTCACGGACCAGACCTCCGCGCACGACCCGCTGTCCTACCTGCCTTCTGAAATCACCATGGAAGACTGGCACAACGAGGCCAAGGCGGACCCGACCACCTTTACCAAGAAGGCCCGCGAGTCCATGGCTGCCCAGGTCCAGGCCATGGTCGAGTTCCAGGATGAGGGCGCCGAGGTCTTTGACTACGGCAACTCCATCCGCGATGAGGCCCGCAAGGCCGGCTACCAGCGCGCCTTCGAGTTCCCGGGCTTCGTTCCGGCCTATATTCGCCCGCTCTTCTGCGAGGGCCTGGGCCCCTTCCGCTGGGCCGCGCTTTCCGGCGACCCAGAGGACATCAAGGTCACCGACCAAGCACTCAAGGAGCTCTTCCCGGACAACGAGCACCTGCACAACTGGCTCGACGCCGCCGAGGAGTACGTCGAATTCGAGGGCCTGCCAGCACGCATTTGCTGGCTGGGCTACAACGAGCGCCACAAGGCCGGCCTGCTCTTTAATGACCTGGTGCGCGAGGGCAAGATCAAGGCGCCGATCGTCATCGGCCGTGACCACCTGGATTCTGGTTCCGTGGCATCCCCATACCGCGAAACCGAGGCCATGCTCGATGGCACCGATGCCGTGGCTGACTGGCCGCTGCTCAATGCCATGACTGCCGTATCTTCCGGCGCGACCTGGGTTTCCCTCCACCACGGCGGAGGCGTGGGCATGGGCCGCTCCATCCACGCAGGTCAGGTCACCGTTGCAGATGGCACCGAGCTCGCCGCGGCCAAGCTGCGCGCGGTGCTCACCAATGACCCGGGCATGGGCGTTATCCGCCACGTTGATTCCGGCTACACTCGCGCGCAGGAGGTCGCCGACGAGCGCGGCGTCCGCATTCCGATGGAATTCAAGGCAAGGGACTAGATGAGCACACTTTTTACCGGCATTTCAGAACTCCGTACGGTCAGCGAGCGTGGCACGCTTAACGACGCCGCCATTATCGCCCAATCCGGCACCATCGCCTGGGTCGGCCCAGCCTCCGAGGCGCCGGCGGCCGACGAGAAGGTGGATCTGGGCGGTCGCGCCGTCCTGCCCGGCTGGGTAGATTCGCACACCCACATGGTCTTCGATGGTGACCGTTCCGCTGAATTCGAGGCCCGCATCTCCGGCGGTTCCTATGAGGCAGGCGGCATTGCCGTGACCATGGACGCCACCCGCCAGGCTGGTACCGACCGCCTGGACAAGCTGGTGGCGGACCGCGTGGCCGCCGGCCGCCGCGGAGGCACCACCACCTTTGAGACCAAGACGGGCTACGGCCTCAATACCGAGTCCGAGGTGGAGGCCGCCAAGGTAGCCTCCCGCCACGTCGATGACGTGACCTTCTTGGGCGCGCACCTGGTCCCGCCGGGAGCGGACGCAGAGGAGTACCTCGACGAGGTCGTTGGCCCCATGCTCGAAGGCGTTGCACCCTATGTGCAGTGGATCGACGTCTTCTGCGAGCGCGGCGCCTTCAACGAGGAACAATCCCGCCGCGTGCTGGAGGCCGGTAAGAAGTTGGGCCTTGGCCTGCGCGTGCACGGCAACCAGCTAGGCGAGGGACCGGGCGTTGCCCTCGCCGTCGAACTGGGTGCCGCCTCGGTAGACCACGTCAATCACCTAACCGACGAGGACGTCGAGCTGCTGGCCAATTCCGATACCGTGGCCACCATGCTGCCGGCGTGCGACCTGTCCACCCGCGAGCCGCTCGCCCCGGGCCGCACGCTTCTCGACGCCGGCGCTACCCTGGCCATCGCCTCCAACCTCAACCCCGGCACGTCCTATACCTCGTCGATGAATTACTGCGTGACCACCGCGGTCCTGCAGCAACACCTCTCCGTCGATGAGGCCATCCACGCCGCCACCACCGGCGGAGCGACCGCCCTGCGCCGCCACAACGTTGGCAACGGCCTCGACCCGCAGGGCCGCCCCGCTAAGGGCACCATCGTGGAGGGCGCCGCCGCGGACCTGCACGTGCTCGACGCCCCCAGCGCCGTGCACCTGGCCTACCGCCCAGGCATGCCGATGAGCTACCGCACTTTCGTCGCGGGCGCTTAGGATATGGAGTTTGGGGCGGCAATCGCGTAGGGTTGGTGAAGCAATGAGCATTACCGATAACGCCACCGGCGGCGTCAACGAGCCGGAAGATTTTAATAAGTCGGAATCTCAGGACAACTCGCAAGGTGTCACCAAGGACACCAGGGCTGCGAATACTTCTGAGGACACCGGCGCTGAGTCCCAAGATTCAGCCAACGACAACTCCCAGGGGTTCGCGCATCTTGGCCTGCCAGAGAAAATTCTGGAGGCCGTTGCGAAAGTTGGCTTCACCAAGCCGTCCCCCATTCAGGAAGAAACCATCCCGATCTTGATGGAAGGCCGCGACGTTGTCGGCCTCGCCCAGACCGGTACCGGCAAGACCGCAGCCTTTGCGCTGCCGGTTCTGTCGCAGATTGACACCAAGGCCCGCCATCCGCAGGCCCTCGTGCTCGCTCCCACCCGCGAGCTGGCCCTGCAGGTGGCGGACTCCTTCCAATCCTTCGCCGAGTCTCTCAAGGGCGTCGAGGTGCTGCCTATCTACGGCGGTCAAGCCTATGGCATTCAGCTATCCGGTCTGCGCCGCGGTGCACAGGTCATCGTGGGTACCCCGGGTCGCGTCATCGACCACCTGGAGAAGGGCTCGCTGGACCTGTCCCAGCTGCAGTTCCTCGTCCTCGATGAGGCCGATGAGATGCTGAACATGGGCTTCCAAGAGGATGTCGAGCGCATCCTGGAAGACACCCCGGACCGCAAGCAGGTGGCGCTTTTCTCGGCCACCATGCCGAACGCTATCCGGCGCCTTTCTAAGCAGTACCTCGACAACCCCGCCGAGGTCACGGTGAAGTCCGAGCGCCGCACCAATGACAACATCACGCAGCGTTTCCTCCTCATTCCGCATCGCGCAAAGATGGATGCCTTCACCCGCATCCTTGAGGTCATCAATTACGACGCCATCATCGTCTTCTGCCGCACCAAGCACGAGACCGAAGAGGTGGCCGAGACCCTGCGTGACCGCGGTTTCAGCGCCGCCGCCATCAACGGCGATATTGCGCAGGCGCAGCGTGAGCGCACCGTCGATCAGCTCAAGGATGGCCGCCTAGACATCCTCGTGGCTACCGACGTCGCCGCCCGTGGCCTCGACGTCGAGCGCATCACGCACGTGGTCAACTTCGATATCCCGAACGATACCGAGTCCTACGTGCACCGCATCGGCCGCACCGGCCGCGCGGGCCGCTCCGGCGAAGCCATCCTGTTCGTCACCCCGCGCGAGCGCCGCATGCTGCGCTCCATCGAGCGCGTGACCAACGCCCGCCTAGAAGAGATGGAACTGCCGTCCGTCGATGAGGTCAATGAAAAGCGCAAGGAAAAGTTCGCGCAGTCCATTACCAACTCCATGGACAATAAGCAGGCGGACTTCTTCCGCACCTTGGTGCGCAAGTACTCCGAGGACAATAATGCGGCCATGGATGACATCGCTGCAGCCCTCGCCGTCATGCTGCAGGGTGGCAAGAACTTCCTGATGGAAGACAAGCCGCTTCCCAAGCCGAAGCGCGACCGCGACCGCCGCGACGATCGCAAGCGCGATTTCAAGGGCGGCGGCAAGGGCCGCGGCCCCAAGCGGCCGGACGGAGACTTTGAGACGTACCGACTGGACGTCGGCAAGCGGCAGAATGTGCGCCCGGGAGCCATCGTGGGTGCTATTGCTAACGAGGGTGGCTTGTCTGCCAAGGACTTCGGCCGCATCACTATCGCGGTGGGCCATACCCTGGTTGACCTGCCAAAGAACCTCGACCCAGCAGTGCTGGACCGCCTGAAAGATACCCGCATTTCCGGCCAGCTGATCAAGATTCAAAAGGACACCGGCCGCCCACCTCGCCGTGACCACGGCGGTGGACGCAAGCGCGGTGGACGCTGGCGCGACTAGCATTTTCGACTCGATGGGCCTCTTTGGAGGCCCATTTTTTCGTGCCATTTGACCTGCGGTTTTACTATAAACGGGGGTAGTGTGTCGGAGGGGTTTTGTATACTGAAAGCGCAAACATGTTCTAGAGAAACTTCTGCGGGGGAAGTCCATGAATGCGCCCTACTTTGCCAATACCAATCCAGCAAATTCCACCTCACAAGCAGCAACAGACATTCGCAAGGCCGAATACCTCCTTTGGAAACGCCTGCATCCAGGCCCGGATGACGATATCGAAATAATTAGCCAATCACTGTCGGATCTCACCGGAACGCGGCAGTCCCGAATTAGAAATATTATTTTCGCCTTTGAGCGATTGCAGGAGCTGCCGCGCCTTAAAGCCCGGCAGGAAGAGCACTACCACTTAGATTTAGACCGCTTAATTACTATTGACCAGACGCTGTCCAAGTTGGGCGAGATTGACACCGAAAAACGCCTGCTTATCGACGCCGAATTAACCACCTACCTCACCCCCAAACGCCCCAACCAAAAATTACCGTCCCATCGCAACCTGCGGCGAAAGCTGCGGGAGCTCATTGTCCGCCTTGATCCGACCATCGCCGCACGCGATCCGCGGCGCAAGGAGTCCTATCACCTCGAGCCTACGGGCGGGGAGTGGGCCGCTGTTTGTCTCGACGTGGGCCTAGAGACTGCCGAAATCATTGACCGAAATATTCGCGGTGTGGCCTCGGAGAAGGACATCTCCTTGGCTCAGGCTGCGGTCGAGTTGCTCACTGGCGAGGCTGAGGCTAAGGCGAAGGTGGTGCTCAATATGTACCGCTGCGATCTGCCGGATGCTCCCGCCTTCGTCCAAAGCTTGGGGTGGGTTTCGCCGGAGGTTGCCGATGAAATGCAGTCGCGGGCCACGACCGTGCGCGACATGGAGAAGGCGGCAGAAGATGAAAGCGGAAACTACGTCACCCCGCCGCATATTCGCGCCTTTGTGGAAGGGCTCGATGGAACCTGCCGGTGGCCCGGATGTACGCGGCCGGCGATGGCTTCCCAGATGGACCACCGGCATGATTTCGCTGACGGAGGACCTACTTCGGCGGCAAACTTGACCTGCCTGTGTCAACATCACCACAACATCAAGACTGATGGACGGGCGTTTTATATCAAGGATCCGATTAGCGGGGACGTCGTCTGGCTCTTTGAAGATTCGACTTGGGTCTATGACGAAGCCAGCGGGCCGCTCGCGCCGAAGAATCGGAGGTGGGCGCAGACTGTGGCGCAGGCGACGCGGCGGCGTCGAGAGAATGCGCACGAAGATGCGCAAAAGCTGAAGGAAGAGCTAGAAAACGAGAAAAGGGACAGTGAAGACACTGTCCCAGAGGAGTAAATGGCTTTTTAGAAGGCCACTTAGAAGTGGACGTACATCAGGATGAGGCAGATGATCCACAGAAGGTTGAATACGCCGCCGAATGCGGACAGTGGCTTCTTAGCTGCCGCGTAGTCGAAGGATTCAGTCGATTCGAGGGCGGCCATCGCCTTCTTCTGCTTTGGCAGAATGACGAAGAAGAGCAGGCACCATGCGATGATGGCAACCAAGATGGCGATGTGGAAGTTCACTTCGGACTTGTAAGCGCTGATATCGGAAAGGAATACGCCGAGGCCGAGGATAGGCACGATGGCAGAGATGTAGCCGTAGGTATTGGTGATGTTGTGCAGGACGCGAGCGGAGCCGAGCGCCGCGTGGTCACCCTGTGCTGCCTTGACCATTTGGGTCTGGAAGCTGGAGGTGGATACGCATACCGGGCCGATCAAGAGAATGGCTGCGGCCACGTGGAGAAATACAAGGAAAGAAGTCATTGAATGAACCCTTCAATCGCGGAAAGTTGCCACGTCAACCCTAATCAATTTCCGGTGAGTACGGCTAACCGACATTGCCTTTGCATCGCCCGCACGTCCTTAGAAGGCAGGGGAAGGGCGTACTTTCGGGCTATGTCAGCAAGGCGGCGGGAATAGTCGCAGCGGTTGGCGGGAGGTAGCCATTCCGCGGGGAGGGCGTCTGATTTTTCTTGGTTGAGCTCACGGCTGGTGGCTACGAGATTGAGCGGGTCGTTGCCAAAGCGGACCTTGGTTTCGCGGTCCCACTCGGAAGCGCCAAGGTCATAGGCCGCGGAGAGGGGGAAAATGTGGTCGATCTCAATGGGCGAGGTAGCGGGAATGGTGGTGCCACTATAGGGGTCATAAAGGGCCCCGCTGCGGGCGTGGCAGGCGTGGAGGGGTTCGCTGGATTGGCTTTCTAGAATGACCTCGCGGGTGGTGCAGGCGCCGTGGGGCTGCCAGATGCCGAAGTCTTCACGGTTGTAGCCGGCGGCTTCGGGGCGGGAGGGGAGCGTGGTGACGTCAAAACGCGGAAAAGGCCACGCATACCATGCACCGATGAGGACGGTGATGCATGATAGCGCGGCCAGGTAATAGGACTTCATGTCCTATTGGACTGCGAGGAGGACGCGTTGGTTCCGATTACTTATCGGTGACCTTTTCTGCGGCTTCCTCAAAGTCGAGGTTGGAGTCATTTTCCACGAGCTTGGCCAGCTTGGTGGACTCTTCGAATTCGGCAACAACCTCTGGCTTAGGCTCCTTCGTGAGCTTGGAGACAATAACCGCCACGATGAGGGCCAGGAAGAAGCCTGGGACGATTTCGTAGAGGACGTCGGAAAGCGGAGACATGCCCCAGCCAATAGCAACGATTGCACCGGTAAGCATGCCGGCAATGGCACCGGCGGAGTTGAGGCGCTTCCAGTACAGGGAGAGCAAGATGATCGGGCCGAAGGCAGAACCAAAGCCTGCCCAAGCGAAGCCAACCAGACCCAAAATGGAGTCAGATGGGTTGATTGCCAGCAGGGCGGCGATGACCGCGATGGCGACGATGGCGGTGCGGGAGAGATTGATGAGGACCTGCTCGCTGGGCTTCTTCTTAGCAAAGATGAGGAAGAGGTCCTCGATGAGGGAAGTAGAGACGACGAGCATTTGGGACGACATGGTGGACATGATGGCGGCCAGAACCGCGGTCAGGACGAAGCCTGCGGGCAGTGGGTGCATCATGGCCTGCGCCATATCCAGGAAGATGGTTTCGAAGTTCTCCTGGTCGGTGATGCTGTGGCCGGTCTGGGTGAAGTAGACGGTGCCAGAGAGAGCGACGAAGATAGCGCCGATAACGGACAGACCCATCCAAGTAACGCCGTAGAAGCGGCCCTGGCGGGCGTCGGAAGGCTTACGCAGCGCCATGAAGCGGACCACGATGTGTGGCTGGCCAAAGTAGCCCAGGCCCCAGGCCAGGTTGCCGATGATGACGCCAGCGGAAACGCCCGCGAACATGGAGAAGTAGTTGTCATTTTCCACTACGCCATCGGTGCCGTAGGCATTATTGCTTGCGAAAGAGAAGATGGAAGCAGGATCGCTGAGAGAGACGATTGCCATAATTGGCACGATCATCAAGGCGACGAACATAAGCACGCCCTGGACGACGTCCGTGTAGGACACAGCCAAGAATCCGCCGACGAAGGTGTAGAAGATGGTCACCGCGGCGATAACAAGCATGCCGGTGAGGTAGTCGCCACCGAAGGTGGACTCGAAGTAGCGGCCGCCGGAGACCATGCCGGAGGAGACGTAGAAGGTAAAGAAGAAGATGATGATGGCTGCGGAGATGATGCGCAGCAGGCGGGACTTATCGTGCAGGCGGTTTTCAAAGAAGGACGGCACGGTAATGGAGTTGGCCGCGATCTCCGAGTAGGAGCGCAGGCGCGGTGCGACCCACTTCCAGTTTGCCCAGCAGCCGACGAGCAGGCCGATGGCCATCCATAGCTCGGACATGCCGGAGAGGAAGAGCGCGCCAGGCAGGCCCATGAGCAGCCAGCCGGACATGTCGGAAGCGCCTGCGGAGAGGGCCGCTACGAATGGGTGCAGACCACGGCCGCCCAAAACATAATCGTCATATTGATCGGTTTGCTTGTAGCTCCAATAGCCAATGGCTGCCATTGCGAGGAGATACACGATCATCGCAATGACGTACCAAGTTGAATCTTGCACGTTTTACTCCTTGTAGGTGTGTGATGACATTCTCACGTTAACGGGGTCACAAGGTTAACCCAAGCGAAAACACAGGTGTGGCGCAGATCTCCGTTTCGATTTTCTGTCGTTCAACTGGGAAAAGGGTGGAACATAACGAGCCTGTAACAAAACCAAAAGGGGCTGCTATGCTGGCGGCTATGGCTTCTTACCTCGTGCATGGACTGTGGCTCCCCGTTACGGGACTAGGTCTATGGATTGAACAGGTAGAAGGACACAAGATCGTCATGCCCAATGCCGTTCCTGAGGGCACCTTCCCGCCAGCGGTGGAGTCCATCCTGGCGAAGAAATCCTTCCGCAACCGAGCGCGGGTATCGCTGCGTACGCCAAAGGGCAAGGATGTCTCCCTGATGGTGCCCATGGCGATGTTCGGCCCCGAAGAGGCCGTGGCGGCGCTCGCCCAAATGGAGCACCTGAACCACAAGCCGCCCGCCACCATCGCCCCCGACCTTCAGTGGCTGATTCATGCCTACAGCGGCCTGTGCAAGTTCGTGCGCGCCGGGCGCGTGACCTTCCGGCTGGCTTACCAAGCCAATGAGTGGTTCCCCATGTGGCAGCTGGCCTCCGGCCTGGGCGAGCGCGGCTGGCTCGCGGAGATGATGGCGGCCGCGCCGGGCATTTTGCACGTGAATAATCGGGCGCTCTCGGATGACATGGCCGATGAGCTCACCCACTGGATTGCCTTTCGCGAGCTGCGGCCCGTGGCGGAGGCGCCGCGGCCGATGCCATGGCACGAGTTCGCCCGCGCCCTGCTCGATACGCGGCCAATCCGGCGGGGACGCTCGCAGCTGCTGCGCGGGCTCAATGAGTGGAAGAATTCCATCTACGAGGTTGAGCTCCAGCTGGTCTACATCGTGGAGGAGCCGCTTGACGTTGACCCGGATACGGCCAAGTGGCCAGTGCGCGTGCGGGTGCGCTCGGGCACGGATTCTCCGCGGCCGGTGTCGGCGCAGAGTTTGGATAGGGCGAGTGTGGAAAAGCTGCGCGAGGCTCACCGCAAAGCCGTGCGCATCGCACCCACGCTGGGGGAGACCGCGCAGCTGCCGCAGCCTGGCGACGGCGACTGGGACGTCTACCTTGAAACCCACCAGCTCACCCACTTTATTACCCACGAGGTGGATAAGCTCAAGGCCAGCGGCGTGACCGTCATGCTGCCCAAAGCCTGGGCACAGATGGAGACTAAGGCCAAGCTGGAAACCCACGAGGCCCGCGATCCGGCCGAGGCCGCCACGAAGAAACACATCGGCATGAATAAGCTGGTGGACTATAACTGGCGCATGTCCGTAGGCGATGTGGAGCTGACCGAAGAAGAGATGGAGGACCTGGTCAATTCCAAGTCCGGCCTCATTCAGCTGCGCGGCAAGTGGGTCATGGCCGATAAGCAGGTCGTTTCCCAAGTCTCCGGCTACATGGACGCGCTGCGGGAAAAGTCCATCGCGCGCAAGAAGAAGGAGCTCGAGCAGCTAGCTGCCTCCGCGGAAATGGCCAAGCAGCTCGACCAGCCAGGGTGGGAAGCCCTGATGGCGGACGTGGAACGCCGTCGCCAGGAGTTTAATGAGGGCGGCGAGGAGCACGAGCAGGTCACCGTGGCTGAGCTGCGCGAGCTGGCGCTGGAGTCCATGACCCAAGAGCCCATCGAGTTCACCGGCAGCACCTGGCACACGGCGCTGCTCGGCGGGGTGGATAAGGTCGCGCCAGAGCGCGTGGAGATCCCTACGACTGTGAAGGCGGAGCTCCGCGAGTACCAGCGCCGCGGCGTCGACTGGCTGTATTGGATGTCGCGCAGTGGCATTGGGGCAGTGCTTGCCGACGACATGGGTCTCGGCAAAACCCTTCAACTACTGTCCCTCCTCGCGGTAGAGAAAGACCGCGGTGAGCAGACCGGTCCCACGCTCGTGGTGGCACCAACGTCCGTGGTGGGCAACTGGGCCCGCGAGGCTCAACGCTTCGTTCCAGATTTTAAGGTCATGGTGCAGCACGGCTCGAGTCGCCCGCGCGGCGAGGACTTTTTTAAGGAGGCCGGCGTGAGCGATCTCGTTATCACTACCTACGGCACCGTGGGCCGCGACTTTAATGACATGGGCGAGGTGGGCTGGCAGCGCGTTGTCCTCGATGAGGCCCAGGCCATCAAGAATTCCGCGACGCGCTCGTCCAAGGCCGTGCGCTCGCTGCCCTCAGAGCACCGCGTAGCACTGACCGGCACCCCGGTGGAAAATCGACTCTCCGAGATGCGCTCCATCCTGGATTTTTGCAATCCCGGCGTGCTGGGCACCGCCTCGTTCTTCCGCAATCACTTTGCCAAGGCCATCGAGCGCAATAATGACGAGGAGATGTCCGAGCGCCTCCGCCAACTCACCGCACCGTTTATCCTCCGCCGCGTCAAGACGGACCCGAATATCATCGATGACTTGCCAGAAAAGTCCGAGCAGATCCTCACCGTATCCATGACCACCGAGCAGGCCGCCCTGTATAAGGCACTGGTCAACCAGGTGAAGAAGGACCTGCAGGAGGCTACGGGCATCAATAAGCGCGGTTTGGTGCTGGCCTCGCTAACCCGCATTAAGCAGATTTGTAATCACCCCGCGCACTACCTAGGCGATAACTCGCCGGTGACGCTGAAGGGCAAGCACCGCTCCGGCAAGGTCAAAGAGCTCATGCGCATCGTGGACGAGGCCACCGAATCCGGCGAGCGACTCCTCGTCTTTACCCAGTACAAGGCCTTTGGAGATATCTTGCAGCCCTATCTGAGTGACCAGCTGGGCCGCGATATTCCCTTCCTCCACGGCGGAGTAACCAAGAATAAGCGCGACCAGATGGTGGAAGATTTCCAGTCCGAGGACGGACCGCCGGCGATGATCCTTTCGCTCAAAGCCGGCGGCACCGGTCTGAACCTCACGGCCGCCTCTATCGTCGTGCACATGGACCGCTGGTGGAATCCGGCGGTGGAAAACCAGGCGACGGACCGTGCCTTCCGCATTGGCCAGCGCCGCAATGTGCAGGTGTATAAGATGATCACCGCAGGTACGCTGGAGGAATCCATCCAGGATATCTTGGACGGTAAGACGCAGCTGGCCGGCGCCGTGGTGGGCGAAGGCGAGGGCTGGCTCACCGAGCTGGACCCAGATCAGTTGGCCGCACTCATGAGCTACCGGGGGAGGGAGTAATCCATGGCCGTCAAAGGCGACGACAACGTCATCTATGCCAATTTTGGCACCCGCAAACGAGTAAGCACCCCGGCTGAGGTCAATCACGTAGACCGCAGCGGGCGCATCCTGTCCACTACGGCCTCGCGCATCGCGGCCTTTACCTCGCATGGCGCGGATCGCGGCCGGATTACCCGCGGCCGCCAGTACGCGGAGGGCGGCCACGTCGTGGGCCTCGAGGTGCGCAACGGTGCCATCCATGGCCGCGTGGCAGGCTCCCAGAACGAGCCCTTTGCGGTGCTCATCCAGCTGCCGTACCGCAATAACGACGATATTGCCCAGCTGGCCACCGAGTTCGCCCGCACCCCCAATTCCGTGGCCAATGCGCGCAAGGGCCTGCTTTCCGACGCCGCCCTAGACACCCTCTTCGCCCCCGAGGCCGAAGACCTGCGCCTGACCTGCGACTGCCCCGATGGCGAGTACGTGTGCAAGCACATCGTGGCGGTGGGCGATAAGCTCGCCACCCGCGCCGATGCGGACCCGGCCGTCATCTTTAATATGCGCGGGTTGGACTTTGCCCGGCTCGAGCGCATGGTCTTAGAACAGGCCAAGGCGGTCAGCCGCGAAAGCTTCACCCCGAGCGACCTGTCCGAGGAAGAAAAGAATGACATCTTCTGGAACGGGCGCGAGCTGCCGAAGCTGCCGCAGCCCAAGGTAGCCCCAGCCATCGATGACTCCGATCCGGACCTGTTGCGCAAGGCCATGCGCTCGGTTTCACACACCAATCTGGATCTCCTGCGCGCGGTATCCGATATTGAAGACCTCTACTATCACCTCTCGCACTAATGACTGCTACCACGTTTATCCATACCTCCGATTTTCAGCTGGGCATGACCCGGTGGTTCTTGAAGGGCGAGGCCCAAGGCCGCTTTAATGATGACCGCGAGGCCGCCATCGTCCGGCTGGGAGAGCTGGCTCAAGACACGGGTGCGGACTTCATAGTCGTGGCCGGCGACGTCTTTGAGCACAATGCCCTCTCGCGCGAAATCCTCGCCCGCGCCACGGAGATGTTCAAGCGCCTGCCGGTGCCGGTCTATGTCCTGCCGGGAAACCACGACCCGCTGGTGGCGGATTCGGTCTTTTATAAGGCCAGCGCGGACAATGTTTACGTCATAGCAGACTCGGAGCCCATCGAGGTCGCACCCGGCGTGGAACTGGTTGGCGCGCCGTACCTTTCCAAGCGCGCGAATCACGACTTGGTCCGCCAAGCGCTCGAACCGTTGGAGCCGGCCGCGGGCATCCGCATCGCAGTCGGCCACGGCCAGGTGGATTCCCGCTCCGGCGAGGATGACGCCGATACCATTGACCTTGCCTTCGTCGAGGACTGCCTAGACCGCGGGGTGATCGACTACCTCGCGCTCGGCGATACCCACTCCACCGCGAGCCTTGGCACGACCGGCCGGGTGTGGTTTTCCGGTAGCCCGGAGACCACGGACTATAAGGAAACGAGCACTGGCGGCGGCGAATCCGATTCCGGCAATGCGTTGGTGGTGCGCGTGGGGGATGAGGTGGACGTCGATAAGCGCCGCATCGGCCGCTGGACCTTTGAAGCCCTCGACGCTGCCGTGGATTCTGCCGAAGACGTGGAGCGCTTCCTCGCGCGCCTGGGCGAGTACACGGATAAGGTACGCACGGCCGTGAAATATAGCCTGCGCGGCACGCTCGGCGTCGAGGCCCACGCCCGTCTGCAGCGCGGCCTGGACGAGTACGAAGCCGTATTTGCCTCCCTGCGCCCGCGCGAGCGCACCATGGACCTTTACCTGAAACCCAGCGAGGAGGAATTGGCCAGCCTCGATATCTCCGGCTACGCGGCCGAAGCGCTGCATGAACTATTGGACAACCGCGAGGATCCCGTCGCCCGCGACGCCGCCAACCTGCTATTCCGCTTGGAGGGGCAGTCCTAATGCGCATCCACCGCCTAGAACTCACCAACGTTCGCGGCATTGAGCACCTGGTCCTTGATGAGCTGCCCGAGACCGGCGTCGTGGTCATCCATGGCGAGAACGAAGCCGGCAAGTCCACCATCGTGGAGGCGCTCGATGTGGTGCTGACCGAAAAGCACAGCGGCCGCTCCAAGCGCATTCGCGCCCTGCAGCCGGTGGGCAAGGACGTTGCCCCTGAAGTTGCGGCCGAGCTGAGCGTAGGGGAGTACCGCTTCCGCATTGCCAAGCGTTGGCTGTCCAAAAAGTCCTGCGAGCTGAATATTTCTTCCCCACGGCCGGCGCAATTTACCGGCAGCCAGGCCGACGATGAGCTGGAGCGTATCCTTTCGGAGCATTTGGATCGCTCGCTTGTCGACGCCCTCTTTATGCGCCAAGACGACACCGGCGAGGCCATCTCTGCCGTTGGCATTCCCAGCCTGACCCGCGCGCTCGAGCGCGAATCCGGCCTGGCCGAGGACGAGGTTTCCGGCGATGATTCCGCGCTGCTGGCCCGTGTGGACAAGGAGTATCAGCGCTACTTCACCGCGGCGAAGGGTAACCCGGCTGGCGAGTACAAGGACGCCGCCGCAACCCTAGCCCGCGCCGAAGAGGAATACACAGAAGCCACCCGCGTCCTGCGCGAGCTCGACTCCGTGGTCGAGCGCTACGAGCAACTCGAGCGCGACCAAGCCGCTGCCGAAGCGGAATTCCCCGCCGCCCGCGCCGACCTCACCGACAAACAGGTGCAGGCCGAGGAAGCCGCCACCGCGCAGGCCACCCTGGACTCCCATAAGGCCACCCTCGCCCGTGCTTCAGAAGACCTTGCCCGTGCGCAAGCCGCCGTTACCGAGCGCGCCGGGCTCGTCACCGCGGCCGAGGAAGCTGCCACGGCCACCGAGGCCGCCCAGCACAAGCTCACCGCCGCCCAGGACAAGGCGAAGGAAGAAGCCGCGTCCAAAGACTCGTTGGAGAAGCAACTGGCAGAGGCCAAAGCGGACTATGCCGCGGCCCGCAGCACTTTAAAGCAGGCACGACGCCTGCAGGATAAGCAGAAGTTTGAGCAACTCAGCGCCCGGCTGGAATCGCTTGACGGCCTAGCCACCGAGGTAGACCAGGCCCGTGCGATCATCGCCCAACGCGGCCGCGAGGTCACCGCGGCCGATATCACTGGCCTGCACAAGGCAGATTCGGCTCTGTCGGTGGCCGAGCGCCTGCACGAGGCCGCCGCCGCCAAGGTGCATTTTTCAGGACCTGCTGGCTCCACCATCCGCGTCGATGGCGAAGACATCGAGGTGGGGGAGGACACCGCCATCGAGCTTGTCGATTCCCGCGTAATCACCATCGGCGATATCACCGCCCGCTTCTCGGCCGGTTCCTATTCCGCCGAGGACACCCAACGCGATGTGGAACAGGCCCGCACCCGGCTGCAAGAGCTGCTCGATACCCTGGGCGTAGGTTCAGTGGCCGCGGCCGAGGAAGCCCATGAGACGCACCGTGCGCAGAACGACGCCCTCGATGCCGCCACCCGCGCCCTTGCCGCGGAACTGGGACCGGATGATTTGGGCGAGCTGCGCGCCCAGCATGCCGCACTGGCTGAGAAAGTCGCGGACCTTGCGGCCGGGGAGGAGCTAGACCTCGCCGCCGCCGAAGCCGCGGAGGAAGAATCTAGCGAAAAGGTCGATGCGCTCGACCGCGAACTCGTGCCGTACCGCGAAAGCAGGCTGGCCCATGAGGCTGTGCGCCTCGATGCCGAACTTGCCGCGGCCCGCGAAAACGCGCAGCGCGTGACTCGAGACCTTTCCTCCGCGCGTGAACGCGCCGCCGACGAGGACCTGCGTGCCGAGGTCACCCGCCTAGAAAGTGTCGTGGGAGACCTGCGCGGGCAGCTGGATCAGATGGAAGCTGTAGACCTTGAGACCGCCAACTCCTTGGTAGAAGGCGCGCAGTCCCACCTGGATTACCTCACCGACCGTATCCAACGCTGCGAGGTAGACCTCGGCCGGCTTTCCAGCGAGGTGAATTTCCACTCCGGTGCCGCCGAGCGCGCCCAACAGGCCACCGCGGCGGTGGAGATGGCTCGGGCGGTATATGAGAGTGTGGACAAGCGTGCGCAAGCCGCTCGCTATCTGCGAGAACTTTTGCTCAAGCACCGCGACGCCGCCCGCCAGCGCTACGCCGCGCCCTTCGTGGCTGCACTGTCGCGGCTGGCCCGCACCGTGTACGGCGGCGACATCACTTTCGAGCTCGATGACGACCTCCGCGTGACCACCCGCACCCAGGACAATGAGACGGTGAGCCTGGCCAGCCTCTCCGGTGGTGCCCGCGAGCAGCTGGCCATCCTCACCCGCTTTGCCATCGCGCAATTAGTAGGGCCGGAGTCGGTTCCCGTCATCGTGGATGATGCGCTGGGCTCTACCGATGCACACCGCCTGCAGCTTATGGCCACGCTCTTTTCCCACGTGGGACGAGATAACCAGGTATTGGTCTTTACCTGCATGCCGGAGCGCTACTCCCGCGTGCCGGGACGCAGTGAGCGCGACATTGCCGCGCTCAAAGGGGTAATCTAGTGCCATGCCTTATCAAACTCGCTGGTTAGACGACGAAGAGCAGGAGCTATGGCGCCTGCTCCTTGGCGCCGTGCGCAAGATCGATAGGGGAATGGAGGAAACGCTCAAGGCCGGCGGCGAAGTATCTGCCTCCGAGTTCGCCGTCCTCGTTGCCCTGTCCGAGGCACCGGAACAACGCCTGCGCCTGCACGAGCTATGCACGCAGCTGGAGTGGGACCGCTCCCGCGCCTCCCACCAAGTAACCAGGATGGAAAAGCGCGGCCTGCTCACCAAAGAACCGGACGAGGAAGATGCACGCGGCATCAACGTGTGCGTGACCCACGTAGGCCTAGAACACCTGCGGCGTGCCGCTCCTGAGCACGTGGAATCCGTGCGCCGCATGGTCTTTGACCACCTGCAACCCGAGGACGTACCGGCGCTGCGGCGCTTTTTCGCCGGAGTTCTTCAGGTCGATAACATCCCGGGCTATGAGGGGTACGTGCCAGATTCGCTACTACACGGAAAGGATTAAGCTCCATGATGGGACAAGAGCTCTTTGAGCACCCGAAGAAGCAATATAAGACCTACGGGATCACCGCGTTGGAGGAGCTTAGCCCGCGCATCGGCGATCCAGAGGTGCACTTGGACGACGCCGCCAGCGAGGACCAGGTTGCCGCCATGGAGGAGGCACTAGAGGCCTACCCAGATTCCGCTCTCACCTATGACCAAGACACCGAGCTGTGGATCGTCGGCGCGGAAGAGGACATTGAGCGCATGCTTGGTGACCGCGAGTCCTTCGTAGAGGCGCTGCTCAATGATGAGGACCCAGGAATTTAATCGCCGATTTTCGGTGTCAATCAAAAGTGCGAGGAATGCGGCCTTCTGGGCGCTTAACTGTTAAGATATCCGTAGTTAATCCTCGGTGGATCGAAAGGTTTTATCATTATGAACGAGCGTGAGGCTCAGGAACAGCGCGAAGCAGCAGCCCGGGATAAGAGCAAGGGCTGGGTTTCCGTCTTCGTCCAGTGGATCCCGAACATGCTGCTGGCACTGGTAATGGTTGCTGCCATGTTCTTCGGTATGTACTACATCGAGCACGGCACCTTGGACATCACCCAGCCGATCACCAACGAGTTCATCACTCAGTAGCTTCGGCACATAGAAGAATCCGGCTCCCGCACTACGGCGGGAAGCCGGATTATTTTTTACTTGCCCAGCGCCTGGCGCCAGGTCATTTTGCGTCCATTATTCAAAATGGCGCGGCGGTAGATGTGACCGACCAGCACGATAATCAGTGCGGTCACCACAGCCATGAGCACATAGCTAGCTAGCAAGCCTAACCAGCTGAGGTTGCCCCCGGCCACCTGCATCGGAGCGACCAACATGGAAACCGGCGGCAACCAGGTCATTACCTGCATCCACGTGGCATCCAGGTGCATCCAGCCGAACATCGGTACATACATGGTGGCAAAGACGAGGAACAGGATAGGTGCCTGCGTGGACTGGAGATCCTCGGTGCGCTGCACCATCGAGCCGGCTGCAGCGTAGAGGCTGCCAAAGAAAAGCAGGCCGAGAATCTCGCCAACAAGGAGGACGGCTACCAAGCCGTAGTCCAGCTCGATGTCACTAGCCAATCCAGTCGTAGCAAGAGAGATAGCACCGCCGCCCAAGATGAGCAGCGTGGCTAGGAATCCAACGATGGTATTGCCCAGAATCTTGCCGGCCAAAAAGTCCACCGGACGCACGGAAGACAAGATAATTTCCACCACTCGAGACGACTTTTCCTCCGTGACGCGGCCGCCAATGAGGCCGGCGAAGGTCATGACGGAAAAGACGACCACCATTGCGCCAATGAGGACCGTGGCTACGCCGGCCATCTTTTGCTCTGAGCCGTCCTCTTCTTCTAAGTTCACCTGGTTGACTGTGGTGGATGGGGTAGCGTCTGCTAAGTCCTGTGGGTCGATATTGAGCTTATCCAGCGCCGTTGCTTGTGCTTGAGAAGACACGATTTGGTTGACCGTGGTAGTTACCGCGGCAGGCGTATCGCCCTTGCTGAGGAGATCCCAGCCGTCGTTCTCTGCCGGTACTAGGGCGGCATCGGCCTCGTCGTCTTCCACCAATTGCTGTGCTTCTGCGCGGTCTTTTGCCTCTGTGGCATCGATACCGGAATCATCAAAGGCAGACGCTTCCATGCCCACGACGGCTACGGAATCAGGTTCGTCATCGCCGCTGAAGAAGCTGATAGCAAGTGGCGCGATAATGGCGCCGAGGATGAGTAGCAGCATAGTGCCCACTACCATCTTCGACTTCAGCGCGACTGCCATCTCACGCTTGGCTACAACCCCGATGGTCTTCATTGCGGAATACTGCATGGCTTAGGCCTCCTCATTCTGGTTGCTGGTGACGACGTCCTGGAAAAGTTCGGTGAGATCTGGGATCTTGCGGCCGAAGGAATGCACCGGGCCAGCGGCTAAGGCCGACTGCAGGATCGTCTGGTCATCTACGGCGGGATCGGCTTGGAGCACTACGGCATCGGCAGTTTCTGCCACCAGCTCCGTGCCTTCCGGATACCAGCCGCGCGCTGGGGTAGCGACCTCGAAGCGAGGCGGGCCTTGGCTGCGCAGCTTATCGACGCCCCCTTCAGCCACCATATGCCCCTTCGTCACAATGCCCACGCGGTCACACAAGCGCTGCACCAGGTCCAACTGGTGCGAGGAGAAAATGACGGGCACACCTCGGTTGGAGCGCTCGCGCAGCATGTCTGACATGACGTTGACCGCAACCGGGTCTAGGCCGGAGAAAGGCTCGTCCAGAATCAGCATGTCAGGATCATGGATAAGGGAGGCCGCCAGCTGCACCCTCTGCTGGTTGCCCAAAGACAAGTCATCGAGCTTATCGTCCATACGCTCACCCAGGCCAAGCTGCTCAAGGAGCTCAGTGCCGGCGCGCTTGGCAGCGGGTTTATCCATGCCGTGCAGCGTGCCGAGGAAGACTAGCTGGCTCAGCAACGGCTCCTTGCCGTAGAGGCCGCGCTCTTCAGGCATATAACCTATGCGGCGGCGATTATCGTCATTAATTGGGGCGTTATCGAAATAGACTTCTCCGGAGTCTTTCGCCAGCACACCAAGCGCAATGCGCATGGTGGTGGACTTTCCGGCGCCGTTGGAGCCGACGAAGCCGAAGATTTCGCCTTCGCCAACGCTAAAGGTCATATCCCGCAGGGCTTGAGTCTCCCCGAAGGACTTATTGAGGTGATCGATGGTCAAAGTGGGCATGTTTAGTCCTCCGAGTTCTGGTTGAAGGTCAGTGCGTAGCCGACAGCGGGCAGGGTGGCAGAGATGAAATAACTAAAGAGCAGGTAGTAGCCGACTCCTAAGAGAAATTTGGTGCTATTTAATTCGAAGATATCTGCGCCCAGGAACCCAAAGTTGGATATGAAAGCAGCCGCGCTCCCGCCGATAAGCAATGACGTAGACAGCTTGAACGCCTTTTGCCGCCAGTGGTCCAGCACCTGGGCCTCATATTCATCGAGAGAGGCCAGAGGCTTCGTGTCCTTGGAGTCGATGGAAATTCGCAGAATGGTCCACGGTACGCACGAGAGCGCGATTGTTATCGACATGGCAAAGAGGGCCCAATAGGCGGAAAATGCTAAGGCAATGATGAGGAAAATCGCGGATACGGCCACGCAGCCATACATTGACGCGATTAATCCACGGGTAGGGCCGGGCCTGCGGAACCGTTCGGCGCGGATCGTTGTTGAAACTGGGGCGTCATTTGCTGTCATGCACCCAAGTGTTGCATAAACCCAACACTCTGGCAACAGTTTCTGCAGATTTTTCTTTGAGGTTGACCCTGACGCAGCGTAAGGCGCGACAATGAAGCCATGGACGACATCGATGAAGTTCTCTATACCGTTGGCGAGGTAGCAGCGCTCTTCCGCATCACGGTGCGCACTTTGCATCACTGGGAGGCACAAGGCTTGCTGTCTCCAACGTGGCGCAGTTGGTCCAACTACCGGCTGTACACCGAAGAAGACTGCGCCCGTGTGCAGAAGATTCTGATCTATCGCGCCACCGGTATGAAATTGACCGATATTAAACAGCTGCTAGATGGCGGTGCCTCCGACTTAGAACATTTGCGGAGGCAAAAGGAGAGCCTGCTCGCGCAGCGCGACAGCCTTACTGACATGCTGGCAGCAATTGACACCTTGATGGAGGATGCAATGAATAACCGAAAGCTCACCACCGAAGAAATCGGACAGATTGTCGGCGATGCCAACTTCGCCGCGCATCAACAAGAAGCCGAGGAGGCCTACGGATCGAGTGAGGATTGGGCTGTGTATCAGCAGCGCACTGCCGGCTGGTCGAAGAAAAACTGGAGCGATGCGCAAGCCGGCGTGGTTGAGGTGGAAAAGGAGCTGACCCAGGCCGTAGCGAGCGGTGCGGATGTGTGGTCGGAGGAGGCGCAGGGGCTCGTCGAAAAGCACCGCGAAGCATTAAGCGCCTTCTTTCCCGTCACGCCGGCAAAGCACTTCTTAATCTCGCGCGGCTACGTAGCTGACGAGCGCTTCCGTGCCCATTATGAGGCGCAGCAGGAGGGGCTGGCCCAGTGGTTGGCGGACGCGATTGAGCATGCGGCTAAGGCGCAAGGAGTGGATACTGTAAACCCGGAGTGGAAATAATTAGCGGGCCGGAAGATAAATAAGCCGCTGACCACTAGAAAGGTCTAGTGGTCAGCGGTAACCGTGTCCCCGACAGGGATCGAACCTGCGACCTTCGGTACCGGAAACCGATGCTCTAATCCGCTGAGCTACGGAGACATCGCTGGGAAAATTCCCAACGATGTGATTTTAGCGCATGGGGTAGTGGGGGACTAAATCAACCCGGGGGCGTCGGCAGTAGTGACTTCGCCGGTGCGCAGGTAGTGCACGCCAATGTCATCAACGACCTTATTCTTAGAGGCAAAGTGCCCATGGCCAGGGCCGTGGACGGTGACTACACGCGACTGCATCGGCTTGGAGAGGCTCGTGTGGTATTGGTACGGCGTTTGTGGGTCGCCCGTTGCTTGAATCTGGAGGGGCTTGGTGGCGAGCTTGGAGCCGTCGAGAGGTGCCTGGCCCGTGACCGGCGCACGTCCACCACAGCCTGCGCCGGAGCCGTAGAGAGAGTTGAATTGGGTGAAGGGATCAGCGCTGACGAAGTTGGACCACAGGTAGCTCGGGTATAGCAGCGGATTTCCAGGCACGGTATTTTCATTACAGACAATGAGGTTCTGCATATTCGACGCCTGAGCGAGGAATTCTTGCTGTTTGCGCAGTGTCTCTGGGTCAGGCTGCTCGGTGTCCATGGGCTCGCTGCCATTCAAGTGCTTGGCAAAGGCATCCCATTGCGAAGGGGTCGGTACAACCAGGAGGCGCGTCATGTTCAGTAACGGGGAGGCTACTTGCAGGGCGTTGGGGTTTTGAATCTTCTGGCTGAGGAACTCCGCCTGCACGCGCAATGGGCCGGTGGCGGTCATAATGTCCGCACCGGGCTGACCGGCAAATTCGAGGCCTGGAGGTAGGTCACCAATCTTGGCGTTCGGTGGCAAGACGGTAGGGCGTACACCTGCCTCACGAGCTACCTTTTGAGACCACTTTTCATAGACCTGCAGCGGGGTGGTGCCGAGGTGGTACTTGGCGTCATTTTTGGCAATGAACCCAAAGAGATCATGCAGTCCCTTTTCATAGCCACGCTGTTGCGAAGCAAAGATGCCATTCCACGCCAGCTTGGGGCTCATGCCCGAATCCAACAGGACCTTGCCGGTATGCTCCGGATACTTGGTGGCGTAGGCGGAGCCGAGGTAGGTGCCATAGGAGGTGCCGGCAATGTCAATCTTTTCTTCGCCCAAGGCGCGGCGCACCATTTCCCAGTCCTGCAGAGTATTCGCGGTGGTCAGCGAGTTGGTATAGCCCGGGGTGTGCTTTTCGCAGGCATCGCGGGTGAGCTTACCTACCTGGAGGCTTTCTTGGAGCGGATTACTGGTGGCCGTGGCATCGCACTTTACTGGCGTGGAGCCGGGCAAGCCACGCGGTTGTACACCGATGGTGTCCCACTCATCGCGCACGGCCTGTGGCCATGGATTAGCGCTATTGCCGGCCCAACCATAGGCATCGCCACTTGGGCCACCAGGGTTGGTAAACAATGCGCCACGGCGGGCGCTTGGCTTTGCGGCGGGAACGCGCACGAAGCCGACGCTAATGGTGCCGGCCTGTGGGTTGTCGTAATACGTAGGCACGTCGATGCGGCCGCATTCGGCATTGGCGACGTCCACTTGCTCGGGGCAGTCTTCCCAGGAAATGGCGGGCTTGGTTTCTTGCGGAGCGGCCGTGGCAATCGGCGCGGTGACACCAAGGGCGACCGCAGCAGCTCCGAGCGTGGCCGCAAGCTTAGAAGAAAAAGAAAGCATAGGTTAGGTCTCCAGAATAAAAATGATTGGTAGACCTAGCCTATGCTTTTTTGATGCTTTTAGCATCATTTTCACAGCAGGTGGGTGCCCTCACCGGTCGGGGCGAGGGCTATGCAACCTACTTGACGATGACAACGATGAGGTCACGCGGGCCGTGTACGCCCTCGACACGAGTGAGCTCGATATCGGAGGTAGCGGACGGGCCAGAGATCCAGGTTGCGGGCTTTTCCGGGTTCATGCGGGAGATGACCTCGGGGATGCCGTAGACGATCTCATCCTGGTGGACGATGCACAGGTGGCGGTCCGGAACCAGGGTCAGTGCGCGGCGACCGCAACGCTCGTCAGACTCGAGCACGATGGTGCCGGTCTGCGCGGAGGTGACGTGGGAATAAGTGACCACAGCGTCGGTCTCGTTCAGGGTGCGCGGATCGACGGACTTATCGTCCGGCTTGGCGTCGAAGCCCTCGAAAAGGGTGGCGTCCATGCCTTCGGCGTAACGAATGTCGTTGCACTTGCGGTCCTTGAGGATCGTGGCGATGGTCTGCTTGAGCTCGCGTTCCTCGGTGACGTGCACCTCGGCCTTGTAATCCTCGAGTCGGTCAATGAGCATATCGCGCAGCTCGTCCGCGTTCAGGGTGCCCTCGTGGTGGTAGTCGCGCGGGGCATCAACGTGGTCGGGGAGACCAGCTTGCTTCTGGGCGGAGCGGATGCGGCTTAGGATTTCCTGCTTTGCGTTCACTTTTTGGACTCCTCACGGGCCTCGGCAAGAAGTTCCTTGCCTTCTTCGGACTCGAACCACTGGCGGAAGGACTTCTTTGGCGGAACCGCGGTGTCGCGGCCCTCGGACCAACCGGACATAAACAGTGGCAGGGATTCGATGGTCTTGTTGGTGCCACCCAAGATGCGGCCCAAGGCGACCATGTGAGTTGCCTTGTTCCACAGCTTCGGGTTGCTCCACAGTAGCTGAATGGTCTTGAAGAGCTTCGGCTCGATTGGTGGGGTGGCGTGGGTGACCTTCTGGTGGCGGTTTTCCAAAATGACGTCGGAAAGCGGAATCTTCACCGGGCACACCTCGTCGCAGCGGCCGCACAGCGAGCACGCATAAGGCAGGCTGGCGGAAGGATCGTTGTGATCCTTCATGCCGGTCAGCTGCGGCGTCAGGGAGATGCCGATCGGGCCAGGGTAGACAGAGCCGTAGGCGTGGCCGCCGGCGCGCTCGTAGACTGGGCAAACATTCAGGCAAGCCGAGCAACGGATGCACTTGAGAGCCTGGTGGCCGATCGGGGAGGACAGGGCCGCGGTACGGCCGTTATCCAGCAGCACCAAGTGGAAGTTCTGCGGGCCATCGCCCTCAGTAACGCCGGACCACATGGAGGTGTACGGGTTCATACGCTCCGCGGTGGAGGAACGCGGCAGCAGCTGGAGGAAGACCTCCAGATCCTGGAAGGTAGGAACCAGCTTTTCGATGCCCATCACGGTAATGAGGGTCTCCGGCAGGGTCAGGCACATACGGCCATTGCCCTCGGACTCCACGATGTTGATGGTGCCGGTTTCTGCCACGCCGAAGTTGGCGCCGGAGATGGCAACCTTGGCCTGCATGAACTGCTCGCGCAGGAACTGGCGGGATGCCTCGGCCAACTCTGCTGGATTAGCCTGCAGGGTGTCATCGGTATTTGGCATCTTGTTGACGAAGATATCGCGAATCTCCGCGCGGTTGCGGTGGATAGCCGGAACCAGAATGTGGGACGGCTTATCCTCGCCCAGCTGCACGATGAGCTCGGCCAGGTCGGTCTCGCGTGCGTTGATGCCCGCTGCCTCCAGGTGCTCGTTCATGCCGATTTCCTGGGTGGCCATGGACTTAACCTTGACCACGTCGGTCTCGCCGGTGGCGCGAATCAGACCCTCAATGATCTGGTTAGCTTCCTTGGCGTCGCGTGCCCAGTGGACGACGCCTCCGCGAGCCTTGACTGCCTCTTCGAACTGCTCGAGCAGCTCTGGCATGCGGGCGGCAACGTCTTCCTTGATGGCGGAACCTGCAGCGCGCAGCTCCTGCCAATCGTCCAGCTCCTCCACAGCGTTGGAGCGCTTCTCACGAATGGAGGTGGTGGCGTGCTGCAGGTTGTGGCGCTGGGTGGCGTTATTCAGGCCAACGTGTGCCAGGGGAACAAAGGCCTTGCTGCCGCGCAGGTTGCCGTAGCCTTCCGGCGCGCGCGGTGGGGTGGTATCGAGGAAAGAGGTCATTAGAGCATCGTCTCCTTGGAGTAAGCGGCGGAGGTCGGAGTCCATGGGTGCTCCTTGGTGGAAGCCAGGATCTCAGCCATGTGAACGGCGCGGACGCCGGAACGCTGGCGGCTCAAGGCGCCGCCGATGTTCATCAGGCAAGAGGAGTCACCGCCGGTGACGAACTCCGCCTCGGTTTCCTTGATGTGGCGAGTCTTATCGGTGACCATCGCGCGGGATACCTCTGCGTTCTTGATGGCGAAGGTGCCGCCGAAGCCACAGCATTCTTCCTTATTCGGAAGGGTGACCAGTTCGATGCCTTCGACTTCCTGCAGTAGCTGCAGTGGGCGGTCGCCCAGCTTCAAAAAGCGCAGGCCGTGGCAGGAGGGGTGGTACGTCACGCGGTGAGGGAAGAATGCGCCCACGTTGGTAACGCCTGCCACGTCTACCAGGAATTCCGGTAGGTCCAGGGTCTTCTGGGTGGTCTTGCGGGCGCCGTCGACGTCGGCGGAGTTGCCGTAACGGTCGGCGATGCGCTCGTGCTGCTCACGAACGGCACCCACGCAGGAGCCAGAGGCAGCAACGACGTAGTCGATGGAGGGATCTGCGAAGGCATCCGCATAGGAGCGGATCATGCCCAGGGTTTCCTTCTGGTAGCCGGTATTGATGTGCATCTGGCCGCAGCAGGTCTGTTCCTCCGGGAAGACCACCTCGTGGCCCAAGCGGGAGAGAACCAGTGCCGTTGCCTTTTGTACGTCCGGGAAAAGGGCGTCACCAATGCAAGTGGAAAATAGCGCAATGCGCATACGGTGCTCCTCGTTGATTCTTGACATGGGGGGTAGGCACAACCCTACTCCTTTTAAGCAGTACGTGCGTAATGCGTCCCTTTGTTGACCAGCGATTATTTCGCAATATCAATGTTGCAAAAAGTTGTTATCAAACGTTTGTCCTGCAAAGAGGAGTTTTCTGGCCCGGCCCTTTTCACACTTGACTTTTCAGTCCACTAGAATCGTGCGACATGACACCAGCTGATTTGGCCACATTGATTAAAGAAACTGCCGTTAAGGTCATGGAAAGCCATGAGCTTGATTCCTCCGTTTTGCCGGAAACGGTAACCGTAGAGCGCCCACGCAATCCTGAGCACGGCGATTACGCCACCAACGTGGCATTGCAGGTGGCTAAGAAGGCAGGTGCAAACCCGCGCGAGCTGGGCGGCTGGTTGGCAGAGGCCTTGGCGGACAATGATGCTGTTGCAGAGGCCGACATCGCGGGCCCTGGTTTCATTAATATTCGCCTAGCTGCCGACGCCCAGGGAGAGATCGTCACGCAGATCCTTCGCGCCGGCAAGGAGTACGGTTCTAACGATTCCTTTGCGGGTAAGAAGGTTAACCTCGAGTTTGTCTCCGCTAACCCGACCGGGCCGATCCACCTCGGCGGTACCCGTTGGGCGGCCGTGGGCGATTCCCTGGGCCGCGTGCTGGAGGCCTCTGGCGCGGAGGTCACCCGCGAGTATTACTTCAATGACCATGGCGGCCAGATTGACCGTTTCTCCCGTTCCCTGGTGGCTGCTGCGAAGGGCGATCCTACTCCGGAGGATGGCTACGGCGGAGCCTATATCCAGGACATTGCCCAGGCCGTCGTGGAGAAGAACCCATCCGCGCTAGAGGGCAGCGACGAAGAGGTCCAGGAAGCTTTCCGCGCAGACGGCGTGGAGATGATGTTTGCGCAGATCAAGCAGTCCCTGCACGAGTTTGGCGTGGACTTTGGTGTCTATTTCCACGAGAACTCCCTCTTCGAATCCGGTGCGGTCGATGCCGCGCTGGAAAAGCTCAAGGCCGAAGGCCATATGTACGAGGCCGAGAATGCGTGGTGGCTCAAGTCCACCGTTTACGGCGATTCCAAGGACCGCGTGGTGGTCAAGTCCGATGGCAATGCAGCTTATATTGCAGGTGACATTGCCTACGTGGCCGATAAGTTCGACCGCGGACACGATTTGAATATCTACATGCTCGGCGCTGACCACCACGGCTATGTGCCACGCTTGAAGGCTGCCGCAGCCGCCTTGGGCTACAATGCCGACGCCGTCGAGGTGCTCATTGGCCAGCTGGTTAACCTCCTACGCGATGGCAAGCCAGTGCGCATGTCCAAGCGTGCGGGCACGGTCATCACCATGGAGGATCTCGTGTCCGCCATCGGTGTGGATGCTTCCCGTTATTCCCTGGTGCGTTCCTCTGTGGACCAGAGCATCGATATTGACTTAGGCCTGTGGGAATCCCAGTCCTCCGATAACCCCGTCTACTACGTGCAGTACGGCCACGCCCGTCTGTGCTCTATCGGCCGCAAGGCAGCCGAGCTGGGCGTCGATGCGGAAGGCGCGGATCTTTCCTTGCTCACCCATGATCGCGAGGGCGACCTCATCCGCACCCTGGGTGAGTTCCCAGCCGTGGTGGAAGAAGCCGCGCAGCTGCGCGAGCCGCACCGCATCGCCCGCTATGCCGAGGACCTCGCTGCAGTCTTCCACCGCTTCTATGACTCCTGCCAGGTTCTGCCCAAGGCTGGCGAGGACGAAGCTCCTATCCATGGTGCCCGCCTCGCGCTGGCACAAGCCTCCCGCGTGGTCTTGGCCAATGCCTTGACCATGGTGGGCGTGAGCACTCCGGAGAAGATGTAAGTGGCGGATTTCAATGAGCTGCCGGCCCACGTCTGGCCGCGCAATGCAAAGCGCGAGGAAGACGGCGTAGTAACCATTGCTGGTGTTCCGCTGCCGGATTTGGCGGAGGAATTCCAGACCCCGCTCTATGTCTTCGATGAAGATGACTTCCGGTCTCGCTGCCAGGATATGGCCCGCGCTTTCGGTGGACCCGAGCACGTGCACTATGCCTCCAAGGCATTCATTTCGAAGAAGATCGTGAACTGGGTCAATGAGGAAGGCCTGTGCTTGGATGCGGCCTCGCTCAATGAGCTCAAGATTGCCTTGGCCGCGGAGTTTCCGGCCGAGCGCATCACCACGCACGGCAACAATAAGGACGATGAATACCTGCGTTTGTGCGTAGACGCCGGCGTGGGCCACGTGGTCATTGATAACGAGCTCGAGCTGGAAGAACTCAATCGCATTGCGGGCGAGGCTGGCAAGGTCCAGCCGGTGATGATCCGCGTCAAGCCGGGTGTTGATGCGCATACGCACGAATTCATCGCCACGGCGCATGAGGACCAAAAGTTCGGCATTTCGCTCGCCACGGGTGCGGCCTTTGCTGCGGCCAAGCGTTGCTTGGAGGCGGACAACCTGCACCTGAGCGGCCTGCACTGCCACGTGGGATCCCAGGTCTTTAATGCGGAGGGCTTCAAACTTGCCGCAGAGCGCGTCATGGGGCTGTACCGCCAGATTTATACCGAGCTGGGCGTGACGCTGGAAGAGCTCGATCTGGGCGGCGGCTTTGGTATTCCCTACATGACTTATGAGGAGGCGCTGGATATCGAGCGCGTGGCCGGCGATATGCTCGGCGCGGTCAAGCACACCGCAGAGGAGCTGGGCATTGAGGCGCCCTTCCTCTTGGTTGAGCCCGGTCGCTCCTTGGTTGCCGGCTCGGCGG
Organism: Corynebacterium sp. ACRPJ; assembly: GCF_022347345.1. Lineage (NCBI taxonomy): Bacteria > Bacillati > Actinomycetota > Actinomycetes > Mycobacteriales > Corynebacteriaceae > Corynebacterium > Corynebacterium sp. ACRPJ. The sequence continues at coordinate 59,334 of NZ_JAKRNC010000006.1, forward strand.
TGACCGTCTACCGCGTGGGTACCGTCAAGGATGTAGAAACCGGCAAGTCGGATCTGCCGCTGCGCCGCTATATCTCCGTCGACGGTGGAATGTCAGACAATATCCGCCCGGCACTCTACGGTTCGGCCTATGACGTGCGCGTGGTCAACCGCTTTAGCGATGGGGAAGAGGTGCCCTCCCGCGTGGTGGGCTTCCATTGCGAGTCCGGCGATATTCTCCTTGAAGACGGCGAGCTACCCAATGATATCCAGCCGGGAGACTTGATCGCCTTTGCTGCTACCGGTGGCTACCAGTACATGATGTCCTCGCGCTATAACGGTGCGGTGCGCCCGGCGGTCGTCGCCACGCGCGTGGGCCAGACCAAGCCCATGCTGCGCCGCGAGACCATCGAGGATCTTCTTTCCCTCGAAGTGGACTAGCCCGGCCACTCGGCCCCCGTCACAGCGCCTAATTTAATTCAGGGCCTGTGACGGGGACTTTTCTATCTGTTGACCCATTTACGGCGAAAGTAGACAGCTTGTTCTGTATAGTGTCCTGTATCCGCTTTTAGCGGGCACTAAACCTTTACCCCAACCGCACAATGGAGACGGATTATGGCTGCATCGACTAGCGAGCTTCAGGCACACGAGCATTCCGGCAAGGGCGAGGGCGAGAACGTTGGTATCGCGCTGCTGGGCTTTGGCACCGTTGGTGCTGAGGTCTTTCGCCTGCTGGGAGAGAATGCTCATGCCTTTGCTCACCGCATCGGTGGCCCAGCCGAGATTCGCGGCATCGCCATCCACAATAAAAATAAGCTGCGCCCGGGTGTGCCCCAGGAGTTGTTGACCGATGACGCCAAGGCGCTCGTCGCCCGCGACGATATCGACCTTGTGGTTGAGGTTATCGGCGGTATCGACTTCCCACGCGAGCTGGTGCTCGCCGCACTTAATTCCGGAAAGTCCGTGGTGACCGCCAATAAGGCCCTGGTTGCCGCGCACGCAGACGAGCTGGCGGAGGCCGCCGACCGCGCCGGTGTAGATCTCTACTTCGAGGCTGCCGTAGCCGCCGCGATTCCGGTAGTGGGCATGCTGCGGCGCTCCTTGGCTGGCGATCAGGTAGAGCGCATCTCCGGCATCGTCAACGGCACCACCAACTTCATCTTGGACGCGATGGAGTCCACGGGCGCTTCCTATGATGAAGCGCTGGCGGAGGCTACCCGCCTGGGCTATGCCGAGGCCGATCCCACCGCGGATGTAGAGGGCCATGACGCCGCCTCCAAGGCCGCCATCATGGCGTCTTTGGGCTTCCACACTCGCGTGAAGTTTGAGGACGTCCACTGCGAGGGCATTACCAAGGTCACCGCCGCGGATATCGCCGCGGCCAATGATGCCGGCTATTCCATCAAGCTGCTGGCCATTTGCGAGCGCCTTAAGCGTGAGGACGGCTCCGAGGCGGTCAATGCCCGCGTGCACCCCACGTTGGTGCCCAAGGAGCACCCGTTGGCCTCCGTGAGCGAGTCCTATAATGCCATCTTCGTCGAGGCCGAGGCCGCAGGTTCCCTGATGTTCTACGGCAATGGAGCGGGTGGCAATCCTACGGCTTCTGCCGTGCTTGGCGACGTCGTCGGGGCAGCCCGCAATATCGTCCACGGCGGCCGCGCCCCAGGCGAGAATACCTATGCCAACCTGCCTATTGCAGACTTTGGTGAGGTAGAAACCCGCTACCACATCGATATGGAAGTCCAGGACCGCACCGGCGTCTTGGCCGCCATCTCCGCCGTCTTTGCCGACAACGACGTTTCCCTGCGCACCGTGCGCCAGGAAGACGGCGAGGACACCGCCCGCCTCATCGTGGTCACCCACGCCGCGAAGGAGGCCACCTTGGACACCATTGTGGCTGCCTTGGGCGAGCTCGAAGAGGTCAATGCCGTTCATTCCGTAATCCGCCTCGGCAGCTAGCCCAGCCAAATAGACTGGATAGCTATGAGCATCGAAGTTGAAGTCGGCACTAAAGCCATCGTGACCGTTCCCGCCTCCACGGCGAACCTGGGCCCAGGATATGACACCTTGGGCATGGCGTTGAGCCTGTATGACACCGTCGAGGCAGAGGTCACCACCTCGGGCCTTACGGTGGAGATTTTCGGCGAGGGTGCAGAAGACCTGCCGCGCGATGGCTCCCACTTGGTGGTCAAGGCGATTCGCTCCGCACTCTCGGCGGCCGACGCCACCGTGCCCGGCCTGCGGGTGGTCTCGCATAATAATATCCCGCAGTCGCGCGGCCTGGGTTCTTCCGCTTCCGCCGCGGTGGCGGGCGTGGCCGCCGGCAATGCGCTGGCGGGAAGCCCCCTGACCCGAGAGCAAGTGGTGCAGCTTTCTTCCGCCTTTGAGGGCCACCCCGATAATGCGGCCGCCTCCGTGTTGGGCGACGCCGTGGTGTCGTGGACAAATGTCCCTGTCGACGGCCATTCTTTGCCGGACTACCGCGCCGCGTCCATCAAGGTGCACGAAGATATCCGCGCCACCGCGCTCGTGCCTGATTTCCACGCCTCCACCCAGGCGGTGCGCCGCGTCCTGCCTTCACACGTGACGCATTCGGATGCGGCGTTCAACGTCTCGCGCACCGCGGTGCAAGTGGCGGCATTGCAGAACTACCCGGATCTCCTGTGGGAGGGAACCCGCGATCGCTTGCACCAGCCGTACCGCGCGGATGTGCTTCCCGTGACCGCGGAGTGGGTCAACCGCCTGCGCAACCGCGGCTATGCGGCCTACCTATCCGGCGCCGGCCCCACCGTCATGGTGCTGCACACCGAGGATATTGAGCAGAGCATTCTTGCCGACGCCCGCGAGCAGAACCTCCGCGTCATCGACCTCACCGTGGCCGGCCCCGTCCGCGTGGAGCTTACGCAGGCTTAATTTTTAGCCGGCACACGTTGGGGTGCTGGCGCGGTACCAAGGTGATCGAGGTGTCATCATCGCTGGTTTCTTGCAGGAAGCCAGCGTGTACCGCGCACAGGAACGGCGAAGGCTCAAGACCCGAAGAGACAAAGGGGCAAGCATGAAGCTCGATGTCGGTCGAGTCCGGCTTGGTGGCAGGATCAAAGCCCATATCGCGCAGGGTGGCAAAAAGCGTATCGAGCGCACCATTGGAGGCATCCGCGCCCGCGGCGCGCGCCCAGCGTCGCCCGATCTCGAGGGCCTTGGCTGAGGCGGCGTCATCAAGCTCTTCCTTATCCGCCAGCATCGTGGTCAGCACTTCCACCAAGGTGATGTATTCCTCTGCCACCGCTTTATTATCCGGAATGCGGGCTTGGAAGATGAGGGAGGGGCGCCCGCGGCCCTTACTCGGCGCGGAGACTACGTTGACGGCCCCAGCGTTGACCAGCTCATCGATGTGTCCGCGGGCGGTGTTGACGTGCATGCCTAGTTCCTCGGCCACGGTGCCGGCCTTGGCGCCTTCGGGGTGGCGTTGCACAGCGGTGAGCACCTCGCGCTGCTTGGGCGAGAGGTTGAGGGCCTCCGGAAAGAGTTCGGTGGTGGGACGAGGAAGTGAATCAGGCATAGTAGAAATCCGCCTTGGGGTCTGCGAATACAGAAAAACTAGTTGGGGTGGACAAAAACGTTTGCTTTAGACACTGTTAAGGATACGATGTTACCCACCGCGACGCCTAAAGCGAACTCGCGGTCTACCGGCACTGTAGCCTCCTGGCCGCCCAGATCAACGCGCAGCTGCATCGCCGCGAGGCTGGTGGCCTCGACTGCAAGGACTCGCACCGCCCACTGATTGCATGGTTCCTGTGCCGAGCCAATTGTGGACGCATGCGGGGCAAAGGTCACCGCCACCTTCTGCCCGGGCTCAAAAGAAGCATCCTCTGTGGTCGCCAGAACGGTAATATCGCCGCACGCGACCTCTACCGCGGACGCGCCGATCTCGGTTACGGTTCCTTCGAGGCGGTTGAGCCCCGCTAGAGCCGCAACGAAGCCTGTCGGCGGTGCCTCAAGTAGCCGCGCGGTTGCGCCGTGGGCCCGCACTTGGCCGGATTCCATGACCAGCATGTCCTGCGCCAGGTGCGCAATATCGAGCGCATCATGGGTGACAAGCAGCGTGGTACGGTCTGCGCGGGCCGCGTGCAAGAAGCGGCGCCACCTCTCGGCCGATTTCACATCGACTGCGGCAAGGGGTTCGTCCACAATCAGGACGGCCGGCCGTGCGGCTAGCGCGCGCACCAGCGCTACGTGGGCGGCCTGGCCGCCGGACAGGGCGGGCACGGGGACGTCGGCAAGCTCGTGCAATCCCGCCGCAGCCAGGAGTTCCTGCGCACGGGCTTTATCGCGGGTGACCATGGCGACCGCCTGCACGGCCGTCGACCGCGGTGGCAATCCCGGCCGCTGGGTGAGCAAGACGACGTCGGCGCCCTCCGGGGAGATCTCCCCGCCGCTCAGGCGCCCGGCAGCGTGCCCCATCAAGGTCGTCTTGCCGGAACCATTCGGGCCCACCACGGCCGTAATGGCGCGCGGGGAAAAATCCGTGCGCACACCGTCGACGGTCACAGACAGCGCCGGCGCATCAGTGGGCCGGGTAAGGGCGCGGAGCTTATCGACGTCCATCCCATGCAACCTCTTGGCCTGCGGATGGTAGCTCCGCCGCCGCAGCACGGGCAAGCCCGCAAGCGCCAGGCAGGCCAAGGCCAACCCGATTAGCAGCGCGGAGAGCACGTACGCGCCATCCGCATCGACCTCGCGCTCTAAGTAAATGCCTAGGGGCATGGTGCGGGTAACACCGGGCTGCGAGCCGGCAAAGGTCAGGGTCGTGCCAAATTCACCCAGCGAGCGCGCGAAGGCCAACCCCGCGCCCGTGGCCAGGGCCGGTGCGATAGAGGGAAGGGTAATTTTGCCCAGGACCTCCCACCGGCCCAAGCCGACGCCGCGCGCAGAGGCGAGGATTTCCTGGTCCAGCTGGCGCAGCGCCGAATCGACCGCCACCACCACAAAAGGCAGCGCCACAAAGGTCTGCGCCATAACGACCCCGGGAAAGGCGAAGGCGAAGTGGATGCCGAGGGCGTCGAGAAGCGGGGCCAGGTACCCCTTGCGGCCGAAAGCTGCGGTAAGGGCCAAGCCGCCCACCACCGGTGGCATGGCCAAGGGCAGGTAGACCAAGAGGCGCACTACGGCGCTGCCGCGGCCGAGCTGCTGCACCCACAGGGCCAGCCCCAAGCCCAGCACGAGCGCAAGGATCATGGATTGGAAGGCGGCCGCCACTGAGATGGGCAGCATGTCCCGGATCTCGTCGCGCGCGAGGTAGTCGCCGATGCGCGCCCAGGGCACGCGCAGGCCAAGGGCGGCAACAGGGACGATGATGGTGGCTACCGCAATGAGACCAATGAGGCCGATAAGAAGCGGGGCTTTGGGGCGAATAGGCTGTGGGGCGGACATAGTCTACTCCGCCGGGGTGAAGCCGCGCTCGCGCCAGGTGGACGCAAAGTCGCCGCTCAAGATATCGAGCACCGCGCGAGCCTGGTCCGGGTGGGAAGTCTCCTTGGCGACGGCGCCAAGGATCTGGTTAGAGAACTTCTCTGCTCCAGGTATGTCAATCACCTCGACATCATCGGCGGCCGCGGCGGCATCGGTGGAATAGACCCACCCAGCATCCGCCTCACCCGAGGCAACCTTTCCTAAAACGTCTGCTACCTGGCGCTCCTGGGAGGAAGGATGGACGTCAAGGCGCTTATCGTCGATGATCTGGGAGGAGATATCGCCACAGGGAACTTGGGGATCGCAAAGCACGAAGTGGTGGGAGTGGGGGAGATCCTCCACTGACTGGATTCCCGCCGGGTTGCCCTTGGGCACGACCATGACCATGACATTGGTGGCAAGCACCTCGGGCGTGGCAACCGTGCCATCCTGCACCGCCTTATCCATGGTCTTTTTCGATGCCGTGAGGAGAAGATCAGCCGGGGCGCCTTCGCGCAGCTTGCTTACCAAATCGGAGGAGCCGCCATTTTCAAAGTTCAGATTTACCGGCGGCGTGAGCTGGCCTGCGCGCTGACTTAGTTCGTCATTGATGACGCGGGTGGAGGATGCAGCCAGGACATTGAGCGTGGGAGCATCCGCGTCCTGGGCGGAGGTCGTTGACGTTGGGGGAGCGCAGGCCGCAAGGGCGAATGCGATGGCGGCGAGGAGTGCGGCGGCGCGCTTCTTCATCTGCGGAGGGCTCCTTCTACAGCGGAGAGTGTGACCTATCCAGGATAGCCCTCCGCCCCGGCAATGGTTTAGCTCACGCGGGTGAACTTGATATGGAAATCGTTTTCTTCTTCCTTGAGGTAGTCCAGCTCGAAGTTCTCCTCGCGAGCCTCGACCTCCTTGAGCAGGGGAACCGGATTATGCGGGGCGATGAGGATCATTGCTTCGCCCACGTTGAGGGTGCCGAGTGCGCCGTGGATGGCGCCGTGGCGAACGGCGTGCGGAATTTCGGAGGCATTCAGAGTTGGGATGGAGTGTGGCTTATTGGCATCGGAGATGGGCAGTTGCATAGCGAGTGGTCCTTTCTTAAGGGGTGCGAGTTTCGCTCTGTTAGCAATATTAGTACGATAAAACCCGTGCAAAACAATAGCGTGGCGCATCGCCTCATCTTCCTCGCCTTCGCAGGACTGTCCCTGCTGGTAGGTCTGGTTGCGGGTGCCACCCTCTTGGGGCTGAACGTTACCCCGGGAGCGTCTTTCGCCGCCGACCACGGACCACTCATGGTCTTCGGCTTCGTGGGCGGAGCCATCGGCCTTGAGCGCACCGTTGCCGTGCGCACCTCCTGGGCGTGGGCCGGGCCCGTCTGCCACGTTGCCGGCGTGCTGGGCATTCTCGCCGGCCTGCCGCGGGCGGTCCCGGCCGTGTGTTTTGCCGCCAGCTTCCTTGTCCTTGGTTTCATTTACGCCACCATCTATCGCCGTCAGGCGAGCCTCGCGATCCTGGTGCAGGCAGCCGGAGTTATCGGGGGAATAGCAGCAGCTGCCCTGTGGGCCATGGGCCCGGGGTTCGCCGCGGCGATGCCGCTGTGCGTTCTCTATGCGGTGGCCACCATCATCGGCGAGCGCATGGAACTAGCGCGCGTCACCATGGCCGGAACCCGCGCCGAAAACCACCTCACCCTCTTGGTTCTGGGGCTGGCGGCGGCCAGCGTCATCTACGTGCTTGCCCCTGCGGTGGGCTATCGCGCGATGGGCTTGGTGCTCATCGCCATCGCTGCGGTCACCGCGCGGGTGGACGTGGCCAAGAATCTGGTGCGCTCGCAAGGCCTGCCGCGCTACTCGGCGGCGTGCATGTTGGCCGGCTACGGCTGGCTCGCCCTCGGCGGTTACCTCTGGCTGCTGCACGGACAGTCCACCGGCTTTGCCTATGACGCCTCAGTGCACGCCATCTTCTTGGGCTTTGTCATGTCCATGATCTTTGCCCACGCACCCATCATCTTCACCTCCGTTATCCGCCGCCGATTGCCGTACCACCCGGTGCTCTATGTGCCGGTGGCGCTCTTACATGGCGGCCTTGCGTTGCGCATCCTTGCCGATTGCGCCGAGCACACCACTGCCCTCCGCACCGGCGGGGTGGTTACGATAATCGCCGTGTTAGTTTTCCTCGCCTGCGGGATTGTCCTGACCGGAAAGGAGGCGCGCCGTGCGCATTCATGACGTGTCCCTAGCCGCGCGGGGCCGCTGGCATACCCTGAGCGGCGCCATTATTGGCCTGTGGATCCTTATTGGTCTCGGCCTACTCATCGCTGGCTCTTTGGGCGCTCCTGTGGTGTGGTGGGATATCATCCATCCCTTCACCATTGGTGCTCTGACCACGGCAATCATCGTCTTCTCCACCCATTTCACCGAGGCCTTGACCCGGACTGCGGGCGGGGACTATCGGGGCGTCGGCAGTCGCGTGGGCCTAGTGCAGCTCGGGCTTATCCTGCTGCTCATTGATAGGGCGGGGTATGACTGGGGCCCGCTTGCCGACGCCGCCTCTGCCCTCATCATCGCCGCCCTCACCTGGCACCTGTGGTTCATCGCGCGGCGCCTGCGCGGCTCATTGTCTGGTTCTTTTGCCGTGACCGTGCCTTTTTATATCGCGGCGTCCGTGTTCATGATTGCCTCCGTGGTGCTGGTCATCCTCAGCGGAAATGGGGTAGGCGAGTATTCCCTCCTCGTCGGCGCCCACTCGCGCGGCATGATCTGGGGCTTCGCGTGGCTTACCGTCATCGGCACGGTGGTCACGTTGCTCCCCACGCTATCGGCTACCGCGATTTCTCCCACCGCTCGCGCGCGGTGTACTCGCGCGCTCATCGTGCACTGCGTTGGCCTGTCCTTGGCGATGGCGCTGTACGCGGTGGGCCTTACCCGCGTCGCAGGCGTGGCCCAACTGCTCGTGGTCGTCGCGGCGGTGCTTATCATCCAGCCGGTGCTTGCCACCGTCATGGGGCGCTCGCCGCGGCTGACCACCGCCACCGTTGCCGTTATCGCCGGACTGCTGTGGATGCTGGCGCTGTGTGCTGGTGACGCCATTTCCGCAGCGGTGGGCGCCTACCCGCGCGCCATCACGCTGGTTTTGTTGCCCGCCTTCCTCGGCGCCGGCCTCTTGCAGTTGGTCACCGGTGTCCTTCACCACCTGCTTCCCATCCTTACCGGCGCACGCCCTAATACCACCGAGCGCACCGGCTACGCCCGCCTGTTGCTCATCAACTTAGGCGGACTGCTGACATTGCTGGGCGCTACCGTGGCCGGGCTTATCATGATGGGGATAGGCCTTGCCGCCAACGTCATCGCCGTCGGCCGAGCCATCTACCTTAAGAAAAGACTGGAGAGTTAAATGCTGAGCGTTTCTTCCTCACAACCTGCGGACAAACCCGCGCCGAAGGATTCATCGTGGGCCTCGTGGTTGCTCATCGGCATCGCGCTGGCAGCGGTCATCGCGCTCGCGGTGGTCAATTCCACCGGCAAGGGCTCGGAGTCTGCGGCACCGGTATCCTCTGGCGAAACGCAGACCATTGACGTGGGCGTAGACGGCATGGCCTTTACCCCCTCGTCCATCGATATCGACCCCGGCACCCACCTGGTGGTCAACTTCACCAACTCCGGCGACCAAGTCCACGATCTTAAGATTGGCGACGCCGAAACCGGCCGCGTTGACCCCGGTGAGACCGTCCAACTCGATGCCGGAGTCATCGACTCCTCCGAGGAAGGCTATTGCACCATCGCCGGCCACAAAATGCAGGGCATGACCTTCCAAGTCAACGTGGGAGACGGCGCCGCTGCAGGACATGACCATGCGGTGTCCTCAGCTAGCAATCCGCATGTGGACGTGCCCACCGCCGCCGAACTCGGCGCACAGCGCGACGACTTTTCTGCCTTCGACGCCACCTTGCAGCCGGCCGCTGAGACGAAGACGCACAAAGAGACCTGGACGATGACCGAGGAAGTCGTGGAGGTCGCCCCCGGCATCAAGCAGATGCGCTGGCTCTTCAACGGCCAAGCCCCTGGCCCCACCCTGCGCGGCAAGGTGGGCGATAGGTTCGAAATCACCATCAAGAACGAGGGCTCCATGGCCCACTCCATTGACTTCCACGCCGGCGAGGTCAACCCAGATAAGACCATGAAATCCATCCAGCCGGGCGAGGAATTGACCTACAAGTTCACCGCGAACCGCTCCGGCATCTGGATGTATCACTGCTCCACGATGCCCATGTCCCTTCACATCGCCAACGGCATGGCCGGCAACGTCATCATCGATCCGCCGGACCTCAAGCCCGTGGACGCGGAGTACAACTTCATGGCTACCGATGTCTTCCTAGGCGAGGAATCCACCGGCGCCGACGCCCAGCGCGTTGCCGACGGCCGCTTCGACCTCATGGCCTTTAATTACTACCCTGGCCAGTACGATGCAGAGCCCATCAAGGCCAAGGTAGGCGATACCGTCCGCCTGTGGTTGACCAACCTAGGCCCCGACCAGCCGTTGAGCTTCCACGTTGTGGGCGAGCAATTCGATACCGCCTACAAGGAAGGCGCTTACCTCATCAAGAATGAGGACTCGACCGGCTCGCAAGCCCTGGACCTCCTCCCGGCGCAAGGCGGATTCGTCGAGATGACCTTCAACGAGCCCGGTACCTATTCCTTTGTCAATCACATCATGACTAACGCCGAGAAGGGTCAGCACGGCAAGTTCATCGTTACCGAGTAGCCCTCCCGCCGTTCGACCCCTCCCGCTCCTCCCGCCCTTCGCGCTCACCAGCCACCGTTCGTGGACACGTTTCCTGCCCACCGTGAGCGCGAAGGGCGGGTTTCTGTGTTCGTCCACCCCTCGCGCTCACCGGGGCGGCGATTTCGCGTTTGCTGCGACTCCCAGTGAGCGCGAAGGGCGGGGAGGCGGAGACTTCTCCCTTGGCGCTCACGGGCGTAGGTGGAGGACTAACCAAGCGGCTGCCGGTGAGCGTGAAGGGCGGTGGGGGAGGCAAAGCAGGGACCTCGCGCAGCTCCGCACGGGTGTCGTAGTCGCGTTCAGCGCCGGTGCCGGGAATCTCGATGAAGTTGGCGGCACGGATGAGGCGTCGGACGGAGACGTTCCGGGTGGTGGGAAGACATTCGAGCTGAGCGTGGAGCGCGGGAGCACGCCAGAGGGAACACAGCGGCTGGAGGTAGCCGTCGGCGGCGCGGGTGAATACGGCATCGGCCGAGGAGGAGACGAGGGCCGAGTGCAGGCGGGGAAGCAGTAGCGGCGAATCGGGGGCATCCACGGCGAAGAGGGCGAGCTCGGAGCAGTGGGATAACGCCTGGGCGCCGGCTGCGATGCCGGCGACGGGACCACCGTAGAGCGGTGACTCGCACACCTGGGGCACGCCGAGGCGATGCGGGGAGACGGCCACGGTCGGGGTGCCGTAGGGAAGCTGGGCGAGCAGGCGGTCGATAAAGCGCGTGCCGTGGGCGGAAAGGGAGGCCTTATCGGCGCCGCCCATGCGCCTGCCGTGGCCGCCGGCGAGGATGACCGCGCCGAGCATTAGGACTCCGGGAGGGTGCGGGACCAGTCGCCAGAGCGGCCGCCGGATTTCGCCACGATGCCGCAGCGGCGGATATACGCGGAGCGGTCCACGCCCTTGACCATGTCGATGATGGCGAGCGCAGAAACGTTCACGGCCGTCAGCGCCTCCATTTCCACGCCGGTGCGGTCGGCGGTGCGGACGGTGGCGGAGATGGACACGTGGTCGTCGGCAAGCGTGAGCTCTACCGTGCAGCCGTGCACGCCGATGGTATGTGCCAAGGGAAGTAGCTCGGGGACCTTCTTGGCGGCCGAGACTCCAGCAATGCGGGCTACCGCGAGGACATCGCCCTTGGGTACGGTGCCATCGCGCAGGGCGGCCATGACCTCGGGGGAACAGGCTACCTCGCCCTCAGCGGTGGCGGTGCGCACGGTGGGCTGCTTCTCGGTGACGTCGACCATGTAGGCGGCGCCGTCAGAGTTCAGGTGGGTAAATTCCATGGTTGCTCCTTAATACAGATAAACGGTGATGTCCTCGCCCATGGCCGGCGGCTCGGAGTCGATGAGGCAGAAGCCATTGGTGCCGGCCAGCGACACCACGCGGTGGCTGCCGTGGGGTAGGTGCGAGGTGATGGCGGGCGCTGCCTGAAAGTCTACGGTGACGGGAACAATGGTCGGCCGGCCGCGGGAGGCGGGAAGGGGAGACTCCACTCGAGCGTGCAGGTTGACCCGCTGGCGTGGCGCGGGGTGTCCGGACAGTGCGGCGATAAGTGGCCGGGCATAAAGCTGGAAATCGACGAAGGCTGCCACGGGATTGCCGGGCAAGCACAGCACCGGGGTGTCATTCCACAGGGAGTAGCCCTGCGGGGCACCCGGGCGCTGGTCGACGTGCCCAAACCACGCGGAATCCGTGCGCCCGAGTACGGTGTGCACGACGTCGAAGGCGCCGGCTGACACGCCACCTGAGGTGAGGATGAGGTCGTGGGACGGGGACAACTGATCGAGCGCAGCGGACAGCTCGGCGGGGTTGTCGCCCACGTGCACGTGCGTATCTGCGCCGGAGAGGGCAGCGAGCATCGGGCCATTGGAATCCGGTAGTTGGCCGGGGGCGAGCTCTACTGGGGAAGAGACGAGTTCTTCGCCGGAGGAGATGACCGCGATGCGTGGGCGGCGGTAGGCCGTAACGGTATATACGCCGGCGGAGGTGAGGGCGGCGATGACGGCGGCGTCGATAAGCGTGCCGGCGGTGGCGACTGGCGCGCCGGGCTGGATGTCCTCGCCGGCGGGGCGGATATGCGACTTGGTGGGGGCCTCCGTGATGGTGACCTCGTCCGGAAGTGCTACCGGGCCGGCCGGGGTGGTGGTGTTTTCCACGGGAATGACGAGCATTCCTGCGGTATCGGCCACCGGGGCGCCGGTCATGATGCGAACGGCGTGGCCGGCGGGCACAGCGATGGGAGCCGCCCCGGCCGGTACATCGCCGGCGACGGGGAGGGTCCATGGCGCGGAGGAGGAAATATCCGCGGCATGGACGAGGAAGCCATCCATCGCCGAATTGGCATGGGGCGGCACGGGGAAGCGCGCGGTGGCGTCGGCGGCGAGGACGCGGCCGACGAGGGAGGCGTCGACGGGCGCGGACTCGGCCGGCGGCGTGGAAGCCAGCGCGAGTACGGCATCGAGGTGCGCGGAGATGCTGCGGGGCGTGGACATAAGACTCAGGTTAGCCGCCGATGGCGGACATCGGGCGGTCTGGTTGGAGAAAGCCCTCGTCATCAATGCCATGACCGGGCTTTTTGGTCCACATTTCCCCGGCCCAAGCCTCCATGATGTCCTCATCGCTCGCGCCGGAGCGCAGCAGGTCTCGCAGTGGGGTTTCGGAATTGCCAAAGAGGCAATTGCGGATGGCGCCATCGGTAGTAAGGCGGGTGCGGTCGCAATCGCCGCAGAAGGGGTGGGTGACCGAGGCAATGATGCCTAGCGTGCCGCGCGTGCCATCCGGAGCGCTGACCTCCCACAGAGCGGCGGGGGCGGAACCGCGAGGTTCGCGTGCCGGCGCCATGGAAAAGTGGGTGCGCAGGCGGGCGAGGATATCTTCGGCCGTGACCATGTCCTCGCGGCGCCACTGCTCGCGGGGACCCAGCGGCATCTGCTCGATGAAACGGAGCTGGGCGCCGTGGTGGACGGCATAGTCCGCCAGCGGAACGATGTCTTCTTCGTTGACCCCGGGCATGACCACGGCGTTGATCTTGATGGGATGCAGGCCCGCGGCATCCGCGGCGCCGATGGCCTGCAACACGTGGTCGAGCCGGTCGCGGCGGGTGAGTGCGGCGTAGCGCTCGCGGTCGATGGTGTCGAGCGAGATATTGATGCGGTCGAGCCCGGCCGCGGCGAGGGCGCCGGCGCGCTTTTCTAGGCCAAGCCCGTTGGTGGTCAGCGCGGTGGACGGGGAGCGGCCCTGGTCGGTGCGCAGCTCCTTGGTCGCGGCAATAATTTTCTCCAGCGACTTGCGCAGCAGGGGTTCGCCGCCGGTAAAGCGCACTTGGCGGATGCCTAGCTTGCCGACGCCTATCCGGATCAGCCGGATAGTTTCCTCATCGCTCAAGGTTTGCTCTGTGGGCATCCACTCCAAGCCTTCGGCCGGCATGCAATAGGTGCAGCGCAGGTTGCAGCGATCCGTGAGCGAGACGCGCAGGTCACGGGCCTGGCGTCCATAGCGATCCAACAGTGCGCGCGTGCCATCAGCGGCCGGTGTAGGCAGATCCGCCGGCGGTTTCGCTCGGCCCACGGTAGGCAGGGGCAGGGAAACCACGGGCTGCTGGGAGGAAGGGGTCATTGGTGCCAGTCTAAGAGAGGGGACGAGGTACACCAAGCTGCTACGGCGACTGACGCCAATTTATTCCTAGTTTTCCCGGCTTAAATCGGCGGCGTTGGTGGCATCGAGGCGCTGGGATTCACCCGGTCCTTTGAGCCGGATGATGTTGTACTCGCCCTCTGCCAGGTGGGCGCGCAAATCTTTCTTATCGAACTTGCCCACGGATGTCTTATCGATGGACTTCACAAAGGTCCAATACTCCGGCAGCATCCAGCTTGGCAGCTCCTTGCGCATGCTGGCGCGCAGGCGCTCCGCGGTCTCGATGGTGGGCGAGGCGCCCTCGGCCAATACTGTGACGGCGAGTGGGCGCTCGACCCATTGCTTATCGGGATAGCCAATCACGGCGGCCTCGACGACAAGCTCGTCAGACATGATGAGGTTTTCTAGCTGCACGGAATAGATCCATTCGCCGCCGGAGCGAATGACATCGCGGGCGCGGTCCTCCACGGTAAGGAAGCCATCCTTGGTCACAGAGCCGACGTCGCCAGTGCGCAGCCAGCCATCGGCGGTGAACTTATCCTCCGCGGCCTCGACTTGTCTGCCGCGGAATTCGGAGGCGATTTCGCCCGGCTCAGCGGTGGGCGAGTGGTAGTAGGAACCGGTGACCAGGTTGCCGCGCACCTGCAGCTCGCCGGCATTGCGGTCGGTGCGAGCGACGACTTGCCCATCATTGACCACGCGGTATTCCAGCGAGGCGGGGATGCGGCCCTGGGACACGCGGTAGGCCCAGCGGGTATCGCCGGAGGCGCCCTGGGGCGGGCGGGCAACGCTGCCTACGGTGGAGGTTTCCACCATGCCCCACACGTGGACCACATCGACGCCGTAGCGCTCCTCCCACATCTTGATCAGCGTCGGCGGGACGGGGGAGCCGCCGGCGTAGATCTCGGTGAGCGTCATGCGCTCTGGTGGATGGTGCATGTAGTGGACAAAGAGCTGGATCCAGATGGTGGGCACGCCGTGTGCCACGCGCGGAGAGGTAGCGGCGATGGCCTTGGCTAGGGTGGGGGCGGACACGTCGGCGTCGGGAAGCACCAGCGGGGTGCCCGTCATGAAGCAGGTGAAGGGAACGCCCCAGCTGAGCACGTGGCAGATAGGAATGCAGCACAGGAAGGTCTCGCCGTGGGTAATACACAGCGAGTCCGAGGAACGCAGCTGCATGGCCTCCAGGTAGAGGGACCGGTGCGAATACAGCACTCCCTTGGGAGCGCCCGTGGTGCCCGTGGAATAGCACAGCGCCGCGGCCGTGCGCTCATCTAGTTCGGGCCAGTCATAGACGGTTGAGCGGCCGTCGATAAGAGCCTCATAGGAATACACCTCAACCCCGCGGGGGAAAAGGTGGGCAAATTGCTGCGCTGGTTGGGCGCC
Source organism: Corynebacterium sp. ACRPJ (assembly GCF_022347345.1). Classification (NCBI taxonomy): domain Bacteria; kingdom Bacillati; phylum Actinomycetota; class Actinomycetes; order Mycobacteriales; family Corynebacteriaceae; genus Corynebacterium; species Corynebacterium sp. ACRPJ. The sequence continues at coordinate 74,547 of NZ_JAKRNC010000006.1, forward strand.
GGTGATGATGACGCTTCCCACGGAGTTGGTGCCCACGAGCACCTTGCCTAGCTGCTGCGCCAGGCGGGGATCGCACACGATGGCGGAGATTTCCGCATGGTTAATAATGTGGCGAATCTGGTCATTCATCAGCTGCTTATTCAGCGGGGCAAAAATCGCGCCCTTGCAGGCGGTGCCGAACATTACCTCTAAGTGCTCGGCGCAATTCCACATAAAGCTGCCCACGCGCTCATCGCTGGTGATACCCAATTCATCGTGAATGGCGTGGGCGAACGCGGCGGCGCGGGCGGCGATATCGCGGAAGGTAACTTCCTCGGCCGGATCGAATTCCGAGCCGGTGCCCTCACCGTGCCAGGTGGTAACCGTGGTGTCCCCGTGTACCGAGGCACCGTATTCCAAAATGCGGGTCAGGGAGAGGGGGATATCCATCATCGTGGAAAGCATGCCTCTACTGTAGCGGTGTCATGGTGCGGGCGTTGCGCCCTATGCGTTATACTTGTTCGCGACTGGTAGGAAACCGGAAAGTTTTAGCTCCCCTTTCCTATGCATTCGGGCCCAGAGAAGTATTTTTGCCCGCAGTCGTTTCTTGATTTCTTCCGGTTCGCGCACTAGCTGTGCGAAGGCTCCTCGAGGACACGGAAGAGGCCTCATACTTATTGCCCGGCAGGACGCACATGCGCCTTGGCACGAGGGCGAGAAGTCCTAGAAAAATACACATTGGCTTCCAGTGCAACGCCGCGAGCATAGGCTGCGGCGGCTCCCGCATAATCGGACCTGGTCAAGCAACGAAAGGATATCCGTGAGCGAAACGGACAACACCGCAGCACAGGATCTTGCATCCCTGAAGCTGCCGGAATTGCGCAAAATGGCCGCAGAGCGCGGCCTACGTGGTGTCTCTGCCCTGCGCAAGGGGGATCTCATCACCGCCATCAAGACCGGACAGGTTCCGCCCAAGGCCAAGGCCAAGGTGGAAAAGGCCGCTCAGGTAGAAAAGGCGGACAAGGCAGAGAAGCCTGAGAAGGCAGATAAGCCGCGCAATAAGGCGCAGGATGAAGCGCCGCACAAGGCGGAAAAGCAGGAAGAATCCAGCGAGAAGAAGGATAATCGCCAGCAGGGCTCTGGTGAGGAGCAGCGCTATGAGTCGCGCTCCCAGGCCCGCCGCGCTCGCCGCAACCGCGCCCGCCGCCAAGAGCGTCAGGAGCGCCAGGAACGCCAAGAGCGCGAGGAGCGCAACCGCAACGAGGAGCAGGGCGGCACTAAGGACAGCCGCGACAAAAACTCCCAGGACGGCTCCGATAGTCAGGGCGAGAAGAATGACCGCGGCGATAATAAGCAGCGCGGCAACCGCCATGAGGACAACAATAACCACGAGCGCGGCAACCGCCGTGGGCGCCGCAACCGCCGCAACCGCCGCGGCCGCGGAAATAACAATGACAATAACGGCGGCAACGATTTGCAGGTCCGCGAGGGCGATGAGCTGCAAGCCGTCGGCGGCATCTTGGACGTCGTAGACAATAATGTCGCCTTCCTGCGCACCACGGGCTACCGTGCCGCGGCTTCCGACGTCTTTGTGAACAACGGCATCGTCCGCCGCCTGGGCTTGCGCTCTGGTGACGCTATCACCGGCCAGGTCAAGGTCTCCGGCCCGACGCATACGCACGGCAATGGCCGCAACCGCCGCAAGTACAACCAGCTGGTACAGGTCGATACCGTCAACGGCATCGATCCGGAAGGCGCAAAGCAGCGCCCGCACTTTAATAAGCTCACCCCGCTGTACCCGAATAAGCGCTTGCGTTTGGAAACGGATCCGAAGATCCTCACCACCCGCGTCATTGACCTCATCATGCCGATTGGTAAGGGCCAGCGCGCGCTTATTGTCTCCCCGCCAAAGGCCGGTAAGACGACGATTCTGCAGAATATCGCCAACGCGATTTCTACCAATAACCCGGAGTGCTACCTCATGGTCGTCCTCGTAGACGAGCGTCCTGAGGAAGTTACGGACATGCAGCGCTCCGTCAACGGTGAGGTAATTGCCTCCACCTTTGACCGCCCGCCATCAGAGCACACCTCCGTGGCGGAGCTGGCTATCGAGCGCGCCAAGCGCCTGGTGGAGCAGGGCAAGGACGTCGTGGTCCTGCTGGATTCCATTACCCGCCTGGGCCGCGCTTATAACAATTCTTCCCCGGCTTCTGGCCGCATTCTCTCCGGCGGTGTGGACTCCAATGCGCTCTACCCACCAAAGCGCTTCCTGGGTGCCGCCCGCAATATCGAAGAGGGCGGTTCGCTGACGATTATCGCCACCGCCATGGTGGAGACCGGCTCTACCGGCGATACAGTCATCTTCGAGGAATTCAAGGGCACGGGCAACGCCGAGCTGAAGCTGGATCGTGGCATCTCCGAGCGCCGCGTCTTCCCGGCCGTGGATGTCAACCCGTCCGGCACCCGTAAGGACGAGCTGCTGCTCGTTCCAGAGGAGGCACGCATCATGACCAAGCTGCGTCGCATCCTCTCCGCCCTGGATTCCCACCAGGCCATTGACCTGCTCATTAAGCAGCTGAAGAAGACCCGCTCCAATGGCGAGTTCTTGATGCAGGTGGCCTCCTCGGCCCCGATGGCTGCGGATAAGGATGAAGAAGATTATGTCTAATCAGGTTTCACTCGTTGATGACATCGTGTCCGAGTACCAGGGCATTGAGATGCAGATGGCCGATCCGGAAGTAGCCGGCGACCAGAAGCAATTCCGCAAGCTTTCCAAGCGCTACGCGGAACTGCGCCCCATCATCATGGTCAATGATGAGCTGACCCAGGCGCGCGAGGATCTCGCTGACGCCAAGGAGATGGCTTATGAGGACCATGACTTCCAGGAGGAAGCGGACCGCCTAGAAAAGTCCGTGGAGAGCTTGGAAGAAAAGCTCGCTGATCTGCTCGCGCCGCGTGATGAGCAGGATTCCGAGGACATCATTATGGAAATCAAGGCCGGCGCGGGCGGCGAAGAAGCAGCCCTCTTTGCCGGCGATCTGGCCCGCATGTACGAGCGCTATGCGGATAAGACGGGCTTTAATTGGGAGGTCTTGGGCCTCAATGAGTCCGATCTGGGCGGTGTGAAGGATATGACCATTTCCTTCCGTTCCAAGTCCCCGTCGCGCGATGGGGCATGGTCCGTATTCAAGTTTGAAGGCGGCGTGCACCGCGTGCAGCGCGTTCCGGTAACCGAGTCCCAGGGCCGCATTCAGACCTCTGCGGCCGGCGTGCTGGTCTACCCGGAGCCGGAAGAGGTCGAGTCCGTCAATATCGATGACAAGGATATTCGCGTCGACGTCTACCGCTCTTCCGGTAAGGGCGGACAGGGCGTTAACACCACCGACTCCGCGGTGCGTATTACCCACCTGCCCACCGGGCTTATCGTGACCTGCCAGAAGGAGCGTTCCCAGATTCAGAATAAGGCGCGTGCGCTGCAGGTTCTGCAGGCCCGCCTGGATCAGAGGGAGCGCGAGGCCCGCGAGGCCGAGGCTGGCGAGCAGCGCGCCTCCCAGGTGCGCACGATGGACCGTTCCGAGCGCATCCGCACCTATAACTGGCCGGAAAACCGCATCACGGACCACCGTATTGGTTATAAGGCCAATAACTTGGACTCCGTGTTGAACGGTGACATGAATGACCTTATTAAGGCCCTGCAGGATCAAGAGCGCGCCGAGCGCCTCGAGGCCGAGGGCTAAACCAGCGTGGATAACACGTATGGACAGGCGCTGCGCCGCGGGGTGCAGCGCCTTCGTGCTGCCGGGGTGGCCAGCCCTGAATGGGATGCACGCATCATGGCCGCGCACCTCATCCACTGCGGACACATGGATATCCCGCTCGATCAGGCTCCTATGCCCGGCTTCGACGTGGCCTTCGATGCGCTGCTGCGCCGCCGGGAGGCCCGCGAGCCTTTGCAGTACGTCCTTGGCAGCGCCTGGTTCGGCCCGCTGGAGCTCAAGGTGGGCCCGGGCGTGTTTATCCCGCGGCCGGAAACCGAGGTTATGGCGGACTGGGCGGTGCGCAATGCGGACGGCCCGCGGCTGGTAGATCTGTGCACCGGCACGGGCGCGCTAGCGCTCTACCTGCACCACTATCTGCCTGACGCGCTGGTGAAGGCAGTGGAGCTTGCCGACGCCGCCCTGGCCTACACCCAAGCCAATGCTCGTAATACCGGGGTAGAAGTCATCCAGGCTGATGCCACGGCCGACGATACTTTGGCGGAATGGAATGGGACCGTGGACCTGCTCGTGACTAACCCGCCCTACGTGCCAGAAACCCCGGATCTTGATCCGGAGGTCTATCACGACCCGCATAACGCGGTTTTTGCCGGAGCGGATGGGATGGGGGTCATTACCGGCCTTATCCCGACCATTGCGCGCCTTGTGCGCCCGGGCGGCAAGCTGGCCATCGAACACGACGACTCCACGAGCGAGGCCGTCCAAGCCGCATTGGCCCGCCACGGCGGCTTCGAACAGATCGCCGCGCTGCAGGATCTGACGGGAACGCCCCGCTTTGTCACTGCGGTGCGCGGAGTAGACTAAGACACCATTGAGGGCAAGAAGGGGAAAAGAATATGCAAGGAAAGATTTTTAACTGCGCCGATGATGCCGAGCGCGAAGAGGGCATGAACATTGCGGTCAAGGCTGCGCAATCCGGTCGCCTTGTGGTCATGCCCACCGATACGCTCTACGGCCTCGGTTGCGATGCCTTCGATAACGATGCTGTAGCCAACCTCTTGGCCACCAAGCATCGCGGCCCGGATATGCCGGTGCCGGTTTTGGTGGGTTCCTGGGATACCGTTCGCGGTCTGGTTGCTTCCTATACCGATACCGCGCGTGACTTGGTGGAGGCCTTCTGGCCCGGTGGCCTGTCCATCGTCGTCCCGCAAGCGCCGTCCCTGCCGTGGAACCTTGGCGATACCCGCGGCACCGTGATGTTGCGCATGCCTTTGCATCCCATCGCCATCGAGTTGCTGCGCGAGGTTGGCCCCATGGCAGTCTCCTCCGCCAATATTTCTGGCCATCAGCCACCAACCACGGCGCTTATGGCCAAGCAGCAGCTAGGTAAAGCCGTGACGGTTTACTTGGATGGGGGAGAGACGGCCGTCGGCAAGCCCTCGACCATCATTGACCTCTCCGGTGAGCGCCCATACCTCCTGCGCGAAGGCGCGCTTTCGGCCGAGGAAATCGGCGAGGTTATCGGCGTCGACGCGCAGACCCTGCGCACCCGCCCACAGGCTTAAGGGGGAATTCGCGTGAGCGGCAGTGGTGTCCCGCTGCGCGAGCTGGCCCTCGTCATCCTCGTTGCAGCAGCATTTACGTATCTCACCACCGGTGTGGTGCGCTCCTTTTTGGTGCGCACCGGCCGGGTGGCGGAGATTCGCCTGCGCGACGCCCACACGCAGCCCACCCCGCGCATGGGTGGGGTAGCCATGTTTACCGGCTTCGCGGCGGCGATATTCCTCGCGGCCCAGCTTCCAGCCTTGACTCGGGGCTTTATGCCCGTCACTCCGGAGATGAATGCGGTGTTGTGGGCGGCCCTGGCGCTCGTGCTTGTCGGAGTGGTCGATGACCTGGTGGAACTCAGTGCCATAGTGAAGCTTTTTGGCCAGCTCTTCGCGGCCACCTTGATGAGCGGGCTGGGGCTTACCTGGACGCTGCTTTTCATCCCCTTTGGCGGCGGCACCACGGTCGTCCTGGACCAATTGCAAAGCACCCTGCTTACCGCATTCTTTACCGTTCTGCTGATCAATGCCATCAACTTTGTCGACGGACTCGATGGCCTAGCGGCAGGCCTTGGCATGATTGCGGGCGGGGCAATTCTGGTCTTTTCCTTGACCGTTCTCCATGACCAGGGCGGTGCAGTCTCGGCCTACCCACCGGCCATCATCAGCGCTGCCTTGGTGGGAATGTGCGCTGGATTCTTGCCGCATAACTTCGAACCGTCGCGCATCTTCATGGGCGATTCTGGCTCGATGCTTATTGGTCTCTTGCTCGCTGCGGCCTCGACTTCCGCGTCTGGCAAGATCAACATGTCGCTTTACGGCACGGTGGACATTGTCGCTTTGATGTCTCCCATCATCGTGGTGGCCGCAGCGGTGTTTATTCCAGTCCTAGACCTTGTCTGGGCCGTCATTCGCCGTCTGTCCCAGGGCCGCTCACCGTTTTCTGCGGATAAGGCGCACATCCATCACCGCCTACTCTCGCTCGGCCATACCCACCGCCGGACCGTGCTGGTTCTTTACCTGTGGGTCTCCGCCGTAGCCTTCGGCGCGGTGTCCTTTTCCATCGTGCCCGCGCCGGTGGCCATTGGCGTCACCATCGTTGCCTTGCTCCTCGCGTTCGCGGCGACCCTCGTGCCTTTGCGCCAAGGAAAGATTGGGCCTGCCGCGCGAGAGACCGTCGTGGTGAAGGAATCTGAGCCCTCGTGAGGTAGGGTGTGTAGCCGTGAGTGAAGCACAAGCGACTACGCAACCCTCGGAATTTGATGACCACCGCCGTCCCATGCAAAGGGCGGTCAAGCTGGGTGGTCTTGCCCTGCTGGTTATCACGGTGGTCTCCTTAGCCGTCTGGGGCGGTATCAGTGGTCTCCCAGGCATTTGGGGAGTCCTGGTCGGTGCCGCTATCGGTGGCGGCTTCGTCTTGTTCACCGCTTTGTCGGTTTTGCTGACCGCCAATACCACTCCTGCCAACACCATGGCCGTGGTGCTGGGCGGTTGGCTACTTAAGGTCATCGTCTTGGTCATGGTGCTTCTCGTAATCCGGGATATGGATTTTTATGACACCGTGGCGCTGTTCGTAACCGTCATGCTGGCCCTTTTTGCCACCTTGGGTACGGAGGTGTGGGCTGTAGTAACCTCGCGCGTCACCTACGTCTCGTAGTAGGGAAGTGGCCTCTTAAAGGGCCCACCGCTTTTCTGGAAGGAAAGGTGGTGGGCCCTTTTGCTTTGCGTGCATGCAATCGTTTCTGTTGTGGTTACCCCCGTCAAGGTGGGGAAATAGGCAAGTGTGATGAACTCCACGTAGCAGGATTTAGGCAGAATGTGGCCTTTTTGTTGTGAATTTGTGGCGGAATTGAGCCCGCAGCGGTGAAACTAGGGGCGTTAGTGGTCCCCCACGTGCGAAAACTCTTGATCTAACTGATACGCTTTTCTTCGGGTTACCGCGGGCTAGCACAAAAGCTGGCTTTCGCAGCGGTGAATCCCTGTCTTGCGCACGCTGATGTGCGACGGAGTCCGTGTGTGAGGCAGAGAGTTTGAGACGTCCATCGCACCACACGGCCTTCGACAAGCTGTGTGGCCCGAACACGGGAGAGAACGCTGAGCGTTACAACATTGGCCATGAAGGGTAGCTTCCACGCACCCGAACTGGACCCAGAATTTTTCCCGGGGCACGTAACCGATGATGGCGGAGTCGTTGACCTCTGGTTGAGCGACTTTGCCAACGGTTGGTTCGCTTTGGATCGCATCATGCTCGTTCGCCTTCTGATGGCGGCCGTGCTGGTGCTCCTATTTGTTGTCGCCTTCAGGAACCCCAAGCTGGTTCCTAAAGGAATTCAAAACGTAGGCGAGCATGCGATTGACTTCGTGCGAGTTCAGATCGCAGAAGACATCTTGGGCAAGAAGGAAGGACGTCGCTTCCTTCCACTTTTGGCCTCTATCTTCTTTGCAGTTTTGTTCTGGAACCTCACAACTATTGTGCCGGGCCTGAACATTTCTCCGAACGCCCGTATCGGTATGCCAATCGTCTTGGCAGCTGTCGCGTATATCGCCATGATTTACGCCGGCGCTAAGCGCTATGGCTTTGGCAAGTTCATCAAGTCCTCGGTGGTTATTCCTAACCTGCCGCCGGCCTTGCACATTCTTGTCGTGCCGATTGAGGCATTCTCTACGTTTGTTATGCGCCCAGTCACCCTGGCTCTTCGTCTTATGGCGAACTTCCTGGCTGGTCACCTCATTTTGGTCCTGTTGTACTCGGCTACGAACTTCTTCTTCTTCCAGTTCAACGCCTGGACCGCAGTGGGTGGCTTGACCCTGGTCGCAGCGGTTCTGTTCACGCTTTACGAGCTTATCGTCATCTTCTTGCAGGCATACATCTTTGCCCTGCTGACGGCGGTATACATCGAATTGTCGTTGCATGCAGATTCGCACTAACAACAACGCGAACCTCGCGGTTAACTAAATACCCCAAAAGCAAACCAACACCGCCCCGCAGGACACTCCCGCGGGATATACATTGAAAGGGAACGACTTTCACATGAACGAGATCATCCTGGCTCAGGACGCAGCAACCACCTCCTTCGACGGCCTTCAGTCCCTCGGCTACGGCCTGGCCACCATCGGCCCGGGCCTGGGCATCGGCATCCTCGTTGGCAAGACCGTTGAGGGCATGGCACGCCAGCCTGAGATGGCCGGCCAGCTGCGTACCACCATGTTCCTGGGTATCGCCTTCGTTGAGGCACTTGCCCTCATCGGCCTCGTTGCAGGCTTCCTGTTCTAAAGAACGCTTTACACAAGTAAATCGAACTTTAAGAACGGAGACCCATGAACAACGTCATTTACTACCTTGCAGCAGAAGGAAGTGAGCACCTGCCGCTGGAGAGCGGCAACTCCATCCTCCTGCCCAAGATGTACGACTTGGTCTGGTCGATCATTCCGTTCGCCATCATCCTGATTGTGTTCTGGAAGTTTGTTCTTCCGGCGTACAACAAGATGCTGCAGGAGCGTGAAGACCGGATCGAGGGCGGCTTGAAGCGTGCCAAGGCCCAGCAGGCCGAGGCTAAGGCCGCTCTGGAAAAGTACAATGCTCAGCTGGCCGATGCCCGTGCAGAGGCAGCCGAGATCCGCGAGCAGGCGCGCGAGCGCGGTAAGCAGATTGAGGCCGAGGCTAAGACCAACGCGGAAGAAGAGTCCCGCCGCATCGTCGCCAATGGCGAGAAGCAGCTGGAGGCTTCCCGCTCGCAGGTTGTTACTGAGCTGCGTTCCGAAATGGGCCAGAACTCCATCAACCTGGCGGAGAAGATTCTGGGCGGCGAGCTTTCCGACGCCTCTAAGAAGTCCTCCACCATTGATGGCTTCTTGTCCGAGCTCGACTCTGTGGCACCGGCCGGAAAGTAGGCAACTATGAAGGCAGCTAGCCGCGAAGCACTCGCAACCTCGCAAACCCGCTTGGATGAGATCCTGGCAGGCGACAACAATGTCGCGACCGCCGCGCAGGCGGGCCTGGATATCTTCGAGGTTGTCGATGTCTTGGATGCAGACCGCGAATTGCGCGTCGCATTCACCGATATCGCCGCCCCGAGCGAGGCACGCAAGTCCCTGGCTGAGACCCTGTTTGGTTCCAAGATTTCCGATGGCGCATTGCGCATCATCCAGGAAGCTGCGGCCGTACAGTGGTCCACCCCGAAGGACTTTGTCAAGGGCTTGGTGTCCCTGGGTCGCCGCGCACTTTTGCGCGGTGCTGAGGCGCAGGGTCAGCTGGGCCAGGTAGAAGACGAGCTCTTCCGCCTGTCCCAGATCCTTGACCGTGAGGGCGAGCTCACCCAGCTGCTTTCCGACCGAACTGCTGATTCCGCCCGCAAGCGCGGATTGCTGGCAAACGTGCTCTACGGCAAGGTCACGATGTTTACTGAGGCCCTCGTGCTTCAGGCCATCTCCCGCCCAGAGCAGAACCCGACCGATGACGTAGCCGCTCTGGCTGATTCTGCAGCTGACCTGCAGGACCGCACCATTGCGCGCGTTACCGCGGCGGGTGAACTAAACGAAGGCCAGCAAGCAGTACTCGCTGAGAAGCTGGGCAAAATTTATGGTCGTGCGATGTCCATTCACTCTGAGGTTGACACCAGCCTCCTCGGTGGCATGCGCATCCGCGTCGGCGATGAAGTCATTGATGGCTCCACGGCAGGCAAGATTGCCCGCCTGCGTGCCCAGATGGCGTAGCCGAAACGACAGAAACGATTTAAGTAAGTGCTGGAAGATACTACCGAGAGCAGGAAGAACATGGCGGAGCTGACGATCTCCTCCGACGAGATCCGTAGTGCGATTGCGAACTACACCTCGAGCTACTCCGCGGAGGCCTCCCGTGAGGAGGTCGGCGTGGTCATTTCGGCAGCTGACGGTATTGCGCAGGTTTCTGGCCTGCCGTCCGTTATGGCGAATGAGCTGCTCGAGTTCCCAGGCGGCGTGATTGGCGTCGCACAGAACCTTGACACTAACTCCATCGGTGTCGTGGTCCTGGGCAACTTCGAGTCCCTCAAGGAGGGCGACGAGGTTAAGAGGACCGGCGAGGTTCTCTCCATCCCAGTGGGCGAGGAATTCCTCGGCCGCGTAATTAACCCATTGGGTCAGCCGATTGACGGCATGGGCCCAATCAACGCTGAAGAGGAGCGTGTCCTCGAGCTGCAGGCACCATCCGTGCTGCAGCGCCAGCCGGTTGAAGAGCCAATGCAGACCGGCATTAAGGCTATCGACGCAATGACCCCGATCGGCCGCGGCCAGCGCCAGCTGGTCATCGGTGACCGTAAGACCGGTAAGACCGCGGTCTGCATCGATACCATTTTGAACCAGAAGGCTAACTGGGAGTCCGGCGACAAGGACAAGCAGGTACGCTGCATCTACGTCGCTATCGGCCAGAAGGGCTCGACCATCGCTGGCGTGCGCCGCACCCTTGAGGAGCACGGCGCACTGGATTACACCACCATCGTGGCCGCACCGGCTTCCGATTCCGCCGGCTTCAAGTGGCTGGCACCGTTCTCCGGTGCAGCGCTGGGTCAGCACTGGATGTACCAGGGCAACCACGTCCTGGTTATCTACGATGACCTGACCAAGCAGGCTGAGGCCTACCGTGCCATTTCCTTGCTGCTGCGCCGTCCGCCGGGACGCGAGGCATACCCAGGCGACGTGTTCTACCTGCACTCCCGCCTGCTGGAGCGTGCTGCAAAGCTTTCCGACGACATGGGTGCTGGCTCCATGACCGCCCTGCCGATCATCGAGACCAAGGCAAACGACGTCGGCGCCTTCATTCCGACCAACGTCATTTCCATTACTGACGGCCAGGTCTTCTTGGAGTCCGACCTGTTCAACCAGGGCGTTCGCCCGGCTATTAACGTCGGTGTTTCCGTCTCCCGTGTCGGTGGCGCTGCACAGACCAAGGGCATGAAGAAGGTCGCCGGTAACCTGCGTCTGGACCTGGCTTCCTACCGTGACCTGCAGGCCTTCGCGGCATTCGCATCTGACCTGGATGCTGCTTCCAAGGCTCAGCTGGAGCGCGGTTCCCGTCTGGTCGAGCTGCTCAAGCAGTCGGAGTCCTCCCCGCAGCCGGTGGAGTACCAGATGGTGTCCATCTACCTCGCCGAGGCTGGCATCTTCGACGTCGTTCCCGTTGAAGACGTCCGCCGCTTCGAGGACGAGGTGCACGAGTACCTCAATGCCAATACCCCAGAGGTCTTTGAGCAGATTTCCGGCGGCAAGCCGTTGACCGATGAGTCCAAGGACGCATTGGTTGCGGCAGCTAAGGACTTCCAGCCGACCTTCCGCACCTCCGAGGGCCACAACTTGGGCTCCGAGGCGCCGGTAGAGCCTTTGGATGAAAGCGACGTAAAGAACACCGAGCTCAACGTCTCCCGTAAGACGGCTAAGTAGAGTTCAGAACTCACAACTAACCGTCTAGATTAAAGAAGGGAGGAGAAACGATGGCTAATCTTCGCGAACTACGTGACCGCATCCGGTCCGTTAATTCGACTAAGAAGATCACCAAGGCCCAGGAGCTCATTGCTACCTCGCGCATTACCAAGGCGCAGGCTAGGGTAGAGGCCTCTCAGCCGTACGCGGCTGAGATGACCAGCATGATGAACAAGCTGGCTGCCGCCTCTACATTGGAGCATGACATGCTGCGTGAGCGTGAAGACGGAAACGTCGCCGCCATTCTCGTGGTCACTTCTGACCGCGGTATGTGCGGTGGCTATAACAACAACGTCTTCAAGAAGGCTGCACAGCTGCAAGCTCTCCTGGAAAGCAAGGGCTACGAGGTAGTTCGCTACGTTACTGGTAATAAGGGCATCGGCCACTACAAGTTCCGCGAGGACGAGGTAGTTGGCAGCTGGGGCGGTTTCTCTCAGGATCCAACCTGGGAGACCACCCACGATGTGCGCCGTCACTTGATTGATGGCTTTATTGCTGGTTCCCATGGCACTACCAAGGGCCGCGACGGCCTGCATGCGCAGGGTGAGGGCGCCGGTGTACGTGGCTTTGACCAGGTACACGTTGTCTACACCGAGTTTGAGTCCATGCTGACCCAGACCGCGCGTGCTCAGCAGCTGTTGCCAGTTCAGCCGGTTATTCAGGATGAGGAGTACCACCTCGGTGACTCCGCTCTGTCTGACTCCGAGTCTGCGGACGACGTTGCCGCAGGATTCGAGTTCGAGCCAGACGCAGATACGCTCATGGAAGCCCTGCTTCCGCAGTACGTCTCGCGTATCCTGTTTGCTATGTTCTTGGAGGCTTCCGCTTCCGAGTCCGCTGCACGCCGTACAGCTATGAAGTCTGCTACTGACAACGCAACCGAGATGGTCGAGGACCTCTCTCGCGTGGCTAACCAGGCCCGTCAGGCACAGATTACCCAGGAAATTTCAGAGATCGTCGGTGGCGCTGGCGCGCTATCTGACAGCGCAGAAAGTGACTAGATTATGACTACAGCTCTGCAAGAGCAGAATGCACAGTCTTCGGCAGTCGCCGGTCGTGTCGTGCGCGTCATCGGTCCGGTTGTGGACGTGGAATTCCCACGTGAGGCACTGCCGGCCCTGTACAACGCACTGCACGTCGACATTAAGCTCGAAGCTGTTGCAAAGACCGTCACCCTCGAGGTCGCTCAGCACCTCGGTGACAACCTTGTCCGTACCGTCTCCATGGCACCGACCGACGGCCTCGTCCGCGGTGCCGAGGTCATCGACTCCGGAAAGCCAATTTCCGTGCCGGTCGGCGACGTCGTCAAGGGCCACGTCTTCAACGCCCTCGGTGACTGCCTCGACGAGCCGGGTCTCGGCCGCGATGGTGAGCAGTGGGGCATCCACCGCGAACCGCCAGCGTTCGACCAGCTCGAGGGTAAGACCGAGATTCTGGAGACCGGCATTAAGGTCATTGACCTGCTGACCCCGTACGTTAAGGGCGGCAAGATTGGCCTGTTCGGCGGCGCAGGTGTGGGTAAGACCGTTCTCATTCAGGAGATGATTACCCGTATCGCCCGTGAGTTCTCCGGTACCTCCGTCTTCGCTGGCGTCGGCGAGCGCACCCGTGAGGGCACCGACCTCTTCCTGGAGATGGAAGAGATGGGCGTGCTGCAAGATACCGCACTTGTCTTCGGCCAGATGGATGAGCCGCCAGGAGTCCGTATGCGCGTGGCTCTGTCCGGCCTGACCATGGCGGAGTACTTCCGCGATGTGCAGAACCAGGACGTGCTGCTGTTCATCGACAACATCTTCCGCTTCACCCAGGCCGGCTCTGAGGTTTCGACCCTGCTGGGTCGTATGCCTTCCGCCGTGGGCTACCAGCCAACCCTGGCAGATGAGATGGGTGTTCTGCAGGAGCGCATTACCTCGACCAAGGGCCGTTCCATTACGTCCCTGCAGGCCGTTTACGTTCCTGCCGATGACTACACCGACCCGGCCCCGGCAACGACGTTCGCTCACTTGGACGCCACTACCGAGCTGGACCGTGCTATTGCTTCCAAGGGTATTTACCCAGCAGTGAACCCGCTGACCTCTACCTCTCGTATCCTCGAGCCGGGTATCGTTGGCGAGAAGCACTACGAGGTTGCACAGCGCGTCATCGGTATTCTGCAGAAGAACAAGGAGCTCCAGGACATCATCGCCATCCTTGGTATGGACGAGCTGTCTGAGGAAGATAAGGTCACCGTTCAGCGTGCCCGCCGTATCGAGCGCTTCTTGGGCCAGAACTTCTTCGTCGCACAGAAGTTCACCGGCCTGCCGGGCTCTTACGTGCCGCTGTCTGAGACCATCGATGCCTTCGAGCGAATCTGCGATGGCGAGTTTGACCACTACCCAGAGCAGGCCTTCAACGGCTTGGGTGGCTTGGACGACGTCGAGGCTGCATACAAGAAGTTGAACGAGAAGTAGGGAGAGGCACATGGCTGACATCACCGCCGAACTGGTTTCTGTCGAGCGCCTGCTGTGGTCTGGACAGGCCTCCATGGTCACGGCTGAGACCACCGAGGGTGAGATCGGCGTGCTTCCCGGTCACGAGCCAATGATCGGTCAGCTGATCGACAATGGCGTGGTGACCATCCACCCGGTGGACGGCGAGCGCCGCGTCGCCGCCGTTCAGGGTGGTTTCCTCTCCGTTACCCAGGACAAGATCACCGTCCTCGCTGATTGGGCCATTTGGTCCGATGAGGTGGATGAGGAGAAGGCTCAGAAGGACTTTGCTTCTGAGCACGAGCTCACCAAGTCCCGTGGCGAGGCCGCACAGCGTGCAGTTCGCCGCGCCAAGGCTTAATACCTTGGATTGGTAGGAGAGGGCAGCAATAGCCGCCCTTCCTGCTCTCTTAAGGCGCTCCGGTTTATGGCCGGGGCGCCTTCTTCATGTTTTCTTTGCCTATTCTTATTGGCGTGCAGGACCTTCAAGGCGCTACAATTCAAGCAATCAGTTTCTCCACAAAGCGAGGATGGCGTGAAAGGCCCATGAATTCAACAGTGGTTGCAGTGCTTCTGTGGGCCCTTGGGGTGGCCCTATTGCTGGTTATCTTTTTGGCTGCGCTTCGCTTTTTTACCGTGCGTGCACGCGGCACTTCCGTTCTCCTGCGCCGAGTACCCGCTAGAAATTCTCTTTCTTGGCGCCATGGTTCGTTGCGTTATGAAGGCGAATTTGTGGAGTATTTTAAGCTCCGCTCCGTTTCTCCGCGCTGTGATCTGCGTATCAACCGCCTCGACATCGAAGTAGTAAGCACCCGCTCGCTCGATGATGCCGAGGCTTCTTTTATGTCTGCCGCCACTGAGGTCGTTCGCTTTCGTGTCAAGGGCAGGGAGTACGAGCTGGCTTCCGACGCCCACGGCATCATGGCCTTCGGGGCGTGGGTCGAGGCCGCTCCATCCAAGCGCCAGCAGCGCTTTGACTTCCGGCAATTGCGCGAGCGCGCTACCCGTCAATCCAAGCGATAGGCCCACCCGCTAGGGTAGAGAGCATGCGTTTAGTAATCGCCCGATGCTCAGTAGATTACGTGGGCCGCTTGGATGCCCACCTGCCGATGGCAGACCGCCTGCTCATCGTCAAAGCGGACGGTTCCGTGTCCGTGCATGCCGACGACCGCGCTTATAAGCCGCTCAACTGGATGACACCCCCGTGCACCCTGAAGGAGTCCGCGATTGAGGACCTCGACGGTGAAGATACGGGCGAGGTCTTGTGGCTGGTGGAAAACCCTAAGGGCGAACAGTTGCGCATCACCATTGCTGAGATTCATGAAGAAATCTCCTATGACATGGGCGAGGATCCAGGCTTAGTCAAGGATGGCGTCGAGGCTCACCTACAAGAGCTCTTGGCAGATCAGATCGATACCTTGGGCGAGCGCTACACCCTGGTGCGCCGCGAATATCCCACCGCCATCGGCCCCGTAGACATTATGGCGAAGGATGAAAACAACAATAATGTGGCGATTGAGGTAAAGCGCCGGGGTGGCATCGATGGCGTAGAGCAGCTGACGCGGTATCTGGAGCTGCTTAACCGCGATGAGCTTCTCGCCCCTGTGTCCGGTGTATTCGCGGCCCAGGAAATCAAGCCGCAGGCACGTACCTTGGCTGAGGACCGCGGGATTCGGTGCGTCGTACTGGATTACCAAGAGCTGCGTGGGCTCGAGTCGAATGAATTGCGGCTGTTCTAATGCCACGGCGAAATAGGCGCAAACCCGTAGAGATCCGATCCCTGCCTAAGGACGGCTCAACTTTCCTCGGCTCGCAAACGGTCGAGGGGCCAAGCTGGACGCACGGCGAACCCTATGTCATGCGGCATATCGGTTCTGCTCGGGCCCAGAAGTATTACGTGTGCCCGGGGTGTAACCAGAACATCCCACCCGGGGTGGCACACATCGTTGCCTGGCCGCGGGACGTGGGCCGCCAGGGCGACGATCGCCGGCACTGGCACCGCCACTGCTGGGAGCGTAGGTAGACTGGCGGGCATGATTGTTGCATTTTCTGTAGCCCCTGCGGTGGTCAATAATGACTCCCAAGAAATGGCCGATGCTGTGTCCGAGGCCGTGCGCGTGGTCCGCGAATCCGGCCTGCCCAACGAGACCAATGCCATGTTCACCTTGCTCGAAGGCGAATGGGACGAGGTCTTTGACACGATTAAGAAGGCCACCGATGCAGTGCGTGCGGTTTCCCCGCGCACTTCTTTGGTGGTTAAGGCCGATATTCGCGAAGGCGTAACTAACCAGCTAACGGATAAGGTAGATGCGGTTAATCGCCGCCTTGCAAAGGAGGACTAGATGACTTCACCAAATAATGCTTATGTAGGAGGAGCGCTCGACCTCAGCCAAGTCAAGGCGCGAGCCGAGGCCCGGCAAAAGGCACAGGAGTCGCCGCAGGCAAATGCGGGCGGCATCCAACCCTTCTTCGCGGTAACCGAGGCCAACTTCGACCAAGATGTGGTTCGCCGGTCTACGGAAGTTCCGGTCGTGGTCCTCATCGGTACTGCTCGCTCTACCCAGTCGGAGCAGTTGAAGACTGACCTTGCGGATTTGGCCGCGCAAGGAAACTTGAGCTTCTTGGTTGCTTACGTGGATGCGGATGCTACTCCGCAGGTTGCGCAGGCCTTTGGCGTTAAGAATCTGCCGACAGTCGTGGCCTTGGGCGCTGGACAGCCGCTGACCAATTTTGAGGGCGCGCAACCCAAAGAAGCCCTAAAGCAATGGGTCGATACCTTGGTGCAGAATGTTGGTCCACAGCTGAAGGGCTTGCAAGGCAATGAGGCATCGGAACAGCCACAGGAGGAAGAAGAGGATCCGCGGCTCCAGGAAGCAGAAAGCTTCTTGAACGCCGGCGACTTTGATGGCGCTCTCAACGTCTACAACTCCATCTTGGAATCTGAGCCCGATAATGTGCAGATCAAGCAGGCGCGTGACACCACGGTCTTGCTCAAGCGCCTCGACCCCGCCAACCAAACCGAGGATCCGATTGCGGCCGCGGAAGGGGATAAGGAGGACGTCGATAAGCAAATGCGTGCTGCGGATGCCGAGGTAGTGGCGGGAGCACCGGAGAAAGCATTTGAACGTCTCATTGAAACGATGAAGGCAACAGCAGGTGACAAGAAGGCACAGGTCCGAGAACGCTTGCTAGAGCTTTTCGGCCTCTTCGACGCCAATGACCCGCGTGTCCTGGAAGCACGCACCAAGCTGGCGAGTGCCCTGTACTAGTTTGGGTAGGATGGGAAAGCATGACTTCAGTGCTTTTCCTGTGCAATACAAATCGCGGCAAGTCGCAGATGGCTGCGGCGTTAGCCGCCAAGTATGCCCCCGAATGGGAAATCTACTCGGCTGGAGTGCAAACTACACCGGAGCATACCCAGCAGGGCATCAATCAAGAGGCTAAAGCCTCCCTGGCGAAGGTGGGAGCAGAGATGACTGGTACTCCTGCTCTAGTGGATCCCCACGTTGCGGCCGCTGTCGACCACGTCATCGTGGTTGGTGATGCGACATATGAGGGGCCAGCGCAGCGGTGGGACATCGAGGATCCCTCGCTGCGTGGTCTGGAGGGTGAAGAGCGCATGGATGCGCTTCGCGATGATATTGAAGCGCGCGTGGTGGAGTTCCTACGCGCGCAGCGATAGGCATCTATCGCTGCAGTACGTACCACTGCACCGAGTTGGCCGGTAGGTGAAGCGTGACGGAATTATCCGCCACGTGAATGTGCAGGGGAAGCGGATTCCCAGCGCCCTCATACACGGCATCATCAGTGTTGAGCACCATCTGCCACTCGCCGTCATGCGGAACCCAGAGGCCGTAGTTTGGAATGGAAGAACCCGAAAGGTTGCACACGGCGAGCAAGGCAGACCCGTCTGCGCCGTAGCGGACGTAACCAAGGACATTATTCGTCGAGTCATCGGCCTTGACCCATTGGAAGCCGTCCTGGCTGAAATCTTGGCTCCACAAAGCTGGGGTGCCACGGTAGATGAGGTTGATATCGCGCACGAGCCTCTTGATACCGCGGTGCCATTCGTTGCCCCACCCATCGAGGTTGCCCCAGTCTACTGAATGTCCCTCGGCCCACTCGGTAGTCTGGCCAAATTCCTGGCCCATGAAGAGGAGGTTCTTGCCGGGGTGAGAGAACATGTAGCCGTAGAGCGCGCGTAGGCCGGCGGCCTTATTCCAGTCGTCGCCCGGCATGCGCTGCCACAGCGAACCCTTGCCGTGAACTACCTCGTCATGGCTAAAGGGCAACACGTAGCGCTCAGAATAGGCGTAAACCATGGAGAAGGTGAGCTCGCCATGGTGATATGAGCGGTGGATGGGTTCGTGCTTGAAGTACTCCAAGGTGTCATTCATCCAGCCCATATTCCACTTCAGGGAAAAGCCCAGACCATTCTCGGCGGTTGGGGCGGTAACGCCCGGCCAGGAGGTGGATTCTTCAGCGATGGTGAGTACGCCTGGATGAGTGCGGTTGAGGGTGGCGTTGGTCTCCTGCAAAAATTGCACGGCTTCGAGATTCTCGCGACCGCCAAACTGGTTCGGTAGCCATTCATCGCGGGAATAATCCAGGTAAAGCATGGAAGCGACGGCGTCTACACGCAGGCCGTCAATGTGGAACTCTTCGGCCCAATACAGGGCGTTGGCCACGAGGAAATTGCGCACCTCATTGCGGCCAAAATCAAAGACGTAAGTTCCCCAATCGGCCTGTTCGCCGCGGCGGGGATCGGGATGCTCGTAGAGAGCCTGACCATCAAAGCGGCCGAGTGCCCAATCGTCCTTGGGGAAGTGTGCTGGCACCCAGTCCACGATGACGCCGATGCCATTCTCGTGCAGGGCATTGACCAGCTCTCGGAATTCATCCGGCGAGCCCCAACGCGCAGACGGCGAGTAGTAGCCGGAGACTTGGTATCCCCAGGATCCGCCGAAGGGGTGCTCGGCCACGGGTAAGAGCTCGACGTGGGTGAAGCCGTGCTCCTTGAGATAAGGAATGAGCTCCTCGCGAAGGCGGTTATAATTCGCCCCGACCTTCCACGAGCCAACGTGGACCTCATAGATGCTCATCGGGACATCGAGGTTGCCGGTGCGCTTGTCCATCCAGGCGGAATCGGACCAGGCGAAGCTGGTGGAATCCACGATCGAGTCAGTTTCCGGAGGGCAGGCGGTGCGCTTGGCTAAGGGGTCGGCCTTGTCTTTGCGTCCTTCCTGGCTAAAGATGGCGAATTTATAGTGCTCGCCAGCACCGATGCCCGGAACAAAGACCTCCCATACGCCGGTAGAGCCGAGCGAGCGCATTGGATATTGGGTTGGGTTCCAGCCGCAGAAATCGCCCACGACGGCTACACCTTGGGCATTGGGGGCCCACACAGCAAAGGACACGCCGCTTACGGGCCCCATCTCTGTGTCATAAGAGCGCAGATTAGCACCAAGGATATCCCAGAGGCGCTCGTGGCGGCCTTCGCCGATAAGGTGCAGATCCAGCGAGCCGATGGTGGGAAGGAAGTGATATCCATCAGCCACGGTGCGGATAGGGGCCTCGGGGTAGGAGATTTCTAGGCGGTAATCGCAGTTATCGCCTACCTCCGCCTCCCAGATGTCGTCGCCCACCAAATCCATGGACAAGGATTGCGTGGGGGTATGAAGCCGTACCGCGGTAGCACCCGGCTGGCGGGTACGGACGGTACCTTCGTGCCAGCCGTAGAAGCCGTGGGGGTCATGGTGGCGGCAGTCATTGAGGCGAGCGAGATCAGTGGCCGGGATGTTCATACAATCAGAGTACCTAGATTGGGTGCAGTCCTGTGGGCGAATGTTTATGGGCGATAGTCGGTGACCTTGCGCCAGGTGAGCTGTTCTTGGAGGGCGTGGTCGGCAGGGGGGAGAACGAAGACATGGGCGACATCGCGAAGCGGCTCTAAACGCACAAAGTTGCGCTCGGACCAGTGGTAGGCAGAGCCGGTGATCGTGTCCTGGACGGTATAGGACTCGCCAGGGTGGCGACCGATAGCGTGCATATCTACCGTGACGGTAGCTTCCTGCGCATTGCGCGGATCTAGGTTAACCACGACGAGGACGACGTTGCCGGTGGTCGGATCCGCTTTGGAATAGGCAATGATGGCTTCATTGTCGGTGTCATGGAAACGCAAGGTGCGCAATTGCTGCAATGCGGGGTTATTCCGGCGTATCTGGTTAAGCAGCCGGATATAGGATTCGAGGGAATCACCAGACGCTGCCGCAGCAGCAAAATCGCGCGGGCGCAGCTCGTACTTTTCGGAGTCGAGATATTCCTCGGACCCCGGAGCTACCGGAGTGTGCTCATAGAGCTCAAAGCCGGAATACACGCCCCATAGCGGCGAAATGGTGGCAGCGAGGACAGCGCGTATGGCGAACATGGCGCGCCCCCCGGTTTGTAAAGATTCATGCAGGATATCCGGCGTATTGACGAAGAGGTTGGGGCGGCAGATATCTGCTTGCTCTACGTGCATTTGGCCAAATTGGGTAAGCTCATGCTTAGTGGTCTGCCAGGTGAAGTAGGTATAGGACTGCGAAAAGCCCGCTTTTGCTAGTCCGAAAAGGCGAGGGGCGCGGGTAAAGGCCTCTGCCAAGAAGATGACATCTGGGTGGGTGGCGTGTACGCGGGTAATCAACCAATCCCAGAAGTTAGCCGGCTTGGTGTGAGGGTTATCCACGCGGAACGTGCTTACCCCTGCTTCTACCCAAATCATGAGCGTTTCATAGATTTCGTGATAGATGGCATCCGGCGCGTTATCGAAGTTGAGTGGATAGATATCCTGATACTTCTTAGGTGGGTTCTCAGCGTAGGCGATGGTGCCATCTGGAAGGACAGTGAAAAATTCTGGGTGGCTGGTGGCCCACGGGTGATCGGGCGATGCCTGCAGCGCGAAATCAAGCGCTACTTCTAGGCCCAGTTCCTCGGCGTGAGAGACCAGCTTCTTGAAATCCTCTATTGTGCCCAAGTCGGGGTGGGTGGTGGAGTGGTCCTGGATAGCCCACGGACTTCCTACATCGCCGGGCTCAGCAACGACCGAGTTATTTTTGCCCTTGCGGTGCACCTCACCGATGGGATGGATGGGCGGAAAATACACCGTATCGAAGCCCATATCGGCCACGCGCTCGAGTTCTTTGGCTGTGGTTTCGAACGTGCCGTGAACAGGATTGCCCTCTTCGTCCCAGCCGCCCGTGGAACGCGGGAAAAGCTCGTACCACGAGTTATAGAGCGCGGCTGGACGCTCCACATATACTTCGTGGATTGAACCCTCCACCAAGAGATCGCGCAGGGGATGCGAGTGCAGGATGTCTGCAACCTCGTCCGAAAGCGCTACTTGCACGCGCTTATCGACGTCTAGGGACTTATCCTCCAAGTCCCGTGCGGCAGCAAAGAGGGGCGTCACAAAATCTGAAGGAGTCTGCAGCGCCACGCGAGAAAATAGGTCCGCGCCATGCTGGAGGTCATTGGCCAATTCGGCAGCGGATTGCCCGGCCGCCATCTTCTTGGTTATTGCGTTCTTCCACGTAGCTATGGGATTGGACCAAGCATCGACACGAAAATACCAGGTGCCTTGGGTGCCGGGGGTAAACACACCATGCACACGATCCTGATCGTTAGGGTCGACCTGCATGGTAACGGAGGAGGTAGCCGTGGACCGTGCCGCCCAAGCGGACAAGGTGGCAGAGACCGCGTCGTGCCCCTCGCGCCACACTAGGGCGGTGACAGGAATTACCTCGCCTACAACGGCTTTGGAGGCTGCAGAACCGGCGGAGATCAGCGGGCGGACATCATCAATACCAAGGCGAGTAGTCATGCCCATAAGACTAATGCAGCTGTGTCAATTTCACCGGGCAAAGAACAAATCAGTCACAATGGAAGGCGTGAACGACGTAACTCCCACTGATCAAGATTGGCTTGTAGATTTTCGCGGCGTCGAGCTGCGCCGCGGCGGCAAGACCCTTGTCGGTCCTGTGGACTGGCAAGTAGAACTCGATGAGCGCTGGGTCATTATTGGCCCCAATGGTGCGGGCAAGACCTCGCTAGTGCGTATGGCCGCGGCCGAAGAGTTCCCTTCGAAAGGCACCGCCTTTTTGATGGGGGAGCAAATTGGCAAAACTGATATGCGAGATCTGCGCGCACTCATCGGCATCTCCTCCGCGGCAGTGCAATCGCGAATCCCAGAAAATGAACGTGTGGACGATCTTGTCGTATCTGCCGGCTATGCTGTGCTCGGCCGCTGGCGGGAGGAATACCAAGACATGGATTTCTCTCGCGCCGACGAGATTTTGGCACAGGTCGGTGCCACCCACCTCAAAGAGCGCACGTGGGGAACCCTGTCTGAGGGAGAAAAGAAGCGCGTCGTCCTCGCCCGCGCTCTCATGACTAACCCAGAGTTGCTCATCTTGGATGAGCCTTCTGCCGGAATGGACCTGGGAGGTCGCGAAGACCTGGTGGGATATCTCGGTGATTTAGCAATGGATCCAGATGCCCCAGCGATTGTCATGATCACCCACCACGTGGAAGAGATCCCCTACGGTTTCACCCACGCCATGCTGCTGGATGAGGGTAAGGTAGTGGCAAAAGGACTGATTAATTCCGTTCTCACCTCAGAAAACTTGACTCGCGCCTTCCACCAGCCCATTCAGGTGGACCGCATTGGACAGCGATACTTCGCCCGCCGAGCTTCTTTATGACCAACCCTTTTCATGACCGTATCGATGCCGTTGACGCCAGCGATACCACCGGTTTCAACGGTGGGCGCTTGGCGGCAACCGTCCTGCTTTTACGGGATGGCGCCGACGGTCTTGAAGTCTGGGTTCAAGAGCGCGTCCACACCATGCACAACTACCCAGGGCACTCAGTGTTTCCCGGCGGCGGTGTAGACCCTCGCGACTTTCCACCGCGTTCCTGGGACTCGGGCGAACTATGGGCCGGCAAATCCGTCATCTCCCTGGCCCGGCGGATGGGCGTAACAAAGTACAAAGCCCATGCCCTTGTATTCGCCGCGGCACGCGAGCTCTTCGAGGAGGCCGGCACCCTCTTCGCTATCCGTGAAGACGGCATCGTCTCCAATGCGCGGCGCTATCACAAGGAGCGAAAACTACTCGAAAACCACACCATTTCCTTTACTGAGTTCCTGAGTAATAACGGCATGCGTGTCGACGCCGATATGCTCCTTCCCTGGGCGCGGTGGGTAGGAAAAGGAAAGAGCCACTGGTTCGATACCTTTTTCTTCGTAGGGGTGCTGCCCTCCGGCCAAGAACCAGATGGGGATACTGATGAAGCAGACGATGCTGGATGGTTCTCCCCACAACTAATCTTGGACGGCTGGCGCGCCGGGCTGGTGCGCCTAGTCATTCCCACTTGGGCGCAGATGCAAAGGCTGAGCAGATATACCTCGGTTCAAGAGGTCATAGATGATGCCTCCTTTTCGGACCTGCGCCCCGTCATTGGGGATCCGCGCGAGGATCCCCGCTACCGAGAATTCTTTTCCACCACCCCTTTAGACCGCATATGAGTTATACCCCCGCAGAAGTTAGCTTCCTTGCCGAACACCAAGAGGAAATAGCCAGCCTCGACCTTGCCTTAACTAAGTCTTCGCGGCTCAAAGATACCGAAATCTTGAAGGAGAAGTTCGGCGAGTTTGGCCGCGCGGTCATGGAGCTGGTGACGGCCCGCAGTTCGGGCAAACTTCCCAGTGGCTGGCTAATGGATGCAGACTCAGCTCAACAAGCAACCCCCGTCGAGGTTGCGGCATACCGGGCGGCATTTCTGGCGGAACAGGGAGTAGGTAGCGTCCATGACATCACCTGTTCCATCGGCACAGAAGGATATAATAATCCGCTCGACTACTTCGGCTCGGATCTGGATGAATCACGGGTGAAAATGGCGCGGTACAACCTCTCATCGGCCAAGATTTTCCGGGCGGATGCGCTCACAACAACTACGACTGCCGAGGTCCTTTTAGCGGACCCCGCGCGTCGGGCCGGTGGTAGAAGAATCACGCGGCCGGAGGATTTGGTGCCGCCGCTCCCAGAGGTCGTCGACAAGCAACGCGACAAGGAATTGGCCATCAAGTGCGCACCGGGTCTGGATTTCAGCGAATGGAGCGGCCTTGTCACCGTCGCGAGCGTGGATGGGGCAGTAAAAGAAGCCTGCCTTTATACCCAAGGCTTAGGAACCGGCCGAAGGGCAGTAATGATTCGCGGACACAAGCTAGATGTCCTAGATGACCAAGAAAGCAACCTGCCTGAGGCCGGAGATATCGGGAGCTATCTCATTGACCCCGATGGAGCCATCGTTCGCGCTGGTTTGGTTCAGCATTACGCGGCACGGGAAGGGCTTCACCAAATCGATCCGCGCATCGCGTATCTAACGGGCGAGCGGATTCCCGAGGGAACTTCGGGATTTCCATTCATAGAAAAAGTCCCCCTAAAGAGATTAAAATCCGTACTTAAATCCTATGACGCGGGAAGTCTCGAAATCCTCGTACGCGGGGTAGAAGTGGACCCTGACCAGCTGCGGAAGAAGATGAAGCTGAAGGGAAAGAAACCTTTTGCGGTCATCATTACGCGAATTGGCTCACAGGGAATCGCCTTGCTGTGTCAACCCCGAGTATCATCGTCCGAGGATAATTACGCAACATAAATATATCGGAAAGGTGAGTGCCCAATGCCAACTATCGTGGCTCTGGTCAAACACGTGCCGGATACGTGGTCTACCAAGTCTTTGAACGATGACCACACCCTGGATCGCACTTCCGTGGATAACGTCATTGATGAGGTTAATGAGTACTCCGTGGAACAAGCCCTGCGACTGCGCGACAATAACCCCGATGCGGGCTACAAAGTCGTAGCACTGACGATGGGGCCGGCCCAGGCCGACGAGGCACTGCGTAAGGCTTTGGCTATGGGCGCCGACGATGCCGTGCTCGTCTCCGATGTTTCCTTGGCCGGAGCGGACGCGCTATCGACCGCTTGGACCCTCAATGCTGCGCTCAATCAGCTTGACGACGTCCAGCTGATCACCGCCGGCACCGAAGCTTCCGACGCCTCCACCGGCCTGCTTGCCGGCCTGCTCGCCGAATACCGCCAGCTGCCGGCCCTTACCGGCCTGCACAAGGTAGAGCTAGCTGACGGCACTCTGCAGGGCACCCGCGATGATGCGCGCGGCACCTGGGAACTCGAGGCGCCGCTGCCAGCGATCGTTACGGTGAACGATAAGAGCGACAAGCCACGATTCCCCAACTTCAAGGGTCTTATGGCAGCTAAGAAGGCGGAAATCACCACCTTCACCCTGGCTGATCTGGGCATCGAGGCCATCGCGCCGACAACCTCCGTGTCGGCCGCTGAGAAGCGCCCACCGCGCACCGCCGGCGAAGTTATTTCGGAGCCCAACCCGCAGGACGCAGCGAAGAAGATCGTTGACTTCCTGTCCGCAAAGAACTTGATTTAGGAGTAGATATGTCGCACGTTTACGTACTAGTTGAGCACGACGCGGACAACCTCCTTCCCGTTACCGGCGAGCTGATTACGGCCGCGCGGGAATTGGGTACGGTGTCCGCAGTGGTCGTCGGCAAGCAGGCCGATAAGTTCGATGCCGACCTTGCCGCCCTCGGCGCCGCACAGGTAGTTCAGGCAACGGCCGAGGATTATGACCAGCGGTTCCTTACCCCGGAGGTCGATGCCCTGCATGCGCTTGGCGCTGCAAACCCAGCGCCCATCGTGCTGGCCGCAACTCCGGCCAATAATGAGATTGCCGGCCGCCTCGCGGCTCGCCTCGCCTCTGGCGCGCTGGTCAATGTCAATGGCATCGCCGCTGATGGCTCCGCCAAGATGAGTATTTTCGGTGGTTCTTATGAGACCACCTCCACCGCCGCTGGCCAGTGCCCGATCTACACCCTCCGCCCAGGCGCGGTTGAGGCTGCGCCACAGCAAGTGGAGGCGCAGCCGGCGCCGATGCCGTTGCCGGCCGCCACGGGCAAAGACGTCAAGGTAACTTCCTTTACTCCGGCACAGAAGTCCGCACGACCGGAAATTACCGAGGCCAAGGCAGTCGTCGCAGGTGGCCGTGGCGTGGGCGACGAGTTCGGCGCCGTCGTCGAGCCGCTTGCCGACGCCCTCGGAGCCGCAGTCGGCGCCACCCGCGACGCCGTCGATGAAGGCTTTTATGACGCCGCCTATCAGATCGGCCAGACCGGTGTTACCGTCTCGCCCGACCTCTACATCGGCTTGGGTATCTCTGGCGCTATCCAGCACACCTCCGGCATGCAGACTTCCGGCACCATTGTGGTGGTCAACCAAGACCAGGATGAGCCCTTCTTCCAGATCGCCGATCTCGGCGTCGTGGGTGACCTGCATGAAATCGCACCGGCCCTGACCGAGGAACTGAAGGCGCGCCAGTAATGCCGCACTACTTCGACTATGCCGCTACCCAGCCGATGCGCCAGAGCGCGATTGACGCGTGGGTGGCGGCGGCCGGCTCCCTCAACTCCGGCGCGCAGTATGGTTCTGGCCGCAAGGCTCGGTCCGTGCTGGACGATGCCCGTGAAAAGGTGGCTTCCCTCCTTGGCTGCGAGCCCATCGAGGTCATCTTTACCTCTTCTGGCACCGAGTCGGATAATATCGCCATTCAGGGTCTCTACGCGGCTGGGCACACAAACCGCATTATTTCTACCGAGATTGAGCACCCGGCCGTGCGCGATACCGTCTCTAAGCTGGAGAAAACCGGAGCAGCTGTCGATATCCTTCCCGTCGACCGTTCCGGGCACATTGCAGATCTGTCGGCTCTAGACACGCTTGCCGACGTCGCTACCTGCATGTGGGCCAACAACGAAACCGGCGCCATTCAGCCCATCGAAGAGATAGCCACACGTGCGAATGCGACAGGCACACCCGTGCACGTGGATGCGGTGCAGGCCGTGGGCAAAGTTCCCATCAATTTTTCTGATCTAGGGATCGCCAGCCTCGCCGCCAGCGCCCACAAGTTCGGCGGCCCCCGCGGCATCGGTCTGCTTTTGGCCAAGCGCAGTCCTGCGCCCCAGCCGATTGCTTACGGCGGTGGCCAAGAACGGGGCATCCGCCCTGGCACCGTGGACGTGGCGGGCGCTTCCGGTCTAGCTGCGGCATTGGAGGAATCCGTCTCCGAAATCGCCGCCCAGGGTGAGCGAATTGCCGCTCTCCGCAATAAACTGCGCGACGGAATTCTCGCCACCATCGACGACGTAGTGGTCAACTCTGCCGAGCCGTGCTTGCCTTCCCACCTGCACGTCTCATTTCCCGGTGCTGATGGCGATAGCCTCATCATGCTACTGGATTCCTTGCAGATCGAGGCCTCTACCGGCAGTGCTTGCAGCGCTGGCGTAAACCGCATGTCTCATGTCCTCGAGGCAATGGGCGTAAGTGAGGCGGAAGGAATCGGTTCCCTGCGGTTTACTCTCGGCAGGCTTACTTCGGCAGAGGATGTTGACTACGTTTTGGCTCATCTTCCGGAGGTTATTTCACGAGCCCGTTCCGTCTAGCTATCATTCCTTTCTTTCGCCGCAGCTCGCCGGGCGGCGATAGCTTGGCCTACCGTAAGCGCCCAGTTCTTGTTCTTGGGCGCTAACGGTCCTTGGGGCTCATCATATTCCCAGCGGCCATCGTCAAAGAGCCATACTATGTCTCCAGTATGCGGATCCATGATGTAGAAGGCACCACCATCGGTTTTGATGTTGTGGTGATGCTGGCAGAGTGATGCCAAGTTGCTCCCCGCCGTTTTCCCTCCCTGTGCATGGTCAATCCGGTGGTCCTTTTGGCAGTTCTCTGCGGGGCGATTACAACCTGGCCAGCGGCACACGCCATCGCGGCCTTCCACGTAGGCGCCAACGAGTGGGGGAGTAACGTAGCTTTCGCTCTCCATCCTTTTTGCAAGGTCCATATCCCGCGTTTGGGTGGGACGCAGGCTGTCAGCGGTCTCAGGGCTTACCCATCCGAATCCCCGGATAAATGCGGGAGCA
Source organism: Corynebacterium sp. ACRPJ (assembly GCF_022347345.1). Lineage (NCBI taxonomy): Bacteria > Bacillati > Actinomycetota > Actinomycetes > Mycobacteriales > Corynebacteriaceae > Corynebacterium > Corynebacterium sp. ACRPJ. The sequence continues at coordinate 102,751 of NZ_JAKRNC010000006.1, forward strand.
GCCTCCTGGTCGTGGGCGCGGTACATATGAAGAACCACTTTTGCCCGCGACTCAATTTCGCCCAGAATTAGCTTGGCTAGGGCTTCAGCTTTCGTGAGGTTATGCTCTTCGGCTGCCTTACTAACGTGTTCATCGATGGCTAGCATGGTAGCTTCATCGAATTCCACTGCTAGCCCAGCCTTCCCGCCGAAACTGTGGTAGGTGAAATAGGAGTCGTTCCCTGCATCAGGCTCCTTATCTTCATTGGGGTGTGGGTCCTCCATAGCGATGAGGCCATTTAGCTTTCGCCGCAAATTGGTATTCGAAGGCAGTACCTGGCCGGGCTTCGTGGGGGTCAGGTAACGCGCAAGCTCTTGGTCTATCCGCTCGAGAATTTCGGTCGGGATGTCGCCCAGCTTGCTAAGCACGGCGTCGATAGTAATAAGACGAGAGAAATCCAGGAAGTAATAGGTTTCCTGGAGCGCCTTTGTCAGTGGTAGCTCTGCGAGTCGATAAAGGGCCATTGTTATGTCTCGCATGCGCCGCTCGCTTAAGCCCGTGCGGGTGGAAAGTGTGTGGCAAGATATGTCGAAATCTTCTTCTAGGTCTGGCTTCACCTCATTCCAGAATAGGTAATCTTGTTTTCTGATTTCTGTGGCTTTAACTGCAAGCGGATCGTTGGGGTCATTGACTATGTAGTAGGCGTCCAAGATGAAATCCCCCGATTTGTAGAACATGTGTACTTAACTCCATGGTGAATATTTTAAGGCGTGCCCTGCCCCTTTGCAAGGGGTGTGGGCAAAAATATGTTCTAAAGAGATGTATTCCAAGAGGGGGTGAAATGGAGGTAAAGAAAATTATTTCAAGTGGCGCGTGTTAAAGATGTGGCACGAGTGAAGGCGTTGCTAGACTCACGCGCATGACATCAAAGAAGGCACTCCGAAAGAGCATTACTGCGGTGGTTACTGTGGCTGCACTAGCCGTAAGTGGTACCGCCGTCGCCCAGGCGGTGAGCCTCGGTGCACCTAAGGGCATTGACGTTGCAGCGCACCAGCATCCAGGCGGTACACCTATCGATTGGTCAAAGGTGCGTACCGACGGTCAGTCCTTTGCATTCGTGAAGGCTACCGAGGGCGGTGATTGGGTAAACCCCCACTATGTAGAGGATATTCAGGCGGCTAATGCTGCTGGACTCAAGACCGGTGCATACCACTACGCACGTCCGGCTGGCGACGCCAAGACTCAGGCGGCCAATTTTGCCGCGCAGATCGCCCTAGCCCCGGATCAGACATTGCCTCCTGCACTTGATATCGAGGTGGCGGAAGGAAAGTCTGCGGCACAGCTGGAGCAATGGATTGAAGAATTTACTAGCGAGCTCAAGCGTCTTACTGGTCGCACGCCCATGATCTACACCTACAAGTACTTCTGGATGGGCCAGATGAATAACTCCCAGAAGTTCTCGGATATGCCACTGTGGCTCGCGGCATACCAGGATCAAGCGCCTGAAGCGGTGGGCGGATGGAACGAGCTATCTTTCTGGCAGCGTTCTGGTTCTGGCAAGGTAGCAGGCATTTCTACCGATGTCGACATGAACCTGTTTAATGGTTCCAAGCAGCAACTGCAGTCCTTCAGCGACGGCAACTACGTAGACGTGGGCGGTGCGCTCGAGCAGCTGGTTGTGAGCGATGGGCTTGATTTGAGCTCCGATAGTACGCCGCTCATCGGTGCTATTTTGGCCCTGGCGGCGGGGCTGATTGCGATTCCGCAGCTTGCCGACGCCGCCGAAAAGTCCGGCCTCGATCCCCAAGCGGCGGAGGGCTTGGCTGGCTTCGTAAAGACCCTGCAAGACAAGGACGCCCTTCCAGTGGAGGACCTGGGCGATATGGCCAAGGGCAACTTCTCCGTCAGCGACCTAGCTATCCTGCTGGACAATGCCGGTCACGTGAACAACGTTAAGTCAGGCAACGTCTCCGAGTCGGAGGTATCGGAAGCTAAGAATGCCGCCAAGAACGCCGGCGCTGACGTGCCTGATTTCGACGCGGCGCAGGTAGCTACGCTGCTTAATCGCGTGCTGCAGTAGCGCCGGTGAAAAACGCGCGGGTCCAGGCCTCGTCTTTGTAATGGGCGGGCACTGCCCCGCCAAGGAGTGCCTTTGCCAGCTGGGCGGCTTCGACGGAGCCCTCGGCTGGCATTTCTTGATCTGAGGCCACCAAAATGATGTTCCCGTAGCGCCGGCCCTTGAGCATCGGTGGGTCCGCAATGACGGCGAGGTGGTCAAATACTTTATCCAGTCCCGCCAGCTCGCTCTTTGCCAGCTGTAGATCGGAATGGTCTCCGCAGTTGGCTACGTAGAGGCCACCCGACGCCAGCGACTGTTTTGCCGCCTGAAAGAACTCCACGGTGGTGAGGTTAGCCGGGGTCTTGTCGCCAGCAAAGACATCGCGGATGATGATGTCGCGGCTGGACGGCAGGAACCCCTCGGTTTCTTTGCGTGCTTCGCCGGCGCGGATTTTGACGGTAGGGGAACGGGGGACGTCGAAAAGCGTACGCACCAATTCGCCCAGCTTGGCATCCAGCTCCACCACTGTGTGACGGCTGCCTGGGAGCCTGCTAGCGAAGTAGCGCGGAAGGGAGCAACCCGCGCCGCCTAGGTGGGTGACGCGGAGCTTATTCGCGGGCCGAGTATTGAGGTGCTCAACCGCCGCCGCAATCCAGCGCATGTACTCGAACTCGAGCTCCTCCGGTTCGCCGAGCACAATGTGGCTGCTTGGCACGCCATTAACGTTGAGGATATAGGCACCATCGCGGAACTCATCCGGCACAACCTCGGCCGTGCCGGTAGAAATGTCGTAGGTGCCGGTGATTCCCGGATCGGTGGAAGCTCGCTTTCTGCCCATGTCACACAAGCTTAGGGAATGGATTCGATTTAAACCGCGTTGGGGCTAGGGAGTAGACTTTCGGGCCTGTAGTCAAGGTGAAATGGGGAGCACAATGCGAGTATTGGTTGCCATGTCCGGCGGCGTGGACTCATCGGTTGCCGCCGCCCGCGCAGTAGAAGCCGGCCACGAGGTGATTGGCGTTCACCTCGCCCTGCACAAAGACGCACAGCAGACCAGGGAAAAGGCCCGCGGTTGCTGTTCGTTGGAGGATTCGGCCGACGCCCGTCGTATCTGCGATAAGCTGGGAATTCCATTTTATGTCTGGGACTTTTCGGAAGAATTCAAAGAAGAGGTCATCACGGACTTCGTGGATTCCTACGCCCGCGGTGAGACACCCAATCCCTGCCTGCGCTGCAACGAGAAGATTAAGTTCCGGGCGCTGCTGCAAAAGGGCATGGCGCTTGGCTTCGATGCGGTTGCGACGGGCCACTACGCCACCCTCGATGAGGACGGATATATGCGCCGGTCCTTGGACGAGAATAAGGATCAGTCTTATGTGCTCGGCGTGATTTCTGCCGAAGAGTTGGAGCACTGCTTTTTCCCCATCGGCGATACTCCCAAGCCACAGATCCGCGAAGAGGCTGCGGCACATGGCTTTTCCACCGCGAAGAAGCCAGATTCCTACGATATCTGCTTCATTCCAGACGGCAATACGCAGGCCTTTTTGGGTGCCCGCATTGGGCTGCGCCCCGGCATGATCGTGGACCAAGAGGGTACGGAGCTCAAGGAGCACGATGGCGCGTGGAACTACACCATCGGCCAGCGCAAGGGCCTGGACATTAAGGCGCCGGCTGCCGACGGCCGCCCTCGCTACGTCACCGATATTGATGCTGCTACCGGCACGGTTACCGTCGGCGCCCGCGAGGACTTGGCCGTAACCTCGATTCAGGCCGATCGCCTGAAGTACCTCCACCCGGGCATGGATGGGGATTTCGAGTGCGAGGTTCAGGTGCGCGCGCACGGTTCCGTAGTGCCCTGTATCGCCCATGTTGACCGCGAGGCGGACGAGATGCGCCTCGAGCTCAAGGAGCCGCTATCTGGTGTCGCGCGCGGCCAAGCGGCGGTGCTGTACTTGCCTTCGCCGGACGAGCTGGGAGACATCGTCATTGGCTCCGGCACCATCTGCGGAACTAATTAAGCACGCAGTTGGCAATGAGCCGATCTAGCGCTCGGACATCGATATTGGGGCCAATGTTGATTTTGAACTCGCCGGCCCTAGTCCACAGCTGCAGTTCCGCATTGACGTCCAGGAGCTTTCCTGCGTTCTCCGTGGACCACATGGTGATGGAGGAATAGGGCAGGGAGTACATCTCTACCTTTTTGCCTGTAAGGCCTTGCGCGTCTCGGATGATGAGGCGCCTATTGGTAAATACGGCGGCATCACGGACGGTCTTGAAAGCGCATACGGGGTATTCCTGTTCGGCCAAGACGGTGGAAATGTCCTGAGGGATTTCGCATTCGTTGTAGAAGGTCCAGCCGGAGTATTTTTCCACGCCCATAGTAAGGTTCCTTTCCAAGTGATACGTCGCGTATCGAATAGAAAATTTTGAGAAATAATAGTAGCGCCGAGGTGAATATGGACGCTTTTGGCTTAGGGCCCATGCCGGGGTACTCCATGGGTGAGGCGGCAGACATCGTGATGGGCGAGACGGGTGATCTCCCGCACCTTCCGCAGTTGCCGGACCGCGGGATTCATGCCGGGGCTATTGGACGAACCGCGGGCTTGTTGGAAGCAGTCTCCATTGACCGCGGTCCGCGCTCGTGGGTGCTCAGTGATCGGCCGCAACTCATCTCGCATCGGATTGGTGACCAGATGAGCCGGGACCTGGACGAGATTCAGGAGGTGTGGGGCGAGTCTGTTCCGCGCGTTAAGGTCCAAGCGGTAGGCCCGTGGAGTTTGGCGGCCGCTGTGGAGCTAGGAAACGGGCACCGCGCGATTACTGATTCGGGTGCGTTCCGGGACTTGTGTGGTGCGCTGTTGGCCGGAATTCAGGAACACACGGCGCAGGTGGCACAGCGCTTTGGGGCAGAAGTGCGGGTCCAGCTGGACGAGCCCCTGCTTGCCGACGTCCTTTCTGGCACCCTTCCAGGCACCACCGACTTCGATACGATTAGGGCTGTTCCCGCGGACCAGGTCAATGCGACGTTGGCGGAGTTTGGCGCGGACTACTTACGGCTTCGCGAGCCACTATGGGAAGTGGCGGCGAAGACGGTGCTGCTCGATTTTGCTGGTCTAGCCTCGCCCGAGCACCTCGATGGCTTGGGGCAGTGGATTGATGGCGGCGCTCGCATCGGATTGGGCGTGGCAGGGCACGATGCTCGCACGGAGGCTATTTCTATTGCACAGCACTTCGACCGCATGGGATTGTCGCGGGAGCGAATTCCAGAACAGGTTGATATCTTCCCGTGGCCGGTGGAAAAGGCCGCGCCCAGCTATTCTTTTGCCGCTGAGGTGGCGGGCATCCTCATTCGCGACGCCGGCGATCTTTAATCGACGCGCCCGCGGCTATCCGTGGTGGTGAAGTATTCGCCCATATAGGGAATGACATAGCGCAGCTTGCCGTGTGCGGTGGGTTCGATGAGGTCGGCGTCGATAAGCCGCTGGCGGGTGGCCGACAAGGAGCGCACCGTGCGGTCCATGTGGCCCGCGATGTCTGCGATGGTGGCGATGCCATTGACTTCGACTGCGGCCATCGCTTCCAAGAACTCCCGCTGCGCCGGCGGCAGGGCTAGCGTCGCAGGCTGGTGCACCTGCGCGCCCATGATAGATATTGCATCCGGGGCGATGGAGGCAATTGTCTGCTGGGAAATCCCGCTTTCTTGGTTCCGGCGACTGCGCTCCCACGCCAGTGAGCCGACCAATTGCACGAGGTATGGGTAGCCGCGGGTGAGCGCGGCGGCGTCCGTAATCGCGTCCTGGCTAAACTCCAGCCCTGAGCCCGAGGCAGTATGCTCGAGCGCCTGCTCGGCATTGGCCGGCGACAAGGGTCCGAGCACGAATTTCTGGGCCCGGCGCAGGAAGGTTACCCCGGGCAGGTCTAGCAAGTGGTTGACTCCCTGCGGCAGGCCAGCGGCCACCAAGGCGATGTCGATTTCATCGCGCACTAAGTCCTGGTAGGCCACGGCGATGGTGGTGAGCTCTTCGACGTCGGCGTCTTGGACCTCGTCGATGGTGAGGAGGATTCCGGTTCCCTTTAGCTCGGCGGAAAGCTCGCGTAGGCGGGTATTCAACGTGGGGGTGAAGCGGTCTTCCTTCTGGTGGTCGAAGCCAATCGATCCTACGCCGCCGATGCCGATGCGGCTGACCTTCTTCTTATCGCTGGGCGAAAGCCGCTCGAGAAGCCTCGGAATCGTGGTGTTGACCAGTTCCTCCACCATGGTGGAGCGCCCGGATGCGCGTAGCGTTACCCAACCGCGCGCTTCAGCAATATCTTCCAACTCGTTGATGAGGACCGTTTTGCCGATGCCCCTAGCGCCGCTTAGCACCATGGAACGGGAGGCATTGCCTGCTGAACCATCGAGGGCGGTGCGGAAACTATCGAGCACGACGCCGCGGCCGACCCAGAACAAAGGAGGGGCGCCGAATGTCGGGCGGAATGGGTTGTCCATGCGGCTAGTGTAACCCGTTTGCCGGAGATTTGGGAGACTTTCGGCTCAATGTGGAGATTTGGGAGACTTTGTAGATTTCTTACTGTGGTTTGTAGGTTTCTTACTGTGGAGAGAGTCTAGGCGCCAAGCGATGGCACCGATGTGCAGGGAGCCAGCGGTAACAATCGCGTACCACCATCCAAAATCTACTGCTCGGTACCACGGCATTGCGATGCCGACAAGAGCAATGATGGCGACCGTGAAGATTGCGTCTATAACCAGCATAGGGGAAGAAACTGGCTTCTTTAGGGTCTTCCATGCAGACCAGAGCTCGAACGCAGTGATAGCGGCAGGGATTAATGTGAGGAGCATTGTGGTTTCCTAAATCCTCTCGAAAAGTGCTTCTGCGAGGTCTTCAGTTCCCGCCGGCGAGTCATTATTTGCGAAGGCTGCGCGATTTTCCTTCGGATCAATGATGAGCATTGTGGAGTAGCCGTAGGTGCCGCCGTTGTGCCAAAAGCTCTTGCCGTCATCATTCTCCTGCCATCCATAGCTAGTGTCGCCATGTTCCATAAACCATGTAGCGAAAGCTGCCATGTCATGAGCGGTGGACCGAATGGCTCCAGCTGCGGCGGAACAGCCTTCCATTTCCCAAGGCTCAGCAGTTCGGCCTGCGGCTGTGAGTCCGCGAGGGGCTTCGTCGGGGACGGAACCTGGTGTCATGAGGTAGGTTTCCTTCATTCCGGCGGGCTTTAGGATTCTCTCGTGGAGTAATTGTTCGTATGGCGTATCGGCAGCCGTTTCTAAGGCGTGGCCGAGCAGCGCGTAGCCCAAGTTGGAATAGGATTCTGTGCCACGATCTGCAAGCTCCGATTCGGTTGCTGAATCGACGATATCTTGTGTGGATACACCTGCGTACGGGTTTGAACCGGTGATGCTAGAGACAGCAGATGAGAAAGTCATGGCTTTTGCCTGTCTGGGTAAGCCCGAGGTGTGATCGAGTAGCTCCCGAACTGTTACGTCGGAGACTGGTGAGTCACCAACCTCGAGGATTTCACCCATCGTGGTGTCGAGGCGAATTTTTCCCTCTTCTACCAGTTGGTGGGCAATTTCTCCGGTGAACATCTTGGTGACAGAACCGATCTCTACCTCGGTGTGTTCATTGGCGCCGAGTCCGGCGAAGGTGGCCTTTCCCTGATCAAGTGTGAAGGCGGTGAGGTTGTTGAAACCAGCTTCTGAGTGTTCCCGTAGGTGCGTGGAGAGTCCTAGATCTCCGGTTGCGGTATCGGCCATCGAGATTCGCTGGGGTCCAACAATGAGTAAGAAGGTGGCCGATACCACGGTTACGACGGCGGCGAGGGCTAATTTGCGCATTAGTGGGCCTCGCTTGCGGTAATGATGGTCAGGAGGGGCACCACTCGGGCGGGGCGAAGTGCGTATTTTCCGCCTGTTTTGGTGGTCCAGCCCGCGCTAGTGAGGGCGCTGAGGTGGTGATAGGCCGTGCCGGTAGACGTGACGATTTCTTCTTCGGCAAGTTCTGTGGCGCTGGCCGGTGCGGTAAGGAGTCGGCGCAGGATCTCGCCACGAATGGGGTGGGCCAGAGCAGCAAGGCGGTCGAGGTTTTCGGACCAGTCTCCATTGGTTACTGCCCTTGTTGGTCGCTGCCATTGGTAGGTATAAGAGCTCTCGCCGATAGTGAGGTTGCCGCCAAAGATTACGGACCCCTCGGGAAGCTCTTCAGAAGGCTCGAGGGTGTCCGCAAGCCACATGGTGGACTCGCCTGTGGGAGCTTCCGCCTGAGTTGGTGTGGGGTTTTCGAGCTTGGCGACGCGCTCCTCGAGAGCTGAAACTCGGGATTCTAAAGATTCCATAGTTCTAGAATTCCAAAACTCTAGAACTATGGCAATGGGTTTAAGAAATCAGCGGCCACGCCGTCGAGACATCCGAGGCATCGCGGCCCTTGCCTTCTAGGTACTTCTTGAAGGCGACGCGGTCCTCGTACCACTTGACGGCCTGGAACTCCATGAGTTCGTTTTCCTCCATCTGTGCCAGGTTGGGGTAGTGCTGGCGAACCTGCTTCCAGGCCACGCGGGCGGCCGCGAGGGCGTCGGCAGTAGCTTCGTGGGCATTACCCAACTCGACGCCGTAGTGCTCGCACACGGCGCCAAGGGTGCGCTTTCCCTTGCGCCACTTATCGCTGACGCGGTCAATCACGTAGGGGTCGTAGACTGGGCCGGTCACCGTAAAATCGCCGGTGAGGCTGCGCAATACGGTGAGATCAAATGCTGCGTTGTAGACGATCAGCGTCAGGCCATCCTCCCATGCGGCCTTGATGGCTTCGACCGTGTCTTTTAGCACCTCCTCGTGCGGGCGGCCCTCGGCGCGGGCCTTTTCCGTAGTAATTCCATGGACATTGGTTGCTTCCTGCGGAATTTCGATTCCGGGATCGGCTAGGTGCTCAATTTTTTGCACATCGCGGCCGTCAATGCGGACTAGGGCGGAGGTAACAATGCGGGCTTCTTTAGGGTTAGCCGAGGTGGTCTCAAGGTCGAAGGCGAGCATGCGGGAGGCGTCGAAATTCATGATCCATACCTTAGTAGCTAGCCCCGACACGAGGGATAGCTACACTTGGGCAGCGTGACTAATCCAGTTGATCTGCACCGTGAATGGAATGACCTCGCGCAGGAAGTGCGCCGCCACCGCAACCTGTACTACAACGGTGAGCCGGCTATTCCCGACGCCGACTTTGATGCACTTTTCCAGCGCCTACTTGCGCTAGAAGAAGAGCACCCAGAGCTTGCCGTGCCTGATTCGCCCACCCAGCAGGTGGGTGCTGCCCCGAGCGCCGGCGAGGATATTGAGCACCTTGAGCGCATGATGAGCTTGGACAATGTTTTTAGCGCTGGCGAGATGCAGGATTGGCTGGATAGAACACCGGCTAAGACCTATCTCACCGAGCTGAAGATTGATGGCTTGTCTATCGACTTGGTTTATCGCAATGGGCGCTTGACCACCGCTGCTACTCGTGGCGACGGCACGGTGGGCGAGGAGATCACTGCCAATGCCCGCGTAATCGAGGATATTCCGCATGGGTTGACGGGAACTGCTGAATACCCTGTCCCGGAGCTTATCGAGATCCGTGGCGAGGTATATATGCGACCCGAGGATTTCGAGGAGATCAATGAGGAACGCGCGGCTGATGGCAAGGATAAATTTGCTAATCCGCGCAATGCCGCGGCCGGTGGACTTCGCATGAAGGACCCCGCCGAGGTGAAAAAGCGCCGCCTGAAGATGGTGTGCCACGGCTTGGGTGCGCGCGAGGGATTCTCGCCCACCTCACAGCACGATGCCTATAAGGCGATTGCGGCCTGGGGGCTGCCCGTTTCCCCGTATACCAAGCAGGTGCACTCAGCCAAAGAGGTTCAGGACGAGGTGGCGCATTGGGCAGAACACCGCCACGACGCCATCTTTGAAATGGATGGTCTCGTGGTCAAGGTGGATGATTTGGCGTCGCAGCGAGCGCTGGGTGCGACTTCCCGCGCGCCGCGCTGGGCCATTGCCTACAAGTATCCGCCGGAGGAAGTGACCACGAAGCTCAAAAACATTGAGGTGGGTGTTGGTCGCACCGGGCGAGTAACCCCGTACGCAGTGATGGAGCCAGTCTTCGTTTCTGGATCTACGGTGGAGATGGCTACCCTGCACAACCAATCCGAGGTCAAGCGCAAGGGCGTGCTCATTGGGGATACCGTCATTATCCGCAAGGCGGGCGAAATTATTCCGGAGGTCCTTGGGCCGGTGCGCGAGCAGCGCGATGGTAGCGAGTACGAGTGGACCTTCCCGGAGAACTGTCCCGCATGCGGTACGAAATTGGCCCCGCAGAAGGACGGTGACGCGGATTGGCGTTGTCCCAATACGCAGTCCTGTCCGGCGCAGCTCTCGGCACGATTGGAGTATCTGGCCTCCCGCAAGGCGCTGGATATTGAGGCTTTGGGGGAGAAGGGTGCGATGGACCTGATCGACAACGGCATCCTCGTCGATGAGTCGGAGCTTTTTGAGCTCACGGCGGAAAAGCTCTTGGCCTCAGATGTCTATACCGCAAAGAAGGACACCAAAGACAAGCGCTCCAAGAAGGAGGGCAACGTCAAGGTCAATACGGCCGGCCAGAACTTGCTGAACAACCTGGAGGAGGTCAAGGGTCGCGACTTTTGGCGAGTCTTGGTCTCGCTGTCCATACGTCATGTAGGCCCGATTGCGGCTCGGGCGCTTGCCTCCCGCTATGGATCCATGGACAAGCTGCGCGCTGCGAAGACGGAGGAGCTTGCAGAGGTCGATGGCGTCGGCATGACCATCGCGCAATCCTTCCACGATTGGTTCGAGGTGGATTGGCACCGCACGATTGTGGACAAATGGGCTGCTGCGGGCGTGGCCATGGAGGTAGCGGCCGAGGACCACAAAGAGCAGACCCTCGAGGGCTTGACCATTGTGGTTACCGGCAGCTTGGAGAACTTCACTAGGGATTCCGCGAAAGAGGCTATTGTCTCTCGCGGCGGCAAGGCCACCGGTTCGGTGTCGAAGAAAACCTCGTATCTAGTAGCAGGTGCAAACGCCGGATCGAAGGAGGATAAAGCTCGCGAGCTAGACATCCCGATCCTCAACGAGGCGCAATTCCAGCAACTACTAGAGACCGGCGAAGCCTAGTTCGCAGTGGCTATTTGAGGAAGCTGCCCAAGATAGTGCCGATGTGGCCCAGGTGCTCGACCTCGGAGGCGAGGTAGTCAGGGCCGCCGGTTCGACCCATGGCGATGACTAATCCGGTATCGCCGAGTGGGGCGGCGGCGAGTGCGGAGTCAAGCAGCGACCAGCTTTCGGGCACCCACTCGTCGCGTTCGGGGCTGAGGACGCGGGCGCTTTCCACCTCAATGTCGTGGGGAACGGTGCCGTCATCTTCCGGCGCCGCATTGGAGGAGGCCAAGCGGCGGATGGGCTCGTTATTGTCAATGACGATGCACCAGGTGGATGTGAGTGCCTTCGGGATCGCCGCGACAACCTCTTCCATGGCCGCAGTGACATTGGTGGCGTTAGCTACACGCGCGAGCAGCTCGATCTGGCCGCGGCGGTCTACTCGGCCGCTAAACGGGCGGATGGAATCAATTTCCACGCCGTCCACGGAGGAGGCGGCGGTGATGAGGACATCGGCCATTGTGCCTTGGGGCAGCTCAATGACGATGTCGTCCATAACGGTGCCATCGGGGAAGTTTTCTACGATGTCGACCGATTGGATATTGCCGTCGACGAGTCCAAAGGCGTCGGCAAGCTGGCCCAGGCTGCCAGGGGCATCGGGGAGCAGTACACGGATCAAAAAGGACATGGTCTCGCACGCTTTCGGTAGTTTGTAGTCCCAAACATGATACGTGCGTCACAATGCGGGCTTCAAGCAACGCAAATTTGGGGTGACGCGGCAGCCGTCGCGTTAGGTGCAGTACCATGGGTCGTTAGCAATTCACATAGTACATGCATTGTGTGAATATTTTTCACCCGCATGTCGATTATGCAGATAAAGGATGGAGTTCGCGTGTCTGAGATTTCGCGTGATGAGGTAGCCCACCTCGCCAAGCTTTCCCGCCTGGCCCTCAGTGAGGAAGAGCTAGCCCAGTTTGCAACGCAGATTGATGAAATTGTTGATTCCGTTTCCGCGGTAGGAAACGTGGATGCTGAGGGTGTGGAGCCGATGAGCCACCCGCACTCCGTGGACGCCCCGATGCGCGAGGACGCTATTGTGCGCACCCTTACTGCAGAACAGGCCTTGGACCAGGCGCCGGCCGTAGAAGATGAGCGCTTTGTCGTGCCACAGATTTTGGGAGGAGAATAAATGTCTAACCTGACCGTTCCCGCGGAGGGCTTGACCTCCCTGACTGCCGCCGAGCTGGCGGAAAAGATTCATTCCCGCGAAATTACCTCCCGCGAGGTCACCCAGGCCTTCCTGGATCGCATTGCAGAGACCAATGGGGAGCTTAATTCCTTCCTGCACGTGGGGGCGGAAGAAGCCCTCGCGGCTGCCGACGCCGTGGATAAGGCCCTCGATGCCGGCGAAGAGCCGGCTTCTGGTCTGGCAGGCGTGCCCTTGGCGCTGAAAGATTTGCTCGTTACCATCGACGCGCCGACCACCGCAGCGTCCAAGATGCTGGAGGGCTACGTTTCTCCCTACGACGCCACCGTGACCAAGCGTCTGCGCGAGGCCGGAATTCCCATCCTGGGCAAGACCAACCTGGACGAGTTTGCCATGGGTTCTTCTAATGAGAACTCTGCCTTTGGTCCGGCTCATAACCCTTATGACACCGAGCGCACCCCGGGCGGCTCGGGCGGCGGTACCGCAGCTGCACTCGCTTCCGGCCAAGCGCCACTCGGCATTGGTACCGATACCGGCGGCTCCATCCGCCAGCCAGCCGCGCTGACCAATACCGTGGGTGTTAAGCCAACCTACGGCACCGTCTCCCGCTATGGCCTTATTGCTGCCGCATCTTCCCTGGATCAGGCCGGCCCGTGTGGCCGTACCGTCCTCGACACCGCGCTCCTGCACGAGGTCATTGCTGGCCACGATGCCTTCGATGCGACCTCCGTGGATAAGCCGGTAGCACCGGTTGTCGCCGCCGCACGCGAAGGTGCCAAGGGTGACCTTTCTGGTGTCAGGGTCGGTCTTATTAAGCAGTTTGAGCGCGATGGCTGGCAGGAGGGCGTGATGGAGAATTACCACGCCGCCGTCGATCAGCTGCGCGAGCAGGGTGCCGAAATTGTTGAGGTTGATTGCCCACACTTCGACGACGCCCTGGCAGCGTACTACCTGATTATGCCGTGCGAGGTCTCGTCCAACCTGGCGCGATTCGATGGCATGCGTTACGGCCTGCGTGCCGGCGATGACGGCTCCCACTCCGCGGAGCAGGTCATGTCCCAGTCTCGTGCGGAGGGCTTTGGCCCCGAGGTAAAGCGCCGCATCATGCTGGGCACCTATGCGCTGTCCGTGGGCTACTACGACGCCTACTACCTGCAGGCGCAGCGCGTGCGTACCCTCATTGCGCAGGACTTTGCCCCTGCCTTCGAGCAGGTTGACGTACTCGTTTCCCCGACCACCCCGACTACCGCCTTCAAGCTGGGGGAGAAGGCCGAGGATCCGATGGCTATGTACAACTTTGACCTGTGCACCCTGCCGCTGAACCTGGCTGGCCTGTGCGGCATGTCCGTGCCGTCCGGTATGGCGAGCGATACTAACCTGCCGACTGGCCTGCAGATCATGGCGCCGGCTTTCGAGGATGACCGCCTCTATAAGGTGGGCGCTGCCTATGAGGCTGGCCGCGATAAGTAAATCGCCGCCTGTGGAGTCCCTGACGATTCCATAAACGTTTCTTTACCCCCGTTGAATTTAAATTCGGCGGGGGTAAATTATTGGGTATGCATTTCAAAAAGACCGCACTATTTTCGCTGTCCGCCGCTGCGCTGATGGGCGCTGGAGTTGCTAACGCTGCGCAGGTCCCCGACATCGATCCGGGGTTTAGCATGACTGCGCCGACCCAGTCTGACCTGATTTCTCCGCTGCCGGAGGGCGCCGAGAAGCTGGAGCCTCAGATTGAAGGACAGACCATCACCGGCGAGCTCCACTCCGTTAAGGAAGACGGCAAGCTGAGCGTCACCTTTGCCAAGGACCGCACCTTGGCGGTCAATGATGGCTGCAATACCTACACCACTACCTACGAGGTGGCCAAGGATGGCACCATCAGCGTGGGCGAGTTCAATTCCACCCGCGCGGCCTGCGACGAGCATACGCAGCAGCTTTCCGACGCCCTCCGGGGCCTCCTCGAATCCAACCCCTCCTTCTATAACCTCCCCGGCGGCACCGTCGCCTTGGGTAGCGAGAATGCTGCGGTTGAGTTCATGGTGGCCAAGTAGAAGCTAGCGGCACGCAGGATAAAAGAATGCGCACCATGTCTAGGGACGTGGTGCGCATTTGTGTGGGTGGGGACTATTTGGCGTCGGAAAGCGCATATGCCGCGCCCGCCGAGGCTGCGGTGACGCTGAGTACCGCCGGCCACGCACCGATCTTCTTGGCCAGTGGGTGGGAGGCGCCGAATGCGCCCACGTAGAGTGCGCACAGGCCGGCGGTGGTAGCCGGGGTGGTTTTCTTGGCCCAAGAGCGACCCGCCCATACACCGGCAGCGGCGAGGATTACGCCGCCTAGCGGGCGAATGCCGGTCTCGCGGGCGGTGACCCAGCCACCGATGAGGCCGAGGGTGACAGTAGTCGCGGTAGAAACGTCTTGGGGCTTTTTAATATCGATCATGGACATGCAGCCAGTCTAGGTCGACATTTCTCGGACCGCTAGACTCTAAGGCCATGACTGTGGAGACGCATCTGCCGCCCGAGCGCCAAGCATGGCGCGCCATGTTTGCATTGTCCCTCGGATTCTTTGTATCCCTGCTGGACCAATCCATGGTGGCGGTGGCGCTGCCTGACCTGCAACGCGAGCTCAACACAGGCGTAAACCACACCATGTGGGTATCCGCGGCCTATTTGTTGGCTGTGGTGGTGCCGCTGCTCTTTGCCGGCCGCTTGGGCGATGTTTTAGGCCAGCGCCGGATGTTCTGTTTGGGTGTGGGCATTTTCGGACTCGGTGCGGTGGCGTGTGCCGTGGCGCCCACAGTGGAAGTGCTCATTGCGGCGCGTGCCGTGCAAGGCGTGGGTGCGTCCCTCCAGATGCCACAGACCATGTCCGTTATCAATCGCATCTTTGCGCGCGAGCGCCGTGGGCGCGCACTGGGTGTGTGGGGCGTCATTGGCTCGGTAGCTGCACTTGCCGGTCCACTCGCCGGTGGCTTTCTGGTCGGGCACTTTGGGTGGCAGGCCGCCTTTTGGGTACACGTTCCCTTCGTGGTGCTAGCCATTGTCTTCGCGCTGCTGTGGGTGCCTGAGCTGCCCACGACCGCGCAGTCTATCGATGCGCCCTCGGCCATCGTGTCGCTCATCGCCTTGGCGGCAATCGTCTTTGGTATTCAGCAGGGCCCGGTGCTTGGCTGGGGATGGACCATTTGGCTGATCCTGCTCGCCGGAGTTGTCGCTAGCGTCTGGTTTATTCGATTGCAGGCAACTGCCCAGGCCCGCGGGTCGAGTCCGCTGGTGCCGCTGGCGCTATTTAGTGACCGCAATTACCTGGCGGGCTCGGTAGGAATCATTGCAATGGGGTTCATGGCGGCCGCAGTGATGCTGCCCATCATGTTGTGGCTGCAGACCATGCAGGGAGTGCCTGCGGGCGAAGCCGGCATCATCGTGGCTCCTATGGCGCTGGTGTCTCTCCTGATATCTCCGCTCGCTGGCATCATGGCGGATTATGTTAACCCGCGGATCCTGGGGGTGCTGGGATTTTCCATCCTGATACTTTCGCTCCTTGCGGCATGGTGGGTCATGCAGGTCGACGCCCTTCCGTGGGTCCTCGGTCTGCCCATTGCCGGGCTCGGCGTGGGACAGTCCTTCATTTGGGGTTCCAACGCAGCTACCACCTTGCGCGATATCTCGCCGGAGCTTATGGGCGCTGCCTCCGGTGTGTATAACACCTCCCGCCAGGTGGGTTCCGTGGTGGGAGTTGCCCTGGTATCCGCAGTTATGCAAACGGGTAACCCAGAGGCGGCAATTATTAATTCGCTGCTCGTCATCGTGGCTGCGCTGGTGGTGGGCCTGGTTTCTGCCCTAGGTTTTAGGGACACTCTGCAGGCCTAAAAATCGCGCGCTAGATTGGTAGATATGCGTCTAGGTGTTTTAACGTCCGGCGGCGATTGCCCCGGCCTCAATGCTGTAATCCGTGCGGTAGTGCGTACCGCGTCCAATGAATTTGGAGATACCGTTGTAGGTTATGAAGACGGCTGGGTCGGTCTGATGGAAGACCGCCGCCGCGATCTTTATGACGATGCGGAAATCGACCGTATTTTGTTGCGCGGCGGCACCATCCTGGGTACCGGCCGCCTGCATCCGGATAAGTTCAAGGCCGGCCTTGACCAGATTAAGTCCAACATGGCGGATGCCGGGGTGGATGCCCTTGTCGCCATCGGTGGTGAAGGTACCCTCAAGGGCGCAAAGTGGCTTTCTGATAACGGCGTGCCGGTAGTGGGCGTGCCGAAGACCATTGATAATGACGTTAACGCCACCGACTACACCTTTGGTTTCGATACCGCCGTTTCTGTGGCCACCGATGCTATCGACCGTTTGCACACCACCGCGGAGTCCCATAACCGCATCCTGATCGTGGAGGTTATGGGCCGCCACGTGGGATGGATTGCCCTGCACGCGGGCATGGCCGGCGGCGCGCACTACACCGTGGTACCGGAAGAGCCCTTTGATATCGCGGAGATTACGAAGGCGATGGAACGCCGCTTCCAGATGGGCGAGAAGTACGGCATTATCTGCGTGGCAGAAGGCGCCCTCCCGAAGGAGGGGACTATGGACTTCGAGGCCGGCGGCGTCGATCAGTTTGGGCACCAGACGTTCAACGGCATCGGCCAGGTAATCGGCGATGAAATCAAGGCACGCACCGGGTATGACGTGCGTACGACCGTGCTGGGGCATATCCAGCGCGGCGGCACGCCGACGGCCTATGACCGCGTGCTTGCTACTCGCTACGGCGTGCACGCAGCGCGCGCCATCCACGAAGGCAAGTCTGGCATGTGTGTTGCCCTCCATGGTGAGGATATTGACCTCGTCCCGTTGGAAGATGCCGTGGGTACGCTGAAGACGGTACCGGAATCGCGTTATCGCAACGCCCAGGCGCTCTTTGGCTAGAGGCATACTGCGTTCCGAATATTAAGATAGCGCTCCCACTGGGTGGGAGCGTATTCTTTTGCCCATGAGTATCGATAGCATGACAGATAATCGGGTGGAGGCGCCCGCTGCGCCCTCCTCAGCGCAAGACCGTCAAGCGCTCATTGCAGCGCTAGGCTTTCCCGTGCTCGTGATTATCGGTGGCGTGGTGGGATACCTCGCGCCAGAGACCGCAGCTTCCTTCGCCCCGCAAGTCACCCCACTGCTGGGTATTGTCATGTTCGGCATGGGCCTAACCCTCAAGCCGGTAGATTTTGCCTTGGTGGTTCGCCGTCCGCTGCCCGTTCTCATCGGAGTAGTAGCGCAGTTTGTCATAATGCCGCTGGTGGCGCTGTTGGTGGTCGCTGTGATGGATCTTCCTGATGCTGTAGCGGCCGGCGTTATCTTGGTGGGCTGCGCGCCCGGCGGCACGAGTTCCAACGTGGTGTCTTACCTTGCGCGCGGTGATGTGGCTTTGTCGGTGACCATGACGTCCATTTCCACCCTGCTGGCGCCAGTCCTCACGCCGTTGCTGACACTGTGGCTGGCGGGGGAGTATATGCCGGTCTCTGCCTCCGCGATGGCGTGGTCCATTGTGAAGGTCGTGCTCATTCCGGTTGTTGCCGGCATTCTCATCGGCATGTTTGTTCCACGCGTGGTGGCGAAGATTAACGCGGCGCTGCCATGGATCTCGGTTGCGGCCATTTCAGCCATTGTGTGCATTGTGGTTGGCGGAGCGCACGACACCATCGCTACCGCAGGCGTACTCGTCTTTGCCGCAGTGGTAATCCATAACGCCTGCGGATACGGCTTGGGCTACCTGGCCGGAATGCTGACCAAGCAGCCGATCGCCGCCCGGCGCACCATGGCCGTCGAGGTGGGCATGCAAAACTCCGGCTTGGCCACCTCCCTGGCATCGACCTATATGAACCCATTGGCCGCCCTGCCAGGAGCCGTCTTTTCGGTGTGGCACAACCTTTCTGGTGCGGTGCTGGCAGCCATCTGCCGCTATTCGGATTCCCGAAAGTAGGGGAATTCCGCTAGAAATTAATCGTGACCGCAGGATAGGATTCGTCTACAAACCAGGGTTCTTTCTGCACGGTCAGTGGTGGCTGGCCTTGCTCGAAAGATAGGGTGTCGCCGTCTTTGACGGTGGCGCCTTGGAGCACGTGGTCTGCGATATTGGCCAGCTTGTAATAGAGATCGGTGGGATCCATGGATTCGGTGGCTGCCTGGATTTCAGGGTGTCCGGCCTGGACCAGCCCAACGGTATAGCCCAAGATTTTGTTTTCTTTTTGGGTAAGCCACACCGGAGCGATGTGCATTGGGGCAAGGTTGTCCCGAACGGCCTCGAGGAAAGTATTCGGCGCGATAGAAACGTTGCCGCGCGGGTTATGGACTATCAGGCAGTCGGGGTGCTCGGCTACTACCGCGGTGGCCTTGGAGAGCAGTTCAAGGTGATCGCGGCGGGCTTCGCGGAATTGCTTCGCGCGATCATCTTCGGTCTCGCCGGGAAGCACGGACACGAGGATTTGTGCGGTGGCGGAATCGAGGCCGCGAGCATCCGCGCTCAAAATGGGGTGGAGGCCATAGCTATCGCGGGTGGGAGGGGTATCGATGGCTTGGTAGTGCAATAGGAAGGAATCATCAAGCTCGACCATGATGCTTCCCGGATTCTTGCCCGGCATGATATCTCTCAGGCGATCGCCAAAAGTGGTGGTCAGGCGCTCGCTTACCTCCTCAGGGGTAGGGGCAGTGCGGAAGACTGCGATGTTGATCAATGGGGCATCGATAAGCGCGGCATCAACGCTATGTGGTGTAGTCATAATATTCAGCTTAGGGGCGTGAGCGCGCGGGCGCATGGACGTATTAAGATGGCACGCATGACTGCTGCGATGTATGACCTGATGGACTTCGATGAGGTCCTAGAAAAGTTCGAACCGGTAATGGGCATGGAAGTCCACGTAGAGCTGGATACGGAAACCAAGATGTTTTCTACCTCTCCTACGAACTTCAACGCAGCGCCTAATTCCAACGTTGACCCGGTCTCCCTGGGCCTGCCCGGTGCGCTGCCGGTAGTTAACTCCAAGGGCGTGGAGGGCGCCATCAAGATTGGCCTGGCGCTTAATTGCTCCATTGCGGAGTCCTCTCGCTTTGCCCGCAAGAATTACTTTTACCCGGACCAGCCGAAGAACTACCAGATTTCCCAGTACGACGAGCCGATTGCCTATGACGGCTACCTGGACGTTGTGCTGGAAGACGGCACCGAGTGGCGCGTGGAAATCGAGCGTGCCCACATGGAGGAAGACACCGGCAAGTTGACCCACCTCGGTGGTGCGGACGGCCGTATTCACGGCGCCACGGCGTCCCTGGTGGATTGTAACCGTGCGGGTATTCCTCTCATTGAGATCGTTACCAAGCCGATCATTGGCGCCGGTGAGCGCGCGCCTGAGGTGGCTAAGGCCTACGTTTCCGCCCTGCGCGAGCTCGTTGCAGCCTTGGGCGTTTCCGACGCCCGCATGGATCAAGGCTCCATGCGTGTGGACTCCAACCTGTCCCTGCGCCCGGTGGGCCAGGAAGAGTTTGGTACCCGTACCGAGACCAAGAACATTAACTCCCTGCGTTCCGTGGAGCAGGCGGTTCGCTTCGAGATGCAGCGCCAGGCGCAGGTGCTCGAAGATGGCGGCACCATTGACCAGGAAACCCGCCACTACCAAGAGACCGATGGCACCACCTCCAAGGGCCGTCCGAAGGAGACCGCAGAGGATTACCGTTACTTCAACGATCCGGACCTGCCGCCGGTCATCGCGCCGCGCGAGTGGGTAGAAGAGCTGCGCCAGACCCTTCCGGAGCTGCCATGGGTTCGCCGTGCGCGCATCCAGGAAGAGTGGGGCATCAAGGATGAGGAGATGCGCGACTTGGTCAATGCCGGTGCCCTAGACCTCATCGTGGATACCGTTGAGGCTGGCGCGAAGCCGGACGAGGCGCGCTCCTGGTGGGTTTCCTACCTGGCCGGCAAGGCCAACGAGCAGGAGACCGATCTTGCTGGTTTGTCCATTACCCCGCATCACGTGGCGCGCGTTATCGCGCTCGTCAACGAGGGCAAGCTGACCACCAAGCTCGCACGCAAGGCCGTCGACGGTGTGTTGGCGGGCGAGGGTGACGTCGACGAGGTCGTCGAAAAGCGCGGCTTGGAGGTCGTGCGCGATGATGGCGCCATCGAGAAGGCCGTGGATGACGCGCTGGCCGCCAACCCGGACATCGTGGAAAAGTACCGTGCCGGCAATAAGAAGGTCACCGGTGCCATCGTGGGTGCGGTCATGAAGGCCACCCAGGGCAAGGCCGATCCGGGCCAGGTCAATAAGCTCATCGCAGAGAAGCTGAACTAAGACCCCCACATAGCCAGCCGCGTTTTCCTCCTCAACGAGAGGGGCGTGGCTGGCTTTTTGGTTTTCCTTCCCCGTTAGAGTTGGTGATTATTTTCGTTAGGCGAGGTCAGTGGGGTTACGCGTAGGGTCGTGGGCATGACAATTAAGAGCAAAGTATTGCAAAAGGAAAGCCCTGAAGCACCATTCAAGGTCGTAGAAATTGAGCGCCGCGATCCGCGCGAAGACGACGTGGTCATTGATATCAAGGCTGCAGGCATCTGCCACTCCGATATTCACACGATCCGCAACGAATGGGGCCAGGCCCACTTCCCGCTGACGGTGGGCCACGAGATTGCCGGCGTCGTGGAAGCCGTGGGCGATAAGGTCACGAAATTTAAAGTCGGCGACCGCGTTGGCGTTGGCTGCCTGGTCAACTCCTGTGGTGAGTGCGAACAGTGTCGCAACGGCCGGGAGCAGAACTGCCTGAATGGCAATGTGGGCACCTATAACTCCGAAGACGTAGACGGCACCATTACCCAAGGCGGCTACGCCCAGAAGGTAGTCGTCAACGAAAACTTTGTGTGCACCATCCCGGAGGGCATTGACTTTGATGTCGCAGCCCCGCTGCTATGCGCCGGAATCACCACCTATTCGCCGCTGGCCCGCTGGCAGGTCAAGGAAGGCGATAAGGTTGCCGTAGTAGGCCTAGGCGGCTTGGGCCACATGGGTGTGCAGATCGCTGCGGCAAAGGGCGCGGAAGTAACCGTGATTTCCCGCTCCCTGCGCAAGGAAAAGGAAGCTTATGAGCTGGGTGCGAAGCACATTCTGGCCACCGGTGAGGACGAAGACTTCTTTGCCAACCACCGCGGCGAATTCGACGTCATCTTGTCCACCATTTCTGCCCAGTACTCCCTCAACGACTACCTGCAGCTGCTGAAGCCGCGCGGCATCATGTCCGTTGTCGGACTTCCGCCGGAGGAGCTGGGAGTACACATGAGCAGCCTTGTCGGCGGCGGTAAGGTGCTAACTGGTAATAACATCGGCGGCATTGCAGAGACCCAGGAAATGCTGGATTTCTGCGCCGAGCACGGTATCGGCGCCGTCATTGAAAAGATCGGCGTCAACGATGTTGATGACGCCTATGAGCGCGTGGTGGAAGGCGATGTAAAGTTCCGCTTCGTGATTGATACCGCGACCTTTGACGACTAAAGCGTTAGGTTGATTTCGCGGAACGCCCGAATGTGATTTATCACAACATCGGTATGTGCCAGTAGGTGTTTAACGGGTCACTTACGTACCATTCCTTAAGGAACGCATACCGGTGTTGTGTAGCCCACGTGCTGGGGAGTGGGGGATAAGGGGCCGCGCGCACCAGTATGCGAAAGATATTCGCTACTAAAGTTAGGCAACCGTGTCTTCTAAAAACATTATCGCCATTGCCATGTCCTTCGTGGGCTTGTTGGTGGGCGCCGGCTTTGCCACGGGCCAAGAGGTGGTGCAGTACTTCACTGCCTTTGGTTCCTGGGGTATTCCCGGCATCATTATCGCCGCACTCATCATGACCCTTGCCGGTACCGTGTTCTTGCAGCTGGGCAGCTACTTCCACGCTTCTGAGCACAACACCGTTTTCCGCAATGTCACCCACCCGATCGTCTCCAAGTTGCTGGACGTCGCGGTCATCATCACCCTCTTCGCTATTGGCTTTGTGATGTTGGCCGGCGCGGGTTCCAATATGGAGCAGCAGTTTGGCTGGAAGACTTGGATCGGCTCCACGCTCATGTTGGTATTGGTGCTTATCGTGGGCATGCTCGACGTGGATAAGGTATCCAAGGTTATCGGTGCTGTAACACCGACCATCATCATTGCGGTCATTGGTGTTGCCATCTACACCGGCCTCAATATGCCGGATGACATCGGCGCCGCTATGGACGCCTCCAGCCAGATCGACACCCCGATTGGTAACTGGCTCATTTCCGCACTCAATTACAACGGCCTGGCGCTGATGCTCGCCGTGTCCATGTCCCTGGTTATCGGTGGCGACAATATCAGCCCACGCGAGGCCGGTTGGGGCGGCGTTGTAGGCGGCGTCATCTACTCCATCATGATGGGCCTTGCCGGATTCTCCTTGCTGATGAACTCGGACAAGGCACAAGGCTCCGATATTCCGATGCTGTCTTTGGTAGATAGCGTTAACCCGACGCTCGGCTCCATCATGGCGGTCATCATTTACTTGATGATCTTCAATACCGCTATCGGCATGTTCTACGCACTGGGCAAGCGCCTATCTGCCGGCCATGAGAAGCGCTTCCCGGTTATCTTCGTCATCGGCTGCTTGGCTGGTTTCGCGGTCTCTTTCGCCGGCTTTAAGACCTTGATGAACTACATCTACCCAATCATCGGCTACATGGGCATCCTCATGGTGGCAATCTTGGTATTTGCCTGGTTCCGTAGCCAAGCCCAGATTAAGGACGAGGCAGTGCGTCGCGAGCGCATACGTTCACTTATGCACCTGAAGCTGAACCCCAACAAGGATTATGACGCTGAGCGTTATGATGACGAGATTGGCCAGCACATCGAGGATTCCAATATGGATAACGAGGCCCTCTATGATGAGCTGGTGGATGAGGTCACCGAGGAGCTTGACGGCGACGATGACGTGGACTTTGACAAAAAGGAGTACGCAGAAAAGCGCCACGACCACTCCTACTACACCGAGCGTGATGCGGTAGAAACTGACCGCACCCCGGAAGAAATTGAAAAGTGGGTCGAAGAAACCGGCGCATCCGGCGACCCTGAAGAAGTTGAGGAACTGCCACAGGCTGACAATTCCAAGAATTAAGCGGACAATGGGTGCCATGAGTATCTATGCACCCGCAGCTGAACGTTATGATTCGATGGAGTACCGCCGAGTAGGCAACTCTGGGCTGAAGCTGCCGGCCATTTCCCTTGGCCTTTGGCAGAACTTCGGCGACGACCGTCCCCTGGCCACGCAGCGCGAAATCCTGCGCGCGGCGTATGACCGGGGGATTACTCATTTCGATTTGGCCAATAACTACGGCCCTGAACCAGGCGCCGCGGAGGACAACTTCGGCCGCATCTTCGCCCGCGATTTCCGCCCCTTCCGCGATGAAATGATCATTTCTTCCAAGGCGGGTTGGGTAATGAATGATTCGCCCTACGGTTTCGGCGGCTCTCGCAAGTACCTGGTTAGCTCCTTGGATGCGTCCCTGAAGCGGATGGGTTTGGATTATGTAGATATCTTCTACCACCACCGCCCGGACCCGGACACACCGCTGGAAGAGACCCTGTACGCGCTGCGGGATATCGTGGCCTCCGGCAAAGCTCTCTATGTGGGCATTTCCTCTTATGGTCCGGAGCTTACCGCGGAGGCCATGGAGTTTATGGAAGATGAAGGCTGCCCGCTGCTGATTCATCAGCCCAGCTATTCCCTTCTGAACCGCTGGATTGAGCGCCCGGGCGAGGATGGCGAGTCCCTGCTTGATGTCACGGCGCGCAGTGGGTTGGGTGTCATCGGCTTTGGTCCACTAGCACAGGGCATGCTGACGGATCGCTATATCGATGGCATCCCTGCAGATTCGCGCGCGGCGAAGAATAAGACCTTGGAAAAGGATTGGCTCAATGAGGAAAACCTTTCCATGATCCGTTCGCTCAACGATATTGCAGGCAAGCGTGGTCAGTCTCTGGCGCAGATGGCTATCTCGTGGGTGCTGCGTGATCAGGGTGATCGCACGCTTACCTCGGCGCTGTTGGGTGCTTCTTCTGTGGAGCAACTCGAGCACAACCTGGGCGCGCTGGACAAGCTTGACTTCAGCGCGGACGAGCTGGCTGCGATTGATGACGCCGCCCACGACGCCGGCATCAACCGCTGGGCAGGCGCCACCGCTTCGCGCGTTCGCGGCGACTAGGCCGCTACCGAGCCCCGGCCCTCTAGAGCAGGAGCAACTTGAGTGTTAGGCCGATCATGATGACGCCGATGCCGAAGTTGATCCAGCGCCACACTGTGGGCCGGGACAATACGTGGGAAAAACGGGCTGCACCGAAGCCGATAAACGGAAACCAAGAGAAGCTGGCACAGATTGCACCCACGGCGAAAAGCCAGCGCCCCGATTCGCCATATTGATTAGCAATGCCGCCGAGCATGACCACTACGTCCACATAGGCGCCCGGGTTAAGCCACGTTAAGGCCAGGGCGGTAAGCAGCGGCTTAACCCAGGAGGGGGAGCGCTTAATCTCGACGCGAGTTGCGGTCTTGGTCGTGCTGTGTGCCTGAGAGCCATCGAAGGAGGCGACTTCCTGCGGGACCTTTGGCTGCGTGGATTCAACCTCGATGGCCTCGCCTTTGGTTTTGAGCGCATCGCGGAAGCAGGTAAAGGTGAAATACGCCAGGTAAGCGGCGCCAACATATTTCAGAACCTGCAGGGCGTTGGGGAATCTTTCTACCAAGTAGCCCACGCCGGCCGTGCCGGCGGTAATCAGGATGACGTCGGAAAGCGCGCAGACGGCAATGATGAGGCCAATGTGGTCGCGGCGGATGCCGTACTTGAGCAGCATGGCATTTTGTGGGCCGACGGCCACGATGAGCGATAATCCCAAGAAGAAACCAGCAAGCACGATGGACATGCCTTCTAGTGTGAATTCCCGGCCTGAATTAGTCCAGTTAATGAATCTACAGTTGGTTTAGAATGGCTTCATGAACCCGGTGCACTTAGAAACATTGCTCGCCATCGTGGACGAAGGCAGCTTCGATGTCGCCGCTGCTGTACTCGGCATATCGCCGTCTGCAGTAAGCCAACGAATTAAGGCCCTAGAATCGAGCACCGGTCGCGTGCTCCTTCGCCGTGCTACCCCGGTAACCGCCACGGAAGCGGGGGAGATCCTGGTTCAATCCGCACGCCGCATGGCGTTGGTGCAGGCGGAGACGGATGCCCGCCTAGGCCACCGCTTGGCCCGGGTCCCGCTCTCTGTTGCAGTGAACTCGGATTCCCTAGCGACATGGTTTCGCAGGGTCCTTAGCGATACCGCGCGGCGGGGTGATGTTGCCCTGCGCATCCGGATTGAGGATGAGGCGCGCACCTTAGCCATGCTCCGGCGGGGCGATGTGCTTGGTGCAGTAACGAGGGAGGCCACGCCGGTCTCGGGCTGTGAGTCGAGCTTTTTGGGTACGATGCGCTACTTCCCAGTCGCGGCACCACATATTGCAGAAAGCTTCCATAATGGCCACCTGACCTGGGAAACTATGCCCCTTGTAGGCTACGGCCCCAACGATCAAGTACTAGATGATGCGATGCGCGAGCGCTTCATTGATTCGGCCGTGGTGCGTGCCCGGGTATCGCAGATTCCCTCTTCCGAGGGCTACCTCGAGGCCGTACGCGTTGGCCTGGGGTGGGGGTTGCTGCCCCAAGCCCAAGCGCTGCCCCTATTAGCGGCAAAAGAGCTGGTGCTTCTCGACGACTCCCCGCTCGATATCGACCTTTACTGGCAGCGGTGGCGCTTGGAATCGGAGGTCTTGAGCGAACTAACGCGTTCGGTTATCGAAGCTGCGAGCGACTTGGTGGCCACATAGCACGCAAGCTCGTGCGGCGCGCCGTGGTGGGTACCACAAAAGTGCAGGCACGTGCCCTAGGTTGGAGCTATGAGCGATAAGCAGCAACCGGATAAAGCCACCCCGTTTGATGAGGATATGGACGTGCCTACCTATAACGCGAAGCCCGCTAGCAAGGATTCTGTCTCCGGCCAGGGAAAGTCGAAGCCGGGACTTTTCGAGCGCGCCGGCCGCGCTGAGCCGCAGGAGATCAAGCCTTCCCAGGCGCAGCAGGACCATCCTGAAACCGAGGTGCTGTCCTACTCCAGTGCAAATGAAGCCGCACGTCAACAAAGTGGCACCGGCGAAGAGACCGTAGCCTTCGCACAGCCGGAGTCCACCACGCCGGCTAGCGTGGAACAAGAGCAGGCACTTGCTACTGCCGACGCCCCCGTGGAGAGCACCCTCAGCACCGAAACCGCAGAGGAGCGCGAGGCACGCCTACAGGCGGAACAAGAAGAAAAGGAAGGCTATCAGCGCTATGGTCGCCGCGGCACTATCGACTTCGGCCTGCTTTTCATCCGATTGGCGCTGAGCGCTTACCTGATCGTCGCGGGCGCAAAGACCTTCTTCACGCTTGGCGATAGCGAGGGCTTGTCCGGCCTTGAGGGCGATTTTGCCAACTATGCCTGGGATACCGCACTGTCTATCGCGGTGCCGACCATGCAGCTTATCGCTGGTGTGTTCTTGCTGCTCGGCCTCATTACGCCGCTGGCGGCCATGATCGGCCTGGTAGTGACCGGCTTTACCGCCGTCCACGAGCTAGCGCAGACCGATGCCGGCCTGGACGTCTTTAGCTGGCCGGAATCCGTATGGCTTTCCTTGGTCCTCTTTGTCATCGCAGTGGGCCTGCAGTTTACTGGCCCAGGCTTTATCTCCCTAGACTTCAAGCGCTCGTGGGCACGCCGTCCACTGGGGACTTCGTGGATTTTTGTGCTCATTGGCGTAGGTATTCTCGTAGCGCTGTGGTTCTTCGGCGCAGGGGTTAATCCGCTGAACTAGACGCCAAAAGATTGTCCGTCGCAATAACGGCGGATTTTCTTCCCTCCTTGCTTTCCAGGGTGGAAAGTATGATACTTTCTAAAGTGGAAAACAACGAAAGGTCGAAGGTGAAAGGAACGGCGATCATGGACGAAAGCGTGCACGAGGCACTGTCCTTCAACGAGGAAGTAGAGAAAGGGCAAAACAGCAGGCGACGGACCGTGATTAATGCTTTGCTTGCAGTAGCGTTTGCAGGAAGCTATTTCGTTATGAGCCAGTGGGAAGATGATATTCCTCTGTGGGCGTTCCTCGGCTTCATGATGTTTGGCCTCGGAGCGGCAATGTGGGTGGGTAGCCATCAGGGTGATGTGCGTCCGAGCTATAGGCAAGATCCTTTCAGTCAGCCGCAGCCGGATAAAAAGTACTACGCTACTTTTCCCATCCTATTTGCTCCGGTGTTTTTCCAGCGCTACCTCGAAGGACACATGGTAATTGCGGCCGTGGTATTCACGCTGTGGGGCTTCGCTGTATTTTGGGTTCTCAATTCCGGTGCGATGGATCTGTCCACGCGAGATCAAGAGAGTAATAAGCGGGCAAGCGACGATGAGTGAACTCGACCCAGTAATTCACCCGCTTAATCGGTTCAAGATTTGTGCGGTGCTCAACGCGGCCGGGGCAGTGGAAGGCGCCATCAACAAAGAGATGCGCTTTGCCGCGATTCGGGACAAAGTGAATCAATCCGATGCCACGCTGTCTAAGCAGCTAAGCGCACTGGAAAAAGAGGGGTATATCAGCCGCTTTCGCGAGTATGGATCCTCGCGTGGCAAGGACACGGTATGGGTGATGCTCACGGCTAAGGGAAAGGCCGCATTCGATTCGCACCTTGCAGCTCTTAAGACGCTAGCTGGACAGGAGTAGCGGTACTCGTGTTCCGGTTATTGCGCCGGGAGGCATAGAAAGCGGCTGCGAAAAGTGCGACGGCCAGTATGGTCAGCCACACGAAGTCATCCACCCAGAACTTCTGGTAGCGCTCCATGGCGTGAACATCGACTTGATCGCCCCACCACCACTTAGGTGGAACTGTCAGTAGCATGGCTGCCCAGGCGATAAGGACGGTCAGGAGGCTGCCCGCGGCCCATCCAGATGGCAGCCAGGTCCACGCGCGGTAGATAAAGACCGGGATGATGAGCGTGAGCCAGACCCAGTGGTGCGACCAGGAAACAGGGGAGATAAGGAGGAGGGTGAGGGCGGTGACCAATTGGGCGTCGACAAGCAGATGCTCCTCGCACAGTCGCTTGATAAGCCACGCAGCAAAGGCAATAACCACTAGGGAGGCTGCGAGCCACGCAAGGTTGATGGTCAGTCCATTGGCGTCCATGGCTTCCGTAGAGGAATACATGCGCTGAATGGCTCCCTTGATGGAACTATTGGACTGGTACTCGGTTGCGACGCCGAAGTCGCCGCCAGAGCCCATATCGAGCAATTTAGAGCTGAAGAACTCCACAAATGCGTCCCAGCGGAAGGCTGCGGCAAGGAGCGTGGCAGCGACTGTGGAGAGGAAAGCCGTGGCAATCTGCTTCCATTCCTTGCGCACGAGGAAGTAGAGCAGCATCGCCAGCGGGGTAATTTTGATAGCGGCGGCCAGGCCAATCAAGATACCTTGGGGCAAGAAGCGTTTGTGAAGCGTCCTGGGTTTAGTTCCTACATCAAGTAAGGAAGGATGAGGCACTATGCCCAGAAAGTATTCCGTCGAGTTTAAGGAGAAGGCGGTCCATCAGATCATCGAAATGGTCCGCTTGGAGTCCTGCTCATTGCAGCGCGCCTACGAACAGGTCGGAGAGCTCCTCGGCGTATCACGCCACACATTGCGGGCGTGGTACCGCGACAGCGCCTCCACACGAGATGGCCGCACAACGCCGGATAGCGAAACAATGGAAGAAGAACTCAAGCGTTTGCGCCGAGAGAACCGTGAACTGAAGCGAGCAAACGGGATTCTTAAGACAGCTTCGGCTTTTTTCGCAGCGGAACTCGACCGACCCACGACCAAATGATCTCCTACATCGACACGTATAAAGATCAGTTTGGGGTCGAGGCCATCTGCCGAGTCCTAAAACAAGCAGATCGTGGATTCATCACTTCACGCGGCTACTGCAAGGCGACCACTCGTGTTCCCAGTGCAAGGGCCTTAAGCGATAGCCTTCTCATCCCAGAGATTCAGCGTGTGCATGCGGAGAATTTCTCGGTCTACGACATCCGGTAACAACGCTAAGCCCAGAGACACCTGATTGTCGCCCAGACTTGGTGCAGCGAAACTTTCGTGCGCACGCACCAGGCAGGTTTTGGGTTGCCGACATTACCTACGTTCGCACCCTGTCAGGATTCGCCTATACCGCGTTTGTCGTGGATGTATTCAGCCGAAAAATTGTTGGTGTCGCTACACGCTCGACAATGCGCACCTACGCGCTGCCGATGGAGGCTTTAGAGCACGCTTTAACCACTGCAGGGCGAATCCATGGAAACCAGCTAATTCACCACAGCGATCGGGGCAGCCAGTATGTGTCACTGAAGTATTCCACTGCGCTAGCTGAGTCAGGAATCCGCCCGAGTGTGGGAACAGTCGGCGATTCTTACGACAATGCACTAGCCGAAACAGTCAACGGTCTCTACAAAGCTGAACTCATCTACCCCCAAGGCCCGTGGACGTCGGTCGGAGAAGTCGAACTGGCCACCTTGCGGTGGATGCATTGGTGGAACACCAAGCGCCTTCACGAAGCATTGGACTACGCCACCCCGCGGGAAGTAGAAATCGACTACTATCTCACGCAGCCCGTCAGTACGGGGTAGTAAAAGAAGCGGAACTAAACCCAGGACGCTTCAATTGCGCGGAACGAGGTCGAGGATAACCAGCGCCATCACCACGATATTGATCTGCGCAAAGCCATTGTTGAGATCAACCGGCTCAAAGCGCAAGGCAATGGCGGTAATGGGCAAGAGGAACTCCGGTTTCTTCAGCACCGCCTTGAAGACGAAGTAGAGGCAGACGAGCAGGAGCAGATCGGAGAGGACAACCATGATGTCGCCCGCCATATCGTGGTCAATGCCGTCAAAGACCGTGAGCGGAACCATGATGAGCGCGCCAAAGGGCGGATAAATGAAGGGAAGCTCAATATCCCCGGCCAGCATGGGCTCGCTATAAACGGAGCGGTGCTCAAGGAAGGCTCTGACGCCCTCGCGGTAGACCACCATGTCAATGGGAAAGTCCGTGATGCGGGTGTCTTGAATAATCTTCCAGGCGCCAAAAATGAGGCCCAGCAGAGCTAAGGCATAACGAAAAAGTGGGGTGCGCGCGAGTTTCATCGCAGTACACTTTATGCGATCTGCAGGTAAACGGGCGTGCACCCCACCGAGGCTCACAGGGATTTAGCAGTTAATACTGTCTAATTCACATGGCCATCGACAACGCGCACCGCGCCGCGATCGGCAGAGGTGGCCATGGCTGCATACGCGCGCAGTGCCTTGGTGATGGGGCGGTTGCGGTTCACCGGAGTCCACGGTTGCTCGCGCTGTTCCTGGGCGGCGCGGCGGCGCTCCAGCACGTCCTCGTCCACATCCAGGGTGAGTTCGCGCTCGTGGATGTCGATGGTGATGGTGTCGCCATTTTCGATGAGCCCGATAAGGCCCTGGTGGGCCGCCTCGGGGGAGATGTGGCCGATGGAAAGGCCGGAGGTGCCGCCGGAGAAGCGGCCGTCGGTAATCAAGGCGCATGCCTTGCCCAACCCGGCGCCCTTGAGGAAGGAGGTTGGGTGGAGCATTTCCTGCATGCCTGGGCCGCCGGACGGGCCTTCGTAGCGAATGACCACCACGTCACCCGGCTGAACTTCCTTGTTCAGGATTATCGATACGGCCTCCTCCTGGGATTCGACCACACGGGCAGGTCCAGAGAAAGTCCACAGCTCTTCTTCCACGCCCGCTGCCTTCACGATGGCCCCGTCTGGAGCCAGGTTTCCGCGCAGGACAACTAGGCCACCGTCGGAAGAAAAGGCGTGATCGGCGTCGTGAATGCAGCCATGAGCGGCGTCAGTGTCGAGCTCGTCCCAGCGATTGGATTGGGAAAATGGTTCGGTGGTGCGCACGCCGCCCGGCGCGGCGTAGTACAGTTCGCGGGCCTCATCGGTGGCGTGCGGGTTGCGGATATCCCAGTCATCGAGCCACTGCTCGGCGTTGCCATAGAGGGCCGTATGCACCTTCAAGTTCAGGTGCCCGGCGCGGCGAAGCTCTCCCAAGATGGCGGGGATTCCGCCGGCGCGGTGGACATCCTCAATGTGGTAGGTGCCATTGGGCGCGACCTTGGACAGGCAGGGCACGCGGTAGGAGATGTCATTAATGTCATCGAGGGTGAAATCCACCTCGCCCTCCTGTGCGGCTGCGAGCGTGTGCAGGATGGTGTTGGTGGATCCGCCCATGGCCATGTCAAGTGCCATGGCATTGGTGAAGGCTTCCTTGGTGGCGATATTGCGGGGGAGAACGGATTCGTCCTCCTCGCCGTAATAGCGGCGGCACATATCGACGATGGTGGAGCCGGCCTTTTCAAATAGGCTGCGGCGAGCCGTGTGGGTGGCCAGGGTGGTGCCGTTGCCGGGCAGCGCCAGGCCGAGCGCCTCGGTCAGGCAGTTCATGGAATTGGCGGTAAACATGCCGGAACAGGAACCGCAGGTAGGGCAGGCGGATTCCTCCACCTGGGTCAAGCCCTCATCAGATACTGCGTCGTTTGCAGAGGCAGTAATGGCGGTGATGAGGTCGGTGGGGGCGTGGGCTACGCCATCAACCACGACGGCTTTGCCGGCCTCCATCGGTCCACCCGAGACGAATATGGTGGGAATGTTCAGGCGCAGCGCCGCATTGAGCATGCCCGGGGTGATTTTATCGCAGTTGGAGATGCATACCAGGGCGTCGGCAGTGTGGGCATTGGCCATGTACTCGATGGAATCGGAGATGATTTCGCGAGAAGGCAGCGAGTAGAGCATGCCGCTGTGTCCCATGGCGATGCCGTCATCGACGGCGATGGTATTGAATTCCTTGGGTACGCCGCCGGCCGCTCGTACGGCGTCGGCGACGATATCGCCGACGTTTTTAAGGTGTACGTGGCCGGGGACGAATTGGGTATAGGAGTTGGCGATGGCGACGATCGGTTTGCCAAAGTCATTTTCCTTGGTGCCGGTGGCCCGCCAGAGGGCGCGGGCGCCAGAGGCTTGGCGGCCGACGGTAGTTACTTTTGAACGCAGCGGGAACATGGTTTTTCAGTCACCATTCCTTCAAGGGATGTGGGGGAGAGCGTAGACGGCGTATTTAGTTTTCGGCCGAAGGCTTGAGCTCGGGGTGGCGCTCGAGGTAGTCCTCATACTCTTCTTTGCTGAGGAGGACTTGTTGGCCGTCACGGTGGACAATGACCACCTTGTCATCTGCCGCTTCACGGCCCTGGGTAAGGGCGTCGGGGATGCGGCCGCGAGAAGCCTCCGAAAGTCGCGGGAGCGAGTTAAAGGTCACGCCGGGCAGGTTGTGCTCCGCGCCGGCCTTGGTGCGGGCGAAGGCGCGGGCGCGTTGGAAGCCGATTCCGGCAAAATCGTCCCATGTGATCTGGATATTTTTCCGGAATGCGTAGGAGATAGCGATTCCAGATTCGGAGACTTTGGTGCGGGATTTTATGACCCACCACAATCCGAGGATGGGGATAATGAACAGCCAGGCGAGGTAT
>NZ_JAKRNC010000007.1:0-132605 GCF_022347345.1 Corynebacterium sp. ACRPJ
AAAAAAATTTCAGAACAACATCCGAAACAGGCCGTGAAAAGCCCGAAACCCAACAAACAAACAAACCACCACAAACCACAAAAGCCTGTGCTGGCGTCCAAAAAATTACTACAAAGAAAAAATACAGTTCCCTCAACCCGACGGGGTCAAAAATAAGGAAACCAAAAAAGTTGAACACAATCACATGCCAACCAATCCATCTCAATGCAGCCGAAACACCAAACAGCATTCAAAAAGGGTACGTGTTCCACATACCCAACCGGCACACACCAACCAACAAACCACCTAGGCCTGCTGGCAGACAAACCAATCAACACACAACCATGCACACAAAAAATAAAAAGTACATTGGCACACTATTGAGTTCTCAAACATCATCACCACACAACAACCACACACACTTTGGCATGTAGCTCGTTGTGAGCAAAAAAATTTTGTTTTGTCAGGGCCTGTTTTCCTATCGCCGCTTCAGCCAGGAACTTTTCTGTTCCTGTGGGGCGCTGTCGGTCGCGCTGACTCGTATTAAGTTACACAGCGACTTAAACAAACACAAATCCCCAGGCCAACCCTTCTTTTAAGCGGTTTACTTTATGACCATCCAAGCGCTCATTCCCCCTCGGTGCGCGTTCGCTCGGCGAATGTAGGCGGGGAACGTCAATGCCCAGGCCGCATAGAAGGCCACCGCCAAGAAAAGCTGGACAACCGCGGGAACCGCCACCTGAGTACACAGAAGGGCCATCCCGGCGATGAGGACCGCATAGAAGGCGAATAGGTGCCAATTCTTCTTTCCCAGAAATTCCAGACTGGCCACTACTGGGGCGCAGGTGGCACTAGGCAGCGCGACGGCCGCAACGAGTTCACCGTCTTTCGCTAGTACTGCGCTGAAGGTTAAGGCGACGACGACAGGGATCAGTCCGAGCACTGCAGTGTGGCGGGCCCAGACGGTACGGCTACCACCAAGCACCGTGTATCCACGAAGGGATACCCGCAAGCTGTGCAAAGCCGCAGCGAGCGCTACCGCTGTCAGTGCCCAGCAGAAGGTTCCTAGGAAGCCGAGGACTGGGATCTGGTCCTCATACCTGTAGAGAGCAAGACCGATCGCAGGAGCCAAACACGCTGCGCCCCACGCCTTGACCTGGGGGCGATAAATTGCTTGCCCAGCCAAGGTGCGGGGGAACCATCCAAATCCGTTTGAGGGTTGGGAACCGGTCGTGGTGTACCCGACCCGTTTAGGAGTAGCCCTGCGGTACATGGCCCACGCCGCTGCGACGGCATAAATGGGCAATGCCCACCACAACTGCACGGTGAGGGCACCGATAGCTGCCGCTAGTGCGCACAGGGCAACGAGACAGCGGCGATGTTCATTCCAGATTTTCGAGCCTAGCCCCACCAGCTGATACTTCTTAAAGTCTGGTGTCAGGGAAAGTATTTGCGACAAGGAAAAGATCACCGGGAGCACGTTCCACGTTCCCTGCGCCATGACGGGCATGACGAGCAAAGCGAAAAGGAAAAAGGTCCAGAGCCACCAATCGCCTAGGTACCACAGGAGTTTCATGCTTTCTCCTCCAGTGCCAGGACCGCGCGCTCCAAGGAGACCTCAGTGACGCGCAGACCGTAGTCCTGGGCCGTGCGGAAGATGGGGTCGGTGGCGGTAGAGCGGGCGTCGATAAGCACGCGGTCCCCCAAGCCTGTGGTTTCCCTACTAAGTACGCGGAGGTCGAGCTCTGTGACCGCTGCGTTGAGAGCCTCCGATGGGCCGTTGAGCTCAAGAATTCCCTCGATGAAGTCATCGATAGGACCGGAAATTGGGTTATCCCCCATCAGCGAAACGGTGTCGAGGAGACCTGCTACCTCATTGAGGTGATGGGTGGAGATGACGATGGTACGGCCGTGCTCCTCCCGCAGCACCTGATAGAAGAGCTCGCGGCGCTGAGTATCGAGGCCCAGATAGGGTTCGTCGAGAAGCATGACCTCACAGCCAGAAGCAACGGCGAAGATGAAGCCCACCGCAGACTTTTGCCCGCGGGACAGGGCAGAATAGGCCTTGGCCGGCACGTCAAAGCGAACCAGCAGCTCATTGAAGCGCTCCTCATCCCAGCGCGGCCAGCGCGCCTTACCAATAACGCCCAGCTTTCCGATGCCCCAAGAATCCGGCAGTGGGTTATCAATACCCATCAATATGACTCGGTTGAGAACCGACTGCTTGTCAAAGGGTTCCTCGCCGAAGACCGTAATACCGCCAGATTGGATTTGTCCGGCAATCTTGCGCAGGAGCGTGGTCTTGCCAATGCCATTGGGGCCAACTAAGCCATGTGTGAGGCCATCGGCAAAGGTGAAATCTCGTGTTGTAATCATGAGTACATTCCTCGGCTTTCTGCAACGCGATCAAATAGGTCGTGGAGTTGGGCGCGGTTGTAGCCCAGGCGAACGGCTTCGTCGACAAGCGGTGCCATGTATTCCGCCGCGAAATCGGCGCGGCGGCGCTCGCGGATCGTTTTCAGGGCCCCTTCTGCCACAAACATGCCGATACCGCGGCGCTTATCCAGCACCCCGATATCCACAAGGAGGCTGATGCCCTTGCGGGCAGTGGCCGGGTTGATGTTGTGAAAATCAGCAAGCTCATTAGTAGAAGGAGCCCTGTCCCCTTCGCCCAGGGTGCCGTCCACGATGGCGTCTTCCACCAAGGAAGCAATCTGGCGGAAGAGTGGTTGCGTGGAATTATCCATTGACCCTCGGCTCGTTGGTTAGTTACTTGTGTAACTAACCATATCGGCAACACCCCACCCCTGCAATACTTCCGAAGAGAAAACTTTTTTGCTGCCACTGCGCTGGGAATTTGCCCAAGGTTATCGACGTTTTGTGACTAATGGGGCACACTGGAAACCACAAAGAATTTTATTTAGAACAATTAGAACGGAACTTAGGAGCCATGCTTGAACGCACACTCGTCTTTGTCGATACCTCATACTTGCTCGCTAGCTTTTATAACTCGTGGGAAACGGGTGCTCGCGCACAACTAGAAATCGATCTGCCCGAGGTGGTCAGCACCATGGGCGGGATGATCGAGAACCAACTTGGGACCCCAATCCAGCGCCAATACTGGTACGACGGCATTCCCGATACCGGCCCACACCGCTACCAGCGCGCGCTGCGCACCTGCGAAGGGGTCCAGCTGCGCACCGGTCAGCTCATCGAATGGGGTGAGCGCCGCACCCAAAAGGCCGTAGATACCCGCCTCGTGGCGGACATGGTCATCGCCGCCATGAAGGGCCAATTCACCGACTTTGTGCTCGTCAGTGGCGATGCCGACATGATTCCTGGCGCACAAGCAGCCGTAGACAATGGCATCCGCGTACACCTCTATGGATTCGGCTGGGACTCCATGTCCTCCGCACTGCGCCATGCCTGCGATTCCACCACCATCTTGGACCCTCGCGAGGACTTCGCGGACGCTATGGAATTGCAGGTCCTAGAAGGTCCGCTTCCTCCAGTGGTGCGCGAAAATGCGCATAAAGAGGGCGAGGAAATGCCCGAACCGGATGAATGCGGCGAGCCCTCAGAGGTGGAGGCAGCCTTCGGCGCCACAGAAAAGCCCACCCCGGCCCCGACGCCCAAGCCGGCTCCGCCCAAGGCGGATGCGGCAGAGGATTCCCCCGCCGAGGAGGACTCTCCCGCGGAGAAGCCGGCGCCCAAGCCATCCATGATGGCACCGCGGCGCAAGCTGCGCTCTAAGTATGTGCCGCTGCCGGAAGAAGTATGGAGCTCAGCTGGGTTCCAATCCCCATTCGACGTGGGCCAGCAATACGCCTCGTGGTGGTTCGATAACGCTGCTAGCACCGAGCAGCGCGATCAAGCACATCTGCTTTCTGGCGGCGGGCTTCCCCCAGAGATCGACCGCCCACTTTTGCAGTTTGCCTGCGAGACCCTGCACGAATACACCCTGACCGAAACCCAGCGCGTGAACCTGCGCGATGGATTCCACTCAGGGATTCGTGGAGTTCTGATTAATGTTCGCCGGCAGAATTAATCGCCGGATTCGAGCTCTTTCTTCTTTTTAAGATCCGCCCGGATGGCATCAAGGCGCGCAGTCGCCTTCATGTCATTGCCGGCGGCCTGGATCTCATTAATGCGATCGCCGCCGGTGGCGTGCTGCAATTCTTGGGCGCCAAGGGCATCGGCGTAGCGCTTTTCAATCTTGGCGCGGACAGAATCAAGAGTAGGCACGGAATCGTCCGGGTTGAGCTGATTCATGGAATCAATAGCCTGGGCGTTCTTTTCTTGCATAGCCGCCTGGTCCGCCTGGGCCTCCAGCTGGCTAACTTGCGCTAGTTGTTCCTTCAAGCGCGCCTCAGACTGCTGCTGCTGGCTCTTGGCCTGCGCGGCAGCCTGTTCTGCGGCGGCGTACTGCTGCTTAACGTCCTCCAGCTCCTGCTCCACCGCTACCAGCTGGGAGGCAACCACTTCCGCAGCCTGGTTATATTCGGAAGCCTTTTGCGGGTCCTCCGCAGAATCCGCCAGCTCCAATGCACGCTGGGTTTGAGACTGGTAGTCCTGCTGGGACTTAACCAGGCGGTTCATCTGCATCTCCAGCTGGGACTTATGGCCGATGATTTCTGCAGCGTGATCAGAAATCTGCTGGTGCTGCTCCTTGGCGGCCTGGACGGCCTGCTGGATCTGCACCTTCGGATCAGCGTTCTCATCAATCTTCTGATCGAAGGAACTCATCATGTACTTCCAGCCCTTGCTAAAGGGGTTAGCCATTATCTTCTCCTTTGGACATAAAAAGGCGCTTTCTAGCGAGTTTAGCGATACTCACCAGAAAGCGCCTAGGAAGCTAGCGGGGATTAACCCTGCGCGTTCTGCTCTTCTACCTGGCGGCGAACCTCCGCCATATCGAGTTCCTTGACCTGCTTCAGCAGGTCTTCCAATGCTGCAGGTGGCAGCGCGCCAGCCTCGCGGAAGACCAGGATGCCATCGCGGAAGATCATCAGCGTAGGAATGGACTGAATCTCCAGCGCGGATGCGAGGCCCTGGTTGGCCTCGGTATCGAGCTTGGCAAAGGTAGCATCCGTGTGCTCTTCGGAGGCCTTTTCAAAAACCGGCGCAAAGCGCTTGCAAGGGCCGCACCAATCGGCCCAGGCGTCTACGAGCGTAATGCCCTCGCCGGTAACGGTTTCTTCAAAGTTTTCTTCGGTGACATCGATAGTAGCCATGGTTGTTCTAACTCCTTTGCGGATTGCTTTATTCCCCAACGTACATGAAATATCCTTGTCATATACCCCTAGGGGGTATAAAATGGGCCCGGAAACCAACCCTAAGAAAGGATCATCATGAGCACCAAGAACTACACCGTAGAGGGCATGACCTGCGGACATTGCGAAATGTCGGTAAAAGAAGAGGTCGGCGAAATTTCTGGCGTTAGCGAGGTCACTGCTGACCACACCACCGGCGCCGTAACGGTTACCGGCACCGATTTCACCGATGAACAGGTAGCAGCCGCCGTGGCTGAGGCCGGCTACACGCTGAAGTAGGAACCACCATGTCCCACTTGGACCTTGGCGTAACAGGAATGACGTGCACCTCCTGCTCCTCCCGCGTCGAGCGCAAGCTAAACAAGCTCGAGGGAGTAAGCGCCAGCGTCAATTTCGCTACCGAGGCGGCGGCCATCGAGTACGACTCCCAGACGGTAAGTCCACAGGAGCTCATTTCGGTGGTGGAGGGCGCAGGTTACGGCGCCTTCGATATGGCGGGGGCGAAGACGGAGGAGCCCCAGGCCGAGAAAAGCCGTGACGGGGGCCTGCTGCGCCGCACCATTATCTCGGGTGCCCTATCGCTGCCGCTCATGGTGGTCTCGATGTGGCCAGCACTGCAATTTCCCAATTGGCAGTGGGCCTGCGCCATCGTGGCCACCATCGTTTATATCTTTGGTGGCGCGCCTTTCCACACCGCTACGTGGACAAACCTCAAGCACGGTTCTTTCACCATGGACACGCTTATCACCATGGGAACCTCAGCGGCCTACTTTTGGTCGCTATGGGCACTGTTTTTCGGCAACGCGGGCGAACCGGGCATGAAAATGCACATGACACTGGACGCGAATGCGGCGCAGATGGATCACATCTATTTCGAGTCCGTGGGCATGGTCATTACCTTCCTCCTGCTCGGTCGGTGGTTCGAGGCGCGGGCCAAAGGCCAGTCCTCTGAGGCCCTGCGGGAGCTGCTCTCCTTAGGCGCTAAGGAAGCATCGGTGCTGCGCGAGGGAGGCGAACAGCGCATTCCCATTGCCCAATTGCAGGTAGGCGATGTCTTCGTAGTACGCCCGGGCGAAAAGATCGCCACCGATGGCATCGTCGTTGCCGGCAACTCGGCGGTCGACGCCTCCATGATCACCGGCGAGCCCGTGCCCGTCGAGGTCGGGTCCGGCGATGCGGTGACCGGCGCAACCATTAATGCCTCCGGCAAGCTCGAGGTCCGAGCGACCAAGGTGGGCGAGGATACGGTACTGGCCCAAATGGCCCAGCTGGTCACGGATGCACAAACGTCCAAGGCGCCGGTACAGCGCCTCGTGGACCGCATTGCGCAGGTCTTCGTCCCCGCGGTCATGGCCGTAGCAGTGCTGACACTCCTTGCCCATCTTTTCTTCGGCGGGGTGGCCCCGGCCTTTATCGCCGCGGTCTCCGTCCTCATCGTGGCCTGTCCTTGCGCTATGGGCTTGGCGACGCCCACCGCGATCCTCGTCGGCACCGGCCGCGGGGCACAGCTGGGGCTTGTCATTAAAGGCCCGGAGATCCTGGAATCTACGCGGCAAATCGATACCATCGTCATGGATAAGACCGGAACGGTCACCGCCGGAGAGATGTCCGTTACCGCCGTACACGGCGACGTGCTCGACTTGGCCGCGGCCGTGGAACACAACTCCGAGCATCCCATCGCTCGCGCTATCGCCCGAGAAAGCACGGTGGAACCAGCTACCGATTTTGCAGTAGTTTCAGGCGGCGTGGAAGGAACTGTGGAGGGGGCCCGGGTGGGCGTCGGCAAGCGCCAAAGCCCGTTGGGCGACCTAGAAGCGCCATTCCGCGCCGCACAGGACGCTGGTGCCACGCCGGTGGTCGTCACCGTCAACGGGCAGCCTGCAGGCATCATTGAGGTACGCGATACCCTCAAGCCGAGCTCGTCCGCCGCTGTGGCACAGATGAAGGAGCTAGGGCTTACCCCTTACCTGCTGACCGGCGATAATGCCGGGGCCGCCCGCGCCGTGGCTGCCGAGGTAGGAATCGATCACGTCAGCGCCGGGGTCCTGCCCGAGGACAAGGTGAACCACATCAAGGAGCTGCAGGCCGCGGGGCACACCGTGGCGATGGTGGGCGATGGAATTAACGACGCCGCCGCACTGGCCCAAGCCGACCTCGGCCTCGCCATGGGCGCAGGTACCGACGTTGCCATTGAAGCCTCCGATATCACCCTGATGAACGGCGATTTACGCTGCGCCGCTGATGCTATTCGGCTCTCGCGCCGCACGCTAGCAATTATTAAGGGCAACCTCTTCTGGGCCTTTGCCTATAACGTCGTACTCATTCCCGTGGCCGCGCTGGGCTGGCTCAACCCCCTGCTGGCCGGCCTGGCCATGGCGCTAAGCTCTGTTTTCGTGGTTACTAACTCGCTGCGGCTGCGCGGGTTTTCCGCTCGGCGCTAAATAAGGCCGCCGGGGCACCCCTGTGCAGGCTAGCATTGGCGGGGGTGTACA
The DNA here is from genome assembly GCF_022347345.1 of Corynebacterium sp. ACRPJ. Lineage (NCBI taxonomy): Bacteria > Bacillati > Actinomycetota > Actinomycetes > Mycobacteriales > Corynebacteriaceae > Corynebacterium > Corynebacterium sp. ACRPJ. The sequence continues at coordinate 7,745 of NZ_JAKRNC010000007.1, forward strand.
CTCCCCCGCCACGAAAGAAAGGACTAGCGCGTGCTCAGCAGGGTATCCCTCGCCGCGTGGACCGCGGTTATGGTCGCGTTAACCACGCTCAAGCCCTTCTACCAGATTGGCTATTTATGGAAGCCAGAAAATCAGCGTGCCCGGGATCTGCGCTGGGTTCCTTTCGATGAATTTTCCGGCGGCAGCTGGTTTGGCCCGCTATTTGAGTACGCGGGCAATACCGCATTCTTCATCCCTTTTGGCTTGCTGGTATTTAGTCTATGCCGCTCCGTTAAGAAGACAGCTGCGTGGGGATTAGGTCTCAGCCTTGTACTAGAGGTGTGCCAGTACGTTTTCGCCCTGGGGCGCACGGATATCGATGATCTTCTCTTCAATACCCTGGGCGCTCTCATCGGCGCAGCGTTCGCCCGTCTGTGCGGCGAACGCCTTTTCCCCGTATGGCGATGGCTGGCGCTTGCCGCAGCTGCGGTTTTCTTGGTACTGGTCATCCTTGGCCCACGATTGGGAGACCCCAACGCGGTGGTGGACCTGTAATTTATCCGTGCGCCATATTGACAAACTTGGAGTAGTGCAGCTGGTGCGCCACCTGCACGGTATCGATCGGGCCGCCACGGTGCTTGGCTAGGATAATATCCGCCTCGCCGGCGCGCTCATTATCACGGTCCTGGGAATCGGGGCGGTAGAGCAGCATGACCATATCGGCGTCCTGCTCCAGCGAGCCAGACTCACGGAGATCCGCAAGCTGCGGCTTTTTATCCGTACGCGCCTCAGGTCCACGGTTCAGCTGCGAGATCGCGATGAGGGGAACCTCCAGCTCCTTGGCCAAGAGCTTCAGCTGGCGGGAGAACTCAGAGACCTCTTGCTGGCGAGACTCGACCTTTTTACCCGAAGACATCAGCTGCAGGTAGTCCAAGACGATGAGGTCCAAGCCGTGCTGCTGCTTGAGGCGGCGGGCCTTGGACCGAATTTCCATCATCGTGAGGTTCGGTGAGTCATCGATAAAAAGCGGGGCATCTTGCACTCGGTTGAGGGTCTCATCGATTTTTGCCCAGTCTTCGGTGGAAACTCGGCCACCGCGCATATCGGCCAGCTTTACCTCTGACTCCGCCGAGAGCAGGCGCATGACAATCTCAGAAGCTGACATCTCGAGCGAGAAAATCACAGAGGACTTGCCGTGCTGCAAAGAGCAGGAACGCATAAAGTCCATGGCTAGGGTCGATTTACCCACACCAGGGCGAGCAGCAACGATGACCATCTGGCCCGCGTGAAGGCCATTGGTTAGCTTATCGAGGTCGATGAAGCCAGTAGGCACACCTAGCTCCACGCCGCCTGCCTGCTGCAGGGCAGCGAGCTCATCAATGGTGGGGTCAATGAGATCTCCCAGGACACGGTAATCTTCTGCCGTCTTGCGCTGGGCGACGGCGAAGACTTCCTGCTGCGCACGGTCCAGGACGGACTCGATTTCTGCATCTTCGGTGCCGGAAAATCCGAGCTGCACTACGCGCGTGCCGGCATCAACAAGCTTGCGCAGCACTGCCTTTTCCGCGACGATTTCGGCGTAGTAGCGAGCGTTGGCCGCCGTGGGCACTGTAGCTAGCAGAGTGTGGAGATAAGGAGCGCCGCCGACGCGCTCGAGGTTATTAAAGCGGTCGAGCTGGGAGGCCAAAATGACGGCGTCGACGTCCTTGCCCTCTGAATATAGATCCAGCATGGCGCGGTAAATCAACGTGTGTGCCGGATAGTAGAAATCCTCGGGCTCCAGCTCCTCAATGACTTCCATCACCGTATGGGGACTGAGCAACATGGCACCCAGAACACCCTGCTCCGCTTCGCGGTCTGCGGGGGGCTGGCGGAATTCGCCATAGCGCTTTGGCTCTTCCTGCTGATAGCGACGGCGCGGAGCCGGTTCCTCCTCCGGCGGTGGCTCCGGTGGTAGGTGTTCATCATCAAAACTGGCGTTGGTCATGGTCTCCCCCTTGTAGCTATTCGAGCGTCCGAGCATATCGGAATCTCAGTGTAGTCTAGTGCCCGGACACCACCCCCTGGGCATAACTTCCACAGTTATCCACAGGGCAATGTGAAAATTGCAGGTCGCGGGAGCCTTAGCCCATATTTGCCCTGCATAGGCCTGTGGATAACTTCAAAACCCCATGACCTGCATAAATCAAAGACCCAGCTCAGAGCATGTTTTTCCAGATGTGAAAATAGGCACATCCTTGGTGGATAAGCGGCCTGACCTGCGAGTTAATAAAGAGGCCTCCGCGTAAACAGAGAGTTAAATTGCCAAAGAGTTATCCACAGAATTCCACAGTTATCCACAGGCCGGTTAAAACGCGCTAAAGGCCCCAAGTTCCTGCCACCTCACATAGCAGGAACTTGAGGCCTAAAGCGTTGCTGTTGTCTTTGGGTCTATATGGACCGTCGTGCGCCTAGTTAGGCAGCAACGACCGAGAAGTTCACCTTGCCGATAACATCAGCGTGCAGCTTCAGCTCGACCTGGTAGTTGCCGGTCTTCTTGACCAGGCCCTTAGGAAGCACAACGATGCGCTTATCCAGCTTAGGGCCACCGGCCTTGGAGACGGCGTTGACAATGTCTTCTGCTTGAACGGAACCGAAGAGCTTACCGGATTCGGAGGTCTTAACCTCTACCTTGACATCCGTCAGCTGCTCGAGCTGGTTGCGGACCTCACGTGCGTGATCCAGGTCGCGAATCTCGCGAGCTTCCTGGGCGCGCTTGATGCCCTCAATCTGCTTCTCTGCGCCGCGGGTAGCCACGATGGCCAGGCCGCGAGGAAGCAGGTAGTTACGTCCGTAGCCGTCCTTAACCTCAACAATTTCGCCAGCGGCGCCGAGGTTCTCAACGGCAGCGGTGAGGATCAGCTTCATGATCCCTGCCTTTCAATTGAGTTAGTTGAATAGTTGCGGGTGACAGACTTAGAACGGAGGTTCAGAATCAGCGCCTCCGAAACCACCTGCAGGTGGTGCGGAGTTCCACGGATCCTCAGAAGGAGCCTGGTTCTGCTGCGGCTGCTGTTGCTGGCCGCCTCCAAAACCGCCCTGATTATTGTTATTCGAGCGCTGCTGGCCGCCGCCAAAGTTATTGCCGCCCTCACGCGGATTGCGGTTTACTTGAGCGGTGGCGTAGCGCAGAGACGGACCGACTTCGTCGACGTCAATCTCGAATACGGTGCGGTTATCGCCCTCACGGGTCTGGAAGGAACGCTGCTTCAAGCGGCCGGTAACGATGACGCGCATGCCCTTCGACATAGTCTCGGCAACGTTTTCCGCTGCCTGACGCCATACGTTGCAGGTCAGGAACATAGCTTCGCCGTCTTCCCACTGATTCGTCTGCGAGTTATAGCGACGAGGGGTGGAGGCGACGCGGAAGTTAGCTACTGCCGCACCCGCCGGGGTGAAGCGCAGCTCGGGGTCAGCAACGATGTTGCCTACCACCGTGATATTGGTATCTCCCTGTGCCATGTCTTTACTCCTTATCGGTTACGTGGATTGTGCTTGATCCCAGTATCCGTTACTTGCTGTCGGTGCGCAGAACCTTGGTACGCAGGATGGTGTCGTTCAGGTTCAGACGGCGGTCGAGCTCGGCAACCGAAGTGTGCTCGCACTCCAGCTTGACGACGGCATAAATGCCCTCTTCCTTCTTGTTGATGGGGTATGCAAGACGGCGCTTGCCCCATACATCAAGGTTCTCAACCTTGCCGCCTTCCTGGCGGACGATTTCGAGGAACTTATCCAGGGACGGGGTTACGGTGCGCTCATCCTGATTAGGATCCAGAATGATCATGACTTCGTAGTGACGCACGGACCTCATCACCTCCTATGGTCTAGTAGTTTTCGGCTGCATCACCTTTGCGGATGCAGCAGGAGGGTACGTTGCGTCAAGCAACCCCACTACAGTACCGCAAATGACCGGCGAAAAGAAATCTAACCAGTGGTCGTTGCGGCGAAAAACACAGCTGCCGTCGCCGGAATGATGGTGAGGAAAAGAATGGCCAAAAGCCCCAGCACGATGGGCCCGCGACGATCCTCCCGATTGTGGAAGAGCCAGAAGGCTGCCATCACGCAGAGGAATCCCAAGAAGATCGATGCCATTCCGATATAGGTAACGATCATGCGAATGCTCCTGCCAAGGGGTCGCGGCCGGCGTGCGCATCGCGCACCTTATCCGTGGTTTTTCCGCACATCTGGCGAATAACGAGGACAGCCATGGCGATAATGAGGGCGTCGCGGGAGATAATCGCAACGTCAAGCAGCTCGTGCGGAATACCCTTATTGTCTGTTCCCAGCATGTGCCACATGAGTAGGGGCCATACCAGGGCATCGACAAGCGCCCAGCTAAAGACCAAGCGCCAGCGTGGCAGGGCTAGCGCCGCGGGCACCAATAGCCACAACGAATACTGGGGCGACCACACCTTGTTGAATAGTAAGAAGGCGGCCACGATGAGGTAAACCAGCTCGGCCATGCGCGGCGTCCGCGCGCTGCGCAGGCCCAGCACCGCAATCGCCGCACAGAGAGCCAAAAACGCCACCAGGCTGAAGGTATTGAGGAACTCAGGGCTAAAGCTAATCCCAGTATTGCGGCTGAGCACCGAGTAGATGGTGGTCCACTCCGCACCGCGCTCTTGGTTGAGGCGGAAAAATTCGCGCCATGCCTCCGGATACTTCAGGGCCACCGGCGCGTTGACCACGATCCAGGTCACGGCCGCGCCGAGCAAGGCGTAGAAAAATTGCGGCCAGCGACGATTGCGCACCGCCAAGACCAGGAATGCGCCCAAGAGAAAGAGCGGCCACAGCTTAAAGGAAGTGCCAAGGCCGATGAGGACACCCGCTACGGCAGGGCGCTTGCGCGCGGCGGCCAGGAGCGCACCTACGGCAAAGGCAATGGAGGGGATATCCCAGTTGCTGAAGGCGTGAATAATGATAAGAGGGCTGGCGGCGACGAGGATGGTGTCCCAAGTGCGATTGCCCACCAGCAGGTAGACCATGTAGAGCACGCCTACCCAGATGCACGCCATGACCAAGGCGGTCAGGCCGAAGTACCATCCGGCCTCCGGGATGCCGGCCCACTCAACCAGAGAGTACGTATTGCGGGCGATCCATCCCATCAACCCCTGGAATAGGCCTGCGAGGACTGGGTACTCCATATAGCGGGTCAGGTCACCCTCTTGCCAGGAATAGGCATAGGGGAAGCCGCCTTCATCGAGGCCGCGGCCGCCGTAAAGCGGGATGATGTCGTTATAGCAAAATGAGGTGTACTGGCGGTTGCCCGCCCAATTTAGGTTAATGACCCCGTCATCACCGCGGGTGCCGCCGGCGCAATTAGCCTTCGAGAGGAATCCGCACGCCAGGAAAACCCAGCCGACGGCGATTATGGCGCGCAGCGGGGTCCACCACTGGGTGCGGCGTACACCGGCAAAACGGCCCCTTGGCCCGCCGAGGAATTCAATTACCCCGCGGGCCAAGGGTTCTGAGGAGGCGGGAATGCGCTGGTGCGGATTCGCTGTCACTGCCGCCTACCCTAGGAGGTCTGCCAAGTCGCTATCGGGGCCGATGAGGTCATCCAACGACGGCGCCTCTGGCTGGGCCGGTGCCTGGTTGCTATTACCGCTATTGCCACCATTGCCGCTATTGCCATTGCCGCGTTGCGGTTTCGGGGCAGGCTTCGGGCTCTCCGGCTTGTTCTCCGGCTGAGCCGGCTTGGTTTCCTCTTCCGGAGCTGCTTGCTCGGCAGGGGCCTCGTAGTCCTGGGTATCGCCAGCGCCGCTATCCCAGCTCGGGTCATAGGCCGGAGCAGCCGTTCCGGCGCCCATGTTGCCGAATCCCAGCGGATAGGCAGCCGGGAAGTTTTGGAATTCGGAGTTGGCCAGGGAGTTGTCCAGCACGGCCTTCCAAATCTTGGTTGGCGCGCCGGCGCCGTACATGATGCCGCCGTACTGATCGAAGATGGCGGAGGTGTTGTCCGCGGTACCTACCCACACGGCGGTAGCCAGCTGCGGGGTGGCACCGACCATCCAGGCATCCTTGTTATTTCCGGTATCGCCCATCTGAGTGGTGCCGGTCTTTGAGGCGGAAACACGGCCACCGGCAAGAGCGCCATTAGACCATGCGGCCACCGGCTCCATGGCTTCGATGACGTTATTAGCCACGTTGGACGATACGCGGCGCTCGCCCTCGTCTTCGGGGTGCTCGTACAGCACTTCGCCGGCAGCGTTTTCTACGCGCTGCACAAAGTGCGGGTTATGCCACACGCCCTGGTTAGCCAGGGTGGACATTGCGGTGGCCATATCGAGCGGGCGGGACTGGTACTGGCCCAGAACAATGCCTTCGAATGGCTGCTTGCCGTTTTCCGTCAGCGTCTTTTCAATGCCCGGCAGGGACTTAGCCACGCCAAGGGCGTGCGCCATATCTGCGGTGTCCTGCGTGCCGTTCTTGAGGTCTTCCTGCAGGCGAAGGAAGGAGGTATTCAGGGATTGCTTGGTAGCCTCGCGCAGGTTGCACACGCCGCAGCCGCCGCCCACGTTGGTGACAACATCCGAGCCAGGCAGCTGGTACGGAGCGGACGAGTAATTGGTATCTAGGCTGATGCCCTGCTGCAAGGCGGCCGCAAGGGTCATGATCTTGAAAGTAGAACCGGTCTGCAGCGGGGAGTTGGCGTAGTCCCAACCATTGGAATCGTGGCCGCCAAAGTATCCGCGGACCGCACCGGTCTTCGGATCGATGGTCACGGAAGCCGCACGCGCATCCTCTTGCAGCGGAGCCATCTGGTCATCGACTGCCTGAATGGTGTTGTTTTGCACATTCATGTCGATGGTGGTGGTGATGCGCAGGCCGCCGGTGGACACCTCGTTTTCGGTGATGCCTACCTCTTCCAGTTCGCGGATGACCTGATCCTTGATGTGGCCATTAGCGCCTGGGGCTTCGGTGTAGGCAGAGTACTCAGCTGGGTCGCGGGTCTCTGGGAAGACCATGCCATCGCGCTGTTCCTGGGTGAGGTCACCCATGTCTACCAAGCCATCAAGGACGTAGTTCCAGCGGTCCTCGGAGCCCTCCTGGTTCACGCGCGGGTCGAGGCCGGACGGGGACTGAATGAGGCCGGCGAGCATGGCGCCTTCCTCCGGAGTGAGGTCCTTGGCGTCCTTATCAAAGTAGGCGTTGGATGCCGCCTGGATGCCGTAGGCATTGCGGCCGAAGTACACGGTGTTGAGGTAGGCGTTGAGAATATCCTCCTTATCCCACTCATTGGTCATCTTCACCGAGTAGATGAGCTCGCGAATCTTGCGCACGTAGGAGTATTCGTTACCCACCAGCGTGTTTTTCACATACTGCTGGGTAATGGTGGAACCGCCGCCAGCATCTTCATTGCCGGTTACCTTACCAACCACGGCGCGGCCGAGGCCGGTGAAGGAGAAGCCGGAGTTATCCCAAAAGTCACGGTCCTCCGCGGCCAGCACGGAGTCCTGCACGTATTCCGGGATTTCATCCAGCTGCACGTGGGTGCGGTTGCCTTCCGGCGGCACCAAGCGGGCGAGCTGGGTCTGATTATCACCCGCATAGATGGTGGAGACCTGGTTATTGGCTAGGTCCTTCGGCTCCGGAACGGAGTATTGCGAGTATGCGTAGGCAAAAAGTCCTGCGGGCAGTGCTACAAAGACCAGTAGGAACGCCAAAACGACCCACGGCCAGATGCGGCGCTTCTTTGTCGCCTGCTTTTTGCTGGGGCGAGCCCCCTTAGTGGACTTGCCGGTAGATTCCTTCTCGGTCACTGATTCGTGTCCTCATTCATCCCTGATCACAAACTAAATAATTGCAGCTTACTGCCTAAGGCGGTGCGCTGGAAACTAACACGCGTTAAATGCAGTCGCAGAACGCAACAAGTGGTTCCACCGGCACTGGCGGCATACCTCCACCTCGTGCACCGTAAACTCCAAGCCCTCGGCTACAAACTCCGCTATTTCTTTCTCACTGCGGGCGCTCCCGGCGCGGCGGCCGAGGTTCTCGCCATAGACCCAGCGCGTGAGCCGCAAAGGCTCGCCGCACACGGGGCATTCCTTATCCATGGTGCGCCCGTGGTGCTCAGCTGCGGCGCGCAGCAAAAAGTCAGCATCGCACACGTCCTCCCGCGTGAGCTGCCCGGCGCGAAATTCGCGCAAGTGGTGGGCGCGCTCCCACTCATGGGAGAGCACGTGCTTATAGGCAACGGAATTCACCCGGATCATCCTAATTACCTCTTCTTGATCGATCCACATGGCGTTATGCCACCGTAGGGCATAATTTTCGGCTTACCCTTGCGCAGTCACTGACAGCCACAACTCATGGAGTTAAAGGAGTAGACCGTGTCCGAAAAAGTAAAGGTCGCCATCGTGGGCGTCGGCAACTGCGCCACGTCCCTCATTGAAGGCGTGGAGTTTTATCGCAACGCCGCGGCCGATGCAGATATTCCCGGTTTGATGCACGCCCAGTTTGGCCCGTACCACGTAGGCGATGTGGAATTCGTTGCCGCCTTCGACGTGGATGCGGACAAGGTGGGCAAGGATCTGGCGGAGGCTACGCGCAGCTCCCGCAATTGCACCATTTCCATTACCGACGTCCCTGATCTGGGCGTTACCGTGCAGCGCGGTCCTACCCTGGACGGCCTCGGCCGGTACTACCAAGAATCCATCGCGGAATCGGAAGCCCCGCTTGCCGACGTCCCCGCCACACTCCGCCAGTCCGGCGCCGACGTCGTAGTCTCCTACCTACCGGTGGGCTCTGAAGAAGCGGATAAGTTCTACGCCCAGGCGGCCATCGATGCCGGCTGCGCCTTTGTCAATGCCTTGCCGGTCTTTATTGCCTCTGATCCGGTATGGGCGAAGAAATTCGAAGACGCCGGGCTGCCCGTCGTGGGCGATGATATTAAGTCCCAGGTGGGCGCGACCATTACTCACCGCGTCATGGCGAAGCTTTTTGAAGACCGCGGCGTGCGCTTGGAGCGCACCATGCAGCTCAATGTGGGCGGCAATATGGATTTTAAGAATATGCTCGAGCGCGAGCGCCTCGAATCCAAAAAGATCTCCAAGACGCAGGCCGTTACCTCTAACCTGCACAACTCGCCCATCGCCGGCAAGCAGGAGGACCGCAACGTCCACATCGGACCTTCCGATTACGTGGAATGGCTTGATGACCGTAAGTGGGCCTATGTCCGCTTAGAGGGTTCCGCCTTCGGCGAAGTACCGCTGAACTTGGAGTACAAGCTGGAGGTCTGGGACTCGCCAAACTCCGCCGGCATCATCATTGATGCCGTGCGCGCCGCCAAGATTGCTCTCGACCGCGGGGTGGCGGGCCCGGTACTGGCTGCCTCGTCCTACTTGATGAAATCCCCGCCGGTGCAAAAGGCCGATGACGTGGCGCGCGCCGAGCTAGAAGACTTTATTGCCGGAAACTAATTTTTTAACTTCCGAACTACCGCGCAGGGAAAACGGGCTATACAATCGTTTTCTATGACGCAGCAACATGAGGAGAAGGGCCCCGCTCAATCCCCGTCTACGTACGAGGATGCTGTCGAGGTCGCGCGTTCCATCCAGCCGTCGCTCAATAAGCTCATTCTTATTTTCCAGCGCACGGCGGAAGGCTCCTCATTGACCACCTCGCAGGTGTCCATCATGAACCAGCTGCGTATGCGCGGACCGTCCCGCGTTTCCACCATCGCGCAGGCAGAACTTATCCGCATGCCCACCGCCTCCAACGCGCTCTATCAGCTAGAGCGCCGCGGCTACGTGGAACGCCACCGCGATGAAGAGGACCGCCGCGGCGTCTTGGTAGCGCTGACGCAACTAGGCGAATCCGAACTAGCCATCGTCTCGCAGCAGCGTGCCTCCGCCCTAGCAGAGATCATGCGGTGGCTCGAGCCGAAGGATTTGGAGACCGCGAACGACGTTGCCACCGTCATCTCCAAGCTGGCTGATGTCTATCGCCCCACAATGAACGGCGAACAGCACTAGTTTTGCCCGCGGTGATTTCATTTTTCGTGGGCTTAACGTGATAATTGAGAAAACGAAAACCGTAATCTCTCACTAGTTCACTCCGTATGGCAACTGATTCTTCCGATGGGCATCTGCCGGCCTTGAGCAAGGGCTCGGCCGATAAACCCCTTCGTATTCTTATTTCTTGGAGCCCTTCTTCCTCCGGCACCGAGGCTCTAGATTGTGCCGCGTGGCTCTCCCGTACCGCCACTACCCAGGTGCGGGTCATCTCTACCGTGTTCCAGCCGTGGACTACTACTTCCCTCACCAAGCTGGGCGGAAAATATAAGAAATGGTTTAAAGCACAAAAGGAGGCCTGCGCGGCCGCTACCCATGCCGCCCTCGATGAAGCTGGTGTGCCCCGCAGCTGCTGGGATGACAAGCCTTCCCTCTTGGTCGACGGGCCTTCGCGCCCCCACCTACTGACGGAGATGGCCAAGAAATTCCAGGCAGACCTCATCATCTTAGGCCCCAACCAGGCTGCGCCAAAGGGCCGTTTCTTTGCTGGTTCTACGGCCGATACCTTGCTGCATTATTCTCCTCAGCCGTTGGGTTTAGTGCCACGCAAGGTAAAGCTGTCCAAGCACGGCGTCACCCGCTTTAACTTTGCCATCACCGAACGCAGCCCGCGCGAAGATCATGAGATGCTCGCCGCAGCCGAGCTTGCCAATCGCTGGAACCTGCCGCTGCGCCTGCTGGCCTTTTCGGCAAAGGGACTGCTCAATACGCCGTCCAAGGATAAGCACGATATGGCGCTCGAGCTGGCAGCGGAGTGGCTCGAGGATTCCCTCGCCATGCTGGACCGCGCCCGCGATTGCATTCAAGAAAAATTCCCCGAGCTGGATGTCACTTCTGAAATTGGCTCCGGCGCGGGCTGGGGCGGCGCGGTGGATTCGCTCAAGTGGAAGAAGGGCGATCTGATGCTCATGTCCTCCACCCCGCAGGGCCCCATCGCCCGCGTGTTCTTGGGATCTACCGCCACGGAGCTGCTGCCGCATATTCGGGTGCCTATCTTGGTCCACCCATCCTGCGGTTAGGATTGGGGCATGAGCCTGCGACCAGAGCATCCCGAAAACGATCTGACCTCCGATGCGGACTATGCCAATCTGCGCCGCCCGGAACCGCGGAGCTTTGATGAGCTGGCCGATGAACCGGACCCCTTAGAGGTTGCTGCCGCCAACCGCCGCTCTACCCGCCAGGCCGTCTGGTACATGATCGGTGTTTTGGTTCTCTCCGCGCTTTATGGTTTCGCGGTCGCGCTCGTCACCCGGCTATCGGGTGGTCCATTGTGCGAGGACGGCACCGCCACGTGGCTCTGCACCGACGGGCAGCGCACCTTCTTTAGCCTGACCACCCCGATCATTCCGTTCTTCGGCATGATCGGCTGCGCCATCATCATGGTGCGCAAGCTGCACCGCTATCTGCGGTGGCGCAGTTGGATGGCCATTTTCTGGGTAATGGCCTGCAATTTCATGCTGTGGACCATTACCGATATCCAGCTGTTCCTCATGGACTCGGCCGCCGCGTAGAAACTTTCCGCCTCCCTATGATCCTCCTGCTTGATAATTACGATTCTTATACCTTCAACCTTGCCCACCTCATCGCGGAGGTAGCCAGACGCGAACCACTCGTCGTCGCCGCCGGTGAAGCGGAAGGGCTGGCCGAGCGCGTCCGTGCGGGCGAATTTTCCCATGTGGTGATCTCTCCTGGCCCGGGCACGCCGGAACACGAAGAGGATTTCGGTGCTGCCCGGGGCATTATCGCCGCCGCGGCCGCGGCCGAGATTCCGGTGCTGGGCGTATGCCTTGGTCACCAGGGGCTAGGTCTGCTAGCCGGAGCCCAGGTGTCGCCGGCGCCGCAGCCGCGCCACGGTTTCGTCTCCACCATCCGTCACTCGGGCGAAGGTATCTTTGCCGGAATCCCGCAAAACTTCGAGGTGGTGCGCTACCACTCCCTGCATATAGAGGAGGCCCCCGGCATCACCGTCCATGCCCGCAGCGAAGACGGCGTCATCCAAGCCCTCAAGGTCGATGGCTTGCCACACTGGGGCGTGCAATTCCACCCCGAGTCGGTGCTCACGCAATACGGCCGGGATATTATGCGCAACTTCTTGGGCGGGTTTCGCCTGCTCCACCGGGAGGTGCCCGGCGGGGTGAACTGCCCGCGGGTCTTTGCCGCCCTGCGGGCCGAGGGCAACGATGCCTTCTTCCTCGACTCCGCGGATCCCCGCGGACGCTACTCCATCCTCGGCGATACCGCGGGAGCGTTGAGTCGCTCTTTCCGCTACCAGCTTGGCGACGCCCCCGATATCCTCACCCTCCTCGACCGCGAGCTCGCCACCCGCATCATCGACGCACCGGCCCTCCCGTTTACCGGCGGGCTCATCGGGTACCTAGGCTACGAATGCGCCCAGCTCACCCTGCCCGTTGAGCTACGCCACCACTCCCCTTACCCAGATGCCTATTTTGTGCGGCCGCAGTCCTTCATCGTCTATGACCACCAGGCAGAAATAGCGCACCTGTGCTGCCTTGCCGGTGACGGCGCCGAGCAATTGCTGAACCGTCTGGAAGCCGCTTTGGCCGCAGAGGAATCACGGTCCAGTGGGGAGGACAGTGGGGCGTCGCTAAGCGCGGGCTCTTGGCGCAGCCCTGGCTACCTGGAGCGGATTAAGCGCGCCCAAGAATTCCTGCACGCCGGCGAAAGCTACGAAGTCTGCCTGACCGATACCTACTCGGCCGCAGCCGAGGGCGAGCTCTATCCCCAACTGCGCTCGCACAATCCCGCCCCCTATGCCGCACACCTCGTCTTCGATGGTGTGGAAGTATGCAGCGCCTCGCCCGAACGCTTCCTCACCGTGCGCGGCCGTAAGGTAGAGGCCAAGCCGATTAAGGGCACTATCTCGGCCGACCAGGATCCCGCGCTGCTGACCACGGACCCGAAGACACGCGCCGAAAACCTCATGATCGTCGACCTACTGCGCAATGACCTCTCCCGAGTGTGTGAGCCCGGCAGCGTGCACGTGCCCAAGTTGATGCAGGTAGAAAACTATGCCACCGTCCATCAGTTGGTCTCCACTATTACCGGGCAACTGCGCGCCAGTGCCACCGCGGTCGATGCCCTCCGCGCCACCTTTCCTCCCGGATCGATGACGGGCGCGCCGAAGCTGCGCACCTGCGAGATCATTGACCGACTCGAAACGGGACCGCGCGGTGTGTACTCCGGCGTGGTGGGCTACCTGGGGTTTGACGGTCAATCCGATCTCAGCGTGGTTATCCGCACGGCCGTGCGGGCGGCCGGTGAGGTCACCATCGGTGCCGGCGGAGCCATCGTCCTAGAATCGGATCCGGCCGCCGAGCTGGAGGAGCGCAACCTCAAGGCCCAATCCGTGTTGGGGGCGTGGCAATGAGCACCTACCTCTGGCACGAAAGCAGCTTCATTCCAAGCCAAGCCCACCCCGGCCCCTTTGACGTGGCGGATTCTTGGCGGATGCTTGCCAACGCCCACTCCAATGCCCTCACCCTGCACCTCCAGCGCTTCGAGTCAGTGGCCGGCCCACTTCCCGCCGGCTTCGTGCCCGCGATGCTGCAGCTCGTGGGCCCCGGCGATCTCTTCCCCCGCATCTCGCTAGCCGGCGGACACCTGCGCCTCGATATTCGCCCCGCACCCCCTGCACGCAGAACCACCCGGCTGACCTATGTGCAAGCCCCAGACCCGCGCACGCAGCCTTTGGTCAAGGGCCCCGACTTCCCAGCGCTGGCAGGCTTCCGCGCCGAATACCAAGCAGACGGTACCGATGACACCGCCATCGTGGATGCCTCCGGAGCCATGGTGGAGACCACCACCGGCGCGCTCGTCGCTTGGGATGGGGAGACGCTCATCCTCCCCACCGGACTGGCGCTGCCTAGCATCACGCTGCGCCAGGTCATCCGGCGCGCTGCGGACCTAGGTATGTGTACCGAAACGCGCCCACTCACTCCAGAGCTCGCCGCCGAGTGCCCCCTGTGGTTCCTCAACTCGCTCCACGGCATGAACCCGGTTAGCGAACTACACGCCCCCACCGGTGTCATCCATCCACCGCACAGCCCGCATACCACCGCATGGCAGCAATGGTGGTGGGGCTGCTTTCGCAGGGAAACGGCGCGCGACTAGCTCTCCTGCTTGACTAGCTGCGCTGCCACTTCGGCGCAATCCGGCCGACCGCAGTGCTGGGTTTCTACGTGCTGGATGCAGTCATCACAGATGAGTACCTGCTGGCGGCAGGTATCTTCATTGATGCAATTGTGGAAGGTATTCGTGCCCTTACCGCAGTGCACGCAGTGACCCAGCTGGATGAAGCCGGGGTCTTGGAGTCCTTGACCAAACTCGTGGTGCATGCGCTTGTCAAAGACATACATGGAGCCTTCCCACAGGCCATCATTGCCATACTTTTCGCCGTAGCGCACGATGCCGCCATCGATCTGGTAGACCTCTTTGAAGCCACGGTTCTTCATCAACGAAGACAGGATCTCGCAGCGAATGCCACCGGTGCAATAAGACACCACCGGCTTATCCTTCATCCAGTCATACTTGCCGGACTCGATTTCCTCGATGAAATCATGCGTGGTTTTCACATCGGGCACGACGGCATTTTTAAACTTGCCAATCTCCGCTTCCATGGCGTTGCGGCCGTCAAAGAAAACGACCTCCTCACCACGTTCTTCTACCAGCTTATTTACCTCTTCTGGCTTGAGGTGCACGCCGCCGCCAACGACGCCGTTTTCATCGACCTTCAGCTCGCCCGGCGCGCCAAAGGCCACGATTTCATCGCGCACCTTGACCGAAAGGCGCGGGAAGTCATCCGCGCCGCCATCGGACCACTTAAACTGCATGCGCTTAAAGCCTGGGTATTCCTTGGTCTGGCGGACGTAGCGCTTGCAGGCTTCCATATCGCCGCCAACGGTGCCGTTAATGCCGTGCTCGGAAATGAGGATGCGCCCCTTGAGCCCCAGGGACTCGCACAAGGTGCGCTGCCACAGCATGATTGCGGTGGGATCTTCGATGGGGGTAAAGCAGTAATATAGGAGAACTTTGCCAATAGTCACGCCCCAATCTTAGGCCTGCAGCTGCGCAGATCCCCAATCTTGTAGCTCTCCCTTATATGACTGCGGCCCCTCCAGCACTAGCTGAAAGGGCCGAATCTTGAGCATGCGGAAGTTAGCGCTTCTGGTACAGCGCCTTCTTGCGAGCAAAGACCGGATCAGAGGTCACGAGCACGCCCAAGTTGCGGAAGATGCCCTCATCCACAGAACCCAGGATGGTGGTGGTGTGAACGTCGCAACCAGCAAGTTCCTTGATCTGCTCCAGCGCCTTGCGGGCGTTCTCATCCTTCGCCGCAGACACGGACAAAGCGATCAGCACCTCGTCGGTATGCAGGCGTGGATTCTTGGAACCCAGGTGCTTGGTCTTGAGCGTTTGAATCGGCTCGATGGACTCGGGCGAAAGCAGGTGGATATCGTCATCGATGCCCGCTAGGTGCTTCAGCGCGTTAAGCAGCATAGCTGCAGAACAACCCAGCAATGGCGAGGTGCGGCCGGTGATCATGGTGCCATCGTGCAGCTGCATAGCGGAGGCGGGCTCGCCGGTTTCTTCCGCGCGCTGGCGAGCAGGTGCCACCACGGGGCGGTCTTCTACCTTGATGCCGGCCTTGGCCATGATGACCGCGGCGCGCTCGGATTGCTCGGTGCCCAGGCCCGCACGAGCCTCTTCCACCTGTGCCTTGAAGTAACGGCGGATGATTTCTTGCTGGGCGGCGGCGCGGCACACGGCGTCATCAGTAATGCAGAAGCCCGCCATGTTCACGCCCATGTCCGTCGGAGACTGGTACGGGGTGGTGCCGGTGAGCTTTTCCAAAAGCGTGCGCAGCAGCGGGAACGCTTCCACATCGCGGTTGTAGTTCACGGTGGATTCGCCGTGGGCGGACAGGTGGAAGTGGTCAATAATATTGGAATCGTTGAGGTCCACCGTGGCTGCCTCATAGGCCAGGTTCACGGGGTGTTCCAGGGGGAGATTCCAGATAGGGAAGGTTTCAAACTTGGCGTAGCCGGCATTATTGCCGCGCTGGTGCTCGTGGTAGACCTGCGAGAGCGCGGTGGCCAGCTTGCCGGAGCCAGGGCCCGGCGCGGTAACCACGACGAGGTCGCGGGAGGTTTCCGCAAACTCATTGCGCCCAAAGCCCTCTTCGGACACGATGAGGTCCGTATTGGTGGGGTAACCAGGGATAACGCGGTGGCGCGCCACCTTGAGGCCGAGGCGCTCGACCTTTTCAATGAAGGCCTCCGCTTGGGAATTGCCTTCCTCCAACTGGGTCATGACGATGTTTTCTACCAAGAATCCGCGGCTGCGGAATACATCCACCAGGCGCAGCAGGTCATCTTCATAAAGGATGCCCAGGTCCGCGCGTACCTTCTGGCGGGAGATATCCTTCGCGTTGATGCAGATGAGGATCTCTACGTCTTCTTTGATGCGCTCCAGCATCGCGATTTTATTGTCCGGGGTGAAGCCGGGCAGCACGCGGGAGGCGTGCATATCGTCAAAAAGCTTGCCGCCCATCTCTAGGTAGAGCTTGCCGCCGATTTCCTCGCGGCGGGCGTGGATGTGCTTCGACTGCAGCTCAATGTATTTCTCGCGGTCAAAGCCGATTTTTTGCGTCATGATTTGAAAGCCTTCCCCTGAGTTAAATCATTCCGCATTTCGAGTTTACGCTATTGCGACTCTGCAAATAAGTGAGCTGGTTAGCGCCCGGTTTGGCCGAAAATTCTTCCCGATTAGACTGGATTCCATGCCTGAAGGTCACGTCATCCACCGCCTAGCTAATAAATTCAACGCCGATTTTCGCGGCATGCCGCTGCGCGTGACCAGCCCGCAGGGGCGCTTCGCGGCGGAGGCGGAGCTTCTCGATGGCGAGCGCATCGAGCTGGCAGAGACCTACGGCAAGCACCTTTTCGTGCACTTTAGCGCCCAGGATCCGCGCCATATCCTCTATATTCACTTAGGCCTGATTGGCAAGCTGCGCTTCGAGCCCCGCGAGGAAGTAGGCGGACAGATCCGGGTGCGCATTGATAATGGCGCCGAGGCCGCTAACCTGCGCGGACCGCAGTTTTGCCGCCTGCTCACCGAAGAGGAGTACCGCGCACAGCTAGCCAAGGTAGGCCAAGACCCGCTGCGCACGGACGCTGACGTGGAGGCGCTCTGGGACAAAGTGCATAAATCGCGCCGCAGCATCGGATCCCTCATGATGGATCAGCACCTTTATGCCGGCGTGGGCAATATCTACCGGGCCGAGACCCTCTTTCGCCACGGCCTCTCCCCTTTCCTGCCGGGCCGGGACGTTTCCCGTGAAACCTTTGACGCCACCTGGGAAGACTTGGTGGATCTGATGGAGTACGGGGTGGAGCACGGCCGCATCGATACCGTACGGCCCGAGCACTCCCCCGAGGCCATGCGCCGCGAACCGCGCAAGGATGACCACGGCGGCGAGGTCTACGTCTATCGCCGCGCCGGCCTACCTTGCTATATCTGCGGCACCCCAGTGGCAGAAAAGGTCATGGAGGGACGCAACCTATTTTGGTGCCCGACCTGCCAACCGGCTCCTTAAAGGCCTATCCTGGCGGTCATGCGACATGCCTATAGCGTTGCCGCCGTCCGCGCGGCGGAGCATTCCCTTCTCGCCCAGCAGACCTTTGACGATGAGCTCATGCGCCTAGCTGCACGAGGCGTAGCAGCCACGGCTACAAGCATGCTCGACTCTGGACGGCACGTAACTATCCTTGCCGGGCCAGGCGGCAACGGTGGCGATGGCCTCTATGCCGGCGCTTTCCTGGCAGAAGAGGGCTACTCAGTGGAGGCCATCCTCGCGGCGGATAGCGCCCACGAACCCGCGCTAGAGGCATTTACCGCGGCCGACGGAACCATAGCGCACGACCTAGGAGACGCCGATCTGCTTATCGACGCCGTCGCCGGCCTCGCCTCCACCCGCGGCCTTTCCGGTGCCCCGCTGAGGGCCTATACCGAGGCCAAGGAGCGTGGGGTGCCGGTATTAGCGGTGGATATTCCGTCGGGCATTAACGCCGATACCGGCGTGGCCGCAGCCGATGCCGCAGAGGCAGACGTGACCATTAGTTTTGGCTGGGCCCGTGCCGGACATATTTTTGCCCCGGAATGCGGCGCGGTGGTGCTCTGCGATCTGCGCCTGCCCGGTGCCCCGCGCTCCTTTGCAGAAGAGCTTTCCGCTACCGCGGAGCCGGTGGGCTATATCGCCAATGAACCCACTATCGCCTTGCCCTACCAGTGGCCGACTGAGCCGGTGCTTTCGGGAG
The DNA here is from genome assembly GCF_022347345.1 of Corynebacterium sp. ACRPJ. Taxonomy (NCBI): domain Bacteria; kingdom Bacillati; phylum Actinomycetota; class Actinomycetes; order Mycobacteriales; family Corynebacteriaceae; genus Corynebacterium; species Corynebacterium sp. ACRPJ. The sequence goes on from NZ_JAKRNC010000007.1 coordinate 26,115, forward strand.
AACAAGGCCTGGTCACCGCCCCGAAGCCGGTGGGCTGCACGGGGTCAATTCTGGATCCGACTCCGGGGGCGAAAAGCACCAAGTACACCGGCGGGGTGACCGCGGTCTGTGCTGGCAGCAGCGCCTATCCCGGCGCGGGTATCCTCGCCGCCACGGGAGCGGTGCGCGCCACGCCGTCCATGGTTCGCGTCGTGGGCAATGACTCCGTGGTCGCGAGCCTGCCGGAGGTAGTGCCTCATGCCAGTGCCCAAGAAAAAGTCCACGCCCAAGCCTGGGTCGTAGGCCCAGGACGAGGCACCGGACCGGAGGCGGCCGCGGAATTGCGCGCCGTCCTAGAACGCGGGCTGCCCACGATTATTGACGCCGATGCACTGACCGTGCTTTCGACCGACGGCGATCTACGCGAACTCGTGCGCGATCATCCCTGCGCCGTCCTGACCCCGCATGCCGGGGAGTTTGAGCGGCTCTACGCGACAACTCTCGGCCGCGAACTTGATCTTTCGGAGGGGCTCGGGGTGCGCCTGCGGGAGCTTTCCGATGCGCTCGACTGCTTCATCCTGCACAAGGGCCGGATCACCATGGTCACGGCCCCAGGCCAGAAAATTTATGGCATGAACGCTGGGCACTCCTACGCGGCCACCGCCGGTTCTGGTGACGTACTCTCTGGCATCCTCGGCGCCACGCTCGCGCAACTGGATGCCGCCGAGGCGGATGCGGAGGCGATAATTATGGAAATCCTGCATGCCGCGGCCATCCACCAACACGCGGCGGCCATTGCCGCCCACACCCCGGACGGCTTTGGCCTTTGCTCCGCCTCTCAGATTGCCGCATCCGTGCCGCAGGCAATTGCCCGGCTACTCCTCATGCAGCGCTAGCTGAGCGCAGAGACCTTCTCCTGCTCGGAGACGTGGCCATCCTTGACCTCCACCACGCGGTCAGCGAAGTTGAGCAGGGAGCGGTCATGGGTCACCAGCACGGTGGCGGTGTTCATCTCCTGGGTGACATCGCGCAAGAGGCGGATGATCTCCTGCGAAAGGTGGGAATCAAGCGCAGAGGTAGGCTCATCGGCCAAGAGCAGGTCCGGCTGCTCCATGAGCGCTCGGGCGATATTGACGCGCTGGCGCTGGCCACCGGACAACTGACCCATGCGGCGATTGCCCATTCCTGCCAGGCCGACAAACGCCAATAACTCATCGGCGCGCTGTGGGCGCAGCTTGCGGCCAGCGATATGGTCCATGATCACCAATTGGTCGCGCACATTGAGTGAGGACAGCAGGTTGGCCTGCTGGAAAATGATGGAGCGGGTACCGTCCACGTGCACGGACCCGGAGTCAGGGGTGATGAGGCCAGCGGCTACGGACAGCAACGTGGACTTGCCGGACCCAGACTCACCCACGATGGCGGTAAGGGTGTTGGATTCGGCGATGAGGGAGGCGTCGGCAAGCGCGGTGGTCGTAGTCTCGCCGTCCTGGTAGGTCACGGTGGCGTTGCGGATATCAAGAATGGTGGACATGTTAAGCATTTCCTCCAAGGGCATCGAGTGGGTTGGCTTTAGCTACGCGGCGGGTAGCAATAAGGGCGCCGGCCATGCCGAGAGCCCAGATGCCAACCGCGGGAACGGCGATGGTGCGCAGGGAAACATCGAAGGGCACGGTGCCGGAGGCAAGCGCGCCGAGCACCCAACCAACGACGGCACCCGCAATGGTGCCGGCCGCCAAGATGATGGCGGCTTGTGCCAGGGCATCGCGCAAGAGGTAGCGCACGGTGGCGCCGAGCGCGCGCAGAATGGATAGGTCGCGGGTGCGCTGGATGGTCCATACGGTCAAGAAAGCGACGGTGACCAGTGCGGAGATGCCGTACAAGAAGCCCTGCATGGTAAGCAGCGAGCCGCGCTCAGACTGATAGGCCGCTAGGCCGGAGAAGGACGTGGACACCTTCACAGAGCCTGGAATCTCGTACTTATACAGCGCTGCGGTGCCGATAACGTCTTCTGGAGCATGGCTAATCTGCTGCCAGGACTCGGTGGAGGCCCACACCACCTCGGAGTGGGAGTACATGGTCTCTGGGACGGTGCCCTCCACCGAAAAGTCGGCGCCGCCTAGGGTGACGGTATCGGCCGCGTCGATGGACTCGGGCAGGAGCACGCCCTGCTCCGGAATGGTCTTATCGGTACCCGGGACCTGAGTGCCGGCCGGCAGGCTGAGGACGGCAACGCCGCCGTGGCCCTCCAGCTTGGTCTGGGCCGCACCGAAGGGAATGCCATCGCTGGCGACATCGCCAGCGTGCATCTCGGATTCGCTAAAGGAAGGGTCCTCGGTGGAAAAGGAAATATATGGGTATTCCTCTTCCAGGAACTCCAACGCGGAAGTATTCTGCTTGGACAGGCCCTCCGTCAGGCCGGAGAGCATCACGAGCAAAAGGGTAATGAGCGCAACCGTGCCGCCGATGAGCGCGAAGCGGCCGCGCGCTGTGGTGATTTCTCTGATTGCTAGGAACATAGTTCTATATTCGCTTTATGCAGGTCAGAAGTAATCGGCCAGCTCGCTGAACCTCGAGTCAACCAAGTGGTTGATTCACGGTCCACCGGTGCGCGGATATCCTGGGTGGTTGTGTTTAAGGGACAAAAATTATGGGTCTATGGCCTCCACGCCATGTTCGCGTTTCTGCTAGTCTTCGGCGTGGCGCGTGCCTATGTGGATGGCCGGCTCGACGCCCGGGTGATTGGCTTAGCCATCGCCCTCGCCGTGGTGTATGCCGCACAGCGTTGGCTGCCCACATGGTTATGGCTGGGTGGGCTATGCCTCCTGTGGCTGGGCCTGATGGTGCATGCGCAGGATTTCATGTGGCTGGAATTCCCGCTCATTTTTGTCTTTCTGCGCGCCTTACCCACCGTGCCTGGGTTGGTCTCCATCGCCGTGCTGTGGGCAGCAGCGGCATTCATCCCCGCCTGGCTGCACCCCGAGGGCTGGTCCATCGCTGCGGCCGTGGGACCACTTATCGGTACCGTCTTTGCGGCCACAGTCTTTTTCATCCAGCGGCGGCTGCAGGCAGAGGCGGCGCACCACAGGGACATCGCCAAGCAGCTGCGCGAAACCCAAGCCGAGCTGGCCGCCAGCGAGCACCAAGCCGGCCGGCTAGAGGAGCGCGAGCGCCTCTCCCGCGAGATCCATGACACCGTAGCGCAAGGCCTCAGCTCTATCTTGCTGCTCTCCCGCGCGGCCCGCGGCACCGATGATCCAGCGACTAAGGAGGAGCAGCTGGCGGTCATCGAGGACGTCGCGAGCGAAAACCTGGCTGAGGCACGCCGCTTCGTCCGCGAGCTTGCCGGCCCCGATGAGCGGCTGGAAACCCAGCTGACTTCCCTGTTGTCCCAGATGCGCAGCCGCGTGAAAGCCTTAGGCGAGGACACAACCTTTGAGCTGGTGGTTTCCGGCAGCGGCAAGGTGCCCGAACACATCAAAGAGGTCATCGTGCGCGCCGCCCAAGAGGGCCTGAATAACGTCATCAAACACGCCCACGCCTCGCGCGCCGTGGTCACGCTCGGCCTCTTCGAGGATGCGGTGACCTTGGACGTCGTTGATAATGGACGCGGACTATCCGCCTCCCCTGGCCCCCATGGCAGGGATCATGGTTTCGGGCTTACCGGCCTGCGCGGCCGCGTGGAAGCTGTGGGCGGCACGATGAACCTGGAATCCGGCGAGGGCACCGCCTTGGCGGTCCGTATCCCGCTGAAGGAGAAAAGCAATGGTTAATGTCATGCTGATTGATGATCACCCCGTGGTCCGGGCCGGTCTGCGCGCCATCCTCAATACCTTCTCCGATGTCGAGGTAGTCATGGAAGGTTCCACCGGCGCGGATGTAGATAAGCTCTTTACAGACGACGCCCCGCAGGTAGACGCCGTGGTCTGCGATATTCAGATGCCCGGCATGGATGGCATCGCGGCCACCAAGCGGGTAGTGGAGGCCGGCGGCCCACCCGTGCTCATCCTGACCACCTATGACACGCAGGCCGATATCCTTGCCGCCGTGGAAGCCGGCGCGATGGGCTATCTGCTTAAAGATTCCCCCGAGCAGGCGCTGCACGAGGCCGTGCTCAATAACGCCGCGCACCGCCGCACCCTAGCGCCGGAGGTAGTAGACCTCTTGGCCCAGCGCGTAGGCCGGCCGCAAGAATCGCTGTCCACCCGCGAGCTAGAAATCCTCCGGGCGCTGTCCACCGGTTCCTCCAATAAGGAACTAGCCAAGCAGCTCTTCATCTCTGAGGCCACGGTCAAGACCCACCTCATCCATATCTTCCAGAAATTGGGCGTGGAAACTCGCACCGCCGCAGTGACCGTGGCACGGGAGAGGAAGCTCATTTAATGCTGGACTGCATAGTCATCGGTGCCGGCCAGGCGGGTCTTGCGGTGGGTTACTACCTGCGCAAGAAAGGGCTGGATTTTGTCATTCTGGATGCCGAATCCGGCCCCGGCGCGGCCTGGCGCCACACCTGGCCTTCGCTGACGCTCTTTAGCAATTCCGCCTCCTCTAACCTGCCGGGATGGCCCATGCCCCACCACGAGGGCTTTCCGCCGGCCATCCACGTCATCGACTATTTTGCGCGCTACGAGCAGCGCTATGAACTGCCCATTCGCCGGCCAGTCAAAGTGGATAAGGTCGACCATGACGGCGCGTGCTTCCACGTCTTTGCCGGTACAGAGCAGCTGACCGCGCGCACGGTCGTGGCGGCCACGGGCACGTGGTCCGCGCCCTTTATCCCCTACTACCCCGGCGATTTTGGCGGACAGCAATGGCATTCAGCCTTCTACCCAGGCCCAGAGGACTTTGCCGGGTCCACCGTGGCGGTCGTGGGCGCAGCAAATTCCGGCGCCCAGATTGCGGCCGAGCTCCTGCTTTCCGGCGTGGATACCACCTGGTATACCCGCAACTCCCCGCGGTGGATGCCCGACGACGTTGACGGCCGCGTGCTCTTTCAGCGCAATCGCGCCCGCCTCAACGCCATGATGCGTGGTGAGCCAGACCCCGGCGCGGATTCCAACCTGGGCGATATTGTGATGGTCCCACCGGTCCTGCGCGCGCGGGATTCCGGGCTTTTGCAGGCCACCCCCATGTTTTCTTCGCTTGAAGAAGTCACCGCAGACCACCTCATCTGGTGCACCGGTTTCCGGCCTGCCCTCCGGCCCATCCGCGGGCTTCTTGATGGCACCTCCCCCACCGTCGACGGACTCTTCCTCGTGGGTTACGGCACGTGGACCGGCCCCGGCTCCGCAACCATTACCGGGGTAAGCCCGTTTGCCAGGCAAACCGCGCACGATGTAGCGAATATATGTGACTAAAGCTATAGGTTAGTCCCAGCTAATTCGACTACACTGCCTTCACACAAAGAGTGCGACACAATGTGGGAAAGCTGGTTTATACATGTCTGCCTGGGATCTCTACGATGACCTCATCGATGCCATTCCCCGTGACATAGTGGTCTCCCGCGCCGCCCAAGGACCGCGGTGGACCCGGGTATACACCGAAAGCCCTAGCTGCGGCATGGCCATGACCATGTCAGCAACTTCTCGCCCGGCCCAGATGCGCGCCGAGTACTCCGGTGTTCCTTTACGCGCCATCGCCCAGCTGGCCAAGAGTTGGAATTTCTCGGAGGCTTCCTTCGGCATGGCCGCGCTAAATTCCTACTACGCCACGCCTTCCGTGGCCGACGAGAATGGCTTTGCGCTTGCCGACGCCCCCTGGCCCCACATCTTCGATCCCTTCCGCAACGCCGTCGCCGGGAAGAAGGTCGCGGTCATTGGCCACTTCCCTTTTGCGCCCAAGGCACTCAACCAGGCTGCAGATTTTTATATGCTAGAGCGCTCGCTCAATGAGGGCGACTATCCCGATTCCGCCGCCGAATACATCCTGCCCGAGTGCGATTATGTCTTTATTACCGGCTCTGCCTTTGTCAATAAAACCGCGCCCCGCCTGCTCGAGCTCTCCCGCGAGTCCTTCAATGTCGTATTGGGTCCGTCAACTCCCTTAGCCCCGGTACTGGTTGAAGACTACGGCGTATCGCAGGTCACCGGAATGGTCCCAACCTCTCCCCTGGCTATGTTCGAGGGCTTAAGTGGTACCGATGCCGGCACTACCATGTTTGACTGGGGCCACCGAGTGGAATTATCCGCCTAAGGCCGCGCCTCCAAAAGCGCCTCGCATGCCGCTGCATAGATTTCTGCGAGCTCATCGATGGTTTTCTCCCGCACATAGGGAACGAGAATCACGTTGCGCGTAATCGCAACGCCAACCAGCATGGCGCCAATAAAGGGAATGCGTTCCCGCTTTTCTGGCGTATCGAATACCGTCGCACTCAATTTAGATTGGGATACTAGCTCCAAGAATTGCTCGTCCATATATTGCCGCAATACTCCGGAAGCATGGGAAGAGCCCACCCCGGCGCGCAATACCGCCTTCAACCTCGACCCCATGTCTTCTGCTTCCCAAAGCTGCAAGTACTGGGCGATGAAGCCTTTTAGGTCTGCTACATCTTCCAACCGCCCAGGGAGTTCTTGCAGGCTTGAGACAACTGCGTCAAAAAGGCCTTGCTTGTTTTTGAAGTAGTGCATCACCAGCGCAGGGTCTACCTCGGCCTCTGCTGCCACGCTGCGAATTGTGGTGGCCTCAAAGCCTACATCGCCAAAACGCGTACACGCTGCGGCCAGGATCTTTTCTCGAGTCTCCTCATTGCCGGGCCGTCGTCCTGCATGTTTGTTCTCCATGCTGGGTATTTTACCTTTACCCTCTCTAAGATTTTCAACACCTGTTGAATTTCAACGGTTGTTGAATTAGCATGTTCAACGTTCGTTGAATTGCGGTTGACGGACTACCCACACGAACCGAAAGCAGGTACCCCATGCGCAACGTAAAGAAGGCGCTAGTCGTCGGGGCTCTCGCCCCCTTAGCGCTAACACTCTTCCTTCTAGCCTTCCTGTGGCCGATGGCCACGATGGAACCCCGCGATATTTCCACCGCCGTGGTCGGTGAACCTCAGCAAGTTGCACAGATTCAAAAGGCTCTCGATGAAAAGAAGCCCGGCCTATTCAAGACGCAACCCGCCTCGGACCGGGCCGAAGCCGAACGGCTGGTTCAACAACGTGAGGTTTCAGGCGCAATCGTCCTTGGCCAAGAGCCCGAGGTTCTCTACTCCTCGGCAGCGGGATTGCCCCAGGCAAACATCATCAAAAACCTGTCACAGCCATTGAGCGAGATGGCAAATCACCAAGCCAAGGCCGCCGCTCAAGCTAGGGGTCTTCCTGAACACAAAGTTCCCTCCGTCGATGTCAAAGCAAGAGATTTAGCCCCCTTGGATAGCCGTGATCCACAAGGAGCGGGCATCAACTTCTCTATCCTGCCCGTAGCTTTCGGCGGCATAATCGGTGCGGCACTGATCTCCTTTGTATTGCAGAAAAACACTCAGCGTCTTCTCGCATTCGCTGTATACGCACCACTCGGAGGCCTCCTCGTTTCCTGGGTCTACAGCGGGGTATTCGATCTACTGCCGGCTGGCTTCTGGACTTCAGCGGGCGTGTTCACCCTTGGCATCGCCGCCTCCTCATCCTTCATTGTTGGACTCCGTGCCTTGTTCGGAACTCCAGGATTCGGGCTCGGCGCACTTGCCATAATGCTGATTGGCAACCCCCTAGCCGGAACGATGGCCCCCAAGGAGTTCATTGCCTCACCGTGGGGAGCCCTTGGCCAACTATTCCCCAATGCAGCCACCGCTTCCCTAACCCGCTCGGTAAATTACTTCCCGCTGGCTTCCATTAGCACTGAGGTGTGGACGCTCCTGGCTTGGATAGCGGTTGGTCTGTGCGCCCTGGCGGCGGGCATTGTTAAAGAACGCAAGCAATCACAGCACGAAAATCCCGCCGCAGAAGAGTCCACTCAGCCGCAACCAGCCTAAGGCCCACCGCTCGAGACCTAGTTTCTAGAGAACTACCCCGGCCATAACGGCAAGAAGTAATGCACCCAAGCTCAATGCCGCAAGCCATCCGATGACGCGTACGGTCCGCAGCTGTCCCTTGGCGCTGCTGCGGCTTACCAAGAACGCGCCCACAGACGCACCGAGGGTGTTGAAAACGAGGTCATCGACGTCGCTAAATCCCAACGAGAATACGTATTGGGTAATTTCGATACCCAGGCTGAGCGCCATCGCCAGAAGGATAGTTCCACCGCGGCCGAAGCGGACGTGCCGCGAATTCTGTCCCAGCACCACCAGACACGCCCCGAGCGGCATAAACAGCGCGATATTGCCAAAGGTATTGGTCCACGGACCCCACCACGGATGAGGGTTATTAAAGCCGTTGAACATTTGCAGATCGAGGCTGCGGCGGGCATGCGCACTGGCATCGATCACGCCGGGAATATCAATAAATGGCTTGCCCACCGTAGCTACGGCAATCGCCATCAAAACGACCACGCAGGCGACACCGGCATTGCGCCACTGGGTGGGCCGGGCAGGCACGCCCCGCGCCCCAACCTGACGCGAGATGCGGGTGGATGTCGTGATCATCGTCATGTTGTTCAAGTTAACAAGCGAGCCTGAAAAATCCCCGTGAGATTCGCTGTTAAATCTCTGCATCACATTTAACGTACGATGGTGAGCATGAGCACGCTACTAGTAACTCGCAACGAAGATAAGTCCGTTACGACCTCCTTCGAAGAGGGAGAGTTCCTCGGCGAGGGCGACCTTACCGTCGATGTTTCTTATTCTTCCCTGAACTACAAAGACGCCATGGCTATCGCAGGTGACCGCGGCGTCATGCGTACCAGCCCGCTGGTTCCGGGCATCGACGTGGTCGGCACGGTTTCTGAATCTAGCGTCGAGCGCCTTCCAGTTGGCACCTTGGTATCTTCCTTCGGCGATGGCCTCGGCGAATTCCGCCACGGCGGCTACACTCCGAAGCAGCGCGTTAACTCCCAAGCAACCGTCGCCCTGCCCGCGGACTTCACCGCAGAGCAGGCGGCCGCTGTTGGCACCGCAGGCTACACTGCCGCACTGTGTGTTAATTCTCTGCGCGGGCTGCCCGATGGTCCGGTCCTGGTCACCGGCGCCACCGGTGGCGTAGGCTCCATCGCCGTGAACCTCCTTTCCAATGCCGGCTACGAGGTTCACGCGATGACCGGCCGCCCGGATGACTACTCCCAGTACCTCCACGAGCTAGGCGCCCACACCATTGTGGACCGCGCCGAGTTCGCCGAGTCCGGAAAGCCACTACAAAAGGCTAGCTATGCCGGTGCCGTCGACACCTCCGGCTCCCACGTCCTAGCCAATGTATTGGCCCGCACCGTGTGGGGCGGCACCGTCGCTTCCACCGGTATGGCCGCCGGCCCAGACCTGCCCACCACCGTCTTGCCTTTCATTCTGCGCAACGTACACCTGGCCGGCGTTAACTCTGTCGACGCCCCGCTGCACTACCGCCAGAACGCATGGCAGCTGCTCGCGCGCAAGCTGGACTTGTCCATCCTCAAGTCCCTGACCAATACGATTCCACTGTCGGACGTTGTCGAGGAATCCAAGTCCCTCCTTGAGGGCACCCACCACGGACGCACCGTCCTCAAGATTTCCTAGGCCACCCCTAGATAGTCTTGTACGGCACCCGCCATCTCGGCGGGTGCCTTTTTGTATGCCCAGTTACTGCGCGAAGCTCTAGCTTTCCGACGTCCCCTCTTTAACTACCCCGCGTAGCAACGTGCGGGAAATCCTGCCCAAGGTTTGTAGGTCTTCGTCGCTAAGGGTGCCCACCACGATTTCCTCGACTGCGGCGGTATGTCGCGCGATCGCGGCGTTGAAAGCGGTACTTCCCTTTTCCGTCACAGTGACTTCAACTGCACGGGTTCCTAACTCCGGCGCCTCGCGCCTGGAAACCAATTTTCGGGACTCCATGCGCACTAACTGCCGATGCAGCCGCGACTTCTCCCACCGGAGCTCGTCTGCCAATTCATGCGGGCGTGTAGAAGTTTGGCGCCGACGATTCAGCACGGCCAAAACCGCGTAGTCTGCCTCGCTCAATCTAGAGCCACTCTGCAGCTCCCCAGAAAGCCGCGCGTGAAGCGCTTCCTGCATGGCAACAAAATCGCCCCACGCCGCGCTCTGCTCCACGCGCATCGCATTCCTCCTTTGGTTCTCCTTCTTTCACCAGTCTATACTGCATAGTTGATCTAGCAACTCATTGCCCTGCCGGGAGTTGATACACCAACTCCCACTACTGCACAGAGATGTGGGTCTACGAGAACCACAATTTCACCAACCCATACCTTTGCTACCGAAAGCACTTTAATTTTCCTTTTGAATACCTATCTGCTTAAACTCACCATTGTTTGAGTAGATATGTTCTTAACTGGAAAATTAAATAGTGAAGCAACTACTCGCGGCAAAGATGCGGCTGCGAACGCAATCGCCGCACCGGCGGAGAAGACCGTAGCGTTTAGAATGGCAAGCATGGATAAGCTATTTAGCACGTGCGGTTTCGACTTCGCGAATATGGAAGAACTCATTGCGGAGCTGCCTACCGACCACGACATGTGGGAGGCGCCCGGATTTGATCGAGTGCTATTCCACGCCGACCCGTCCGGCATGGCGGTCACAGCTATGGAATACGAAGGGGAGTGGGCCGCGGTGCCTTCGTACCGGGGTGGGGAAGAGGCACCGGGGACGATATATCGCGCAACGCCTTATATCGGCATTGTGGAAACGGGGGATTTACGGTTCGCGGCATTGGCGGATGCGCCCTTCGCCCTGCCGGCAGGCAACCCAGTCGGCGGAGAAAAGCTCCGGGGACAGGTGCGGCCGGCGGCTGTGGCATTGAAATACGAGGTAGGGGAGCCGGAAGAGTTTACCTTGACTTCGCCTGCTACAGAGCGCTTCTACCGGAACTTCAAGCCCAGCATGCTTAACCCGCAGGTAGAGGTGTCGGGGACTATCGGGGGCGTCGCCAAGCACAGCAATGAGCTGGGCATGGGGGAGTTTTGGGTATGCGACCTCGACGGCCTCCCGCTCATTGTGAACGAGAAACTGGAGGTCGGCCAGGGGATCCGGGCGCACGGCATTGCGCTGTGCGCCACGGAATTTTGGGACGAGTAACTACTTGACCACGAGGTTGACCATGCGGCCCGGAACGTAGATCTTCTTCACCACGTTCTTTCCGCTAGTCAGATCGGCAATCTTCGCGTCGGCGAGAGCAACGTCAAAGACCGCGTCCTGGTCCGCATCCGCGGCCACATTGATGCGAGCCTTGACCTTGCCATTGATCTGAACCGGCACCTCGATCTCATCATCGACCAGGTACTTTTCCTCAAAAGTGGGGAAGGGCTGGTAGGTGATGGTCTCATCATGGCCGAAGCGCTGCCACAGTTCCTCCGCAATATGCGGGGCAATGGGGGAGACCAACTGTGCGATCGGCTCCACGGCGGCGCGTGGGGCCTCGGTGCGGTAGGTCTTGGTCAGGTAGTTGACGTACTCGATGAGCTTCGCCACCACGGTATTAAGCCGCAGGTTCTCGTAATCATCGCGCACGCCCGCGATGGTGCGGTGGAGCTGCTTGAGGTCATCCTCGCTCAAGGCGGCGTCGGTAGTCGCCAGCTCGCCGGTGTCCTCGTTGACGGCCAGGCGCCACAGGCGCTGCAAGAATCGCTGGGAGCCTACGACATCCTTGGTAGCCCACGGGCGAGACGTATCCAGCGGACCCATGGACATCTCATAAACGCGCAGAGTATCGGCACCGAAGTCGCGGCAAATATCGTCCGGAGCAACGGCATTCTTCAGGGACTTACCCATCTTGCCGTACTCCTGATTGACCTCTTCGCCGTTGTAGTAGAACTTGCCGTCCTTTTCCTCTACTTCAGCGGCCGGCACGTACACGCCGCGGGAATCCGTGTAGGCATAGGCCTGGATATAACCCTGGTTGTACAGGCGGCGGTAAGGCTCTTGGGAGCTAACAAAGCCCAAGTCAAAGAGCACCTTATGCCAGAAGCGGGAGTAGAGCAGGTGCAGCACCGCGTGCTCGACGCCGCCGACGTAGAGGTCCACGCCGCCCGGGTCCTGCGGGCCATGCTGTTCTGGACGCGGGCCGGTCCAGTAGCGCTCGTTCTCGATATCGCAGAATGCCTCATTATTGCGGGGATCGATATAGCGCAGCTGGTACCAGGAAGAACCCGCCCACTGCGGCATAACGTTGGTATCGCGGAAATAGGTCTGTGGGCCGTCGCCCAAATCGAGTTCTACCTCGACCCAATCGCGCACCTTTGCCAGCGGAGGTTGTGGCTCGGAGTCCTTGTCCTCCGGATCAAAGGAAACGGGCTTATAATCTTCTACCTCCGGCAGCTCTACCGGCAGCATGGATTCCGGCAGGGCGTGGGCAAAGCCGTCCTTGTCATAGACGATGGGGAAGGGCTCGCCCCAGTAACGCTGGCGGGCGAAGAGCCAATCGCGCAGCTTGTACTGCACCTTTTCCCGGCCGGAGCCGTCCTTTTCCAGCCATTCAATGGCCGCGGCAATGGCCTCGGCCTTATTCAGGCCGTTGAGATCTAGGCCCTTGTCATTGGAGGAATTAACCAGCGCGCCGTCCTCGGTCCAGGCTTCTTCCTCCACGTTTCCGCCAGAGACAACCTCCGTAATAGGTAGGCCGAAGGCCTGGGCAAACTCGTAGTCACGAGTGTCGTGCGCCGGAACTGCCATGATGGCGCCGGTGCCGTAGCCGGTCAGCACATAATCCGCGATGAAGATCGGGACCTTCTTGCCAGAGACCGGGTTGGTGGCATAAGTACCCAGGAAGACGCCGGTCTTTTCCTTGTTCTCCTGGCGCTCCAGGTCGGACTTGGCGGCAATATCGGTGCGGTAGGACTCCACGGCCTCCTTCGGATCATCGTGGCCATAGGTCCAACGCTCATCCACGTCATCGTCATAAGGGATGGGGGAGAGGAGGGCGTCGACAAGCTCGTGCTCCGGGGCCAGCACCACGTACTCGGCGCCGAAGAGGGTATCCGGGCGGGTGGTAAAGACCTCAATCTCGTAGCCCTCGGCAGGGAAGGAGACCTCTGCGCCGCGGGAACGGCCAATCCAATTGCGCTGCATGGACTTGACCTTGTCCGGCCAATCCAAAAGCTCCAGGTCATCCAGCAAGCGATCGGAGTAGGCGGTAATGCGCATCATCCACTGCGAGAGGTTCTTGCGGAAGACTGGGAAATTGCCGCGCTCGGACTTACCCTCAGCGGTGACCTCCTCGTTTGCCAGCACGGTACCCAAGCCCGGGCACCAGTTCACCGTGGAATTAGACAGGTAGACCAGGCGGAATTCATCGATGGCCGCGGCCTTTTCCTCTTCGGTGAGGTCCTCGTAGTAGCGGCCATCCTTAGTGGTGCGCTTATTGGCCTCTAGTTCCTTGATGAGCTCTGCAATCGGGCGCGCCTTCTGCTGCTCCTCATCGAACCAAGAGTTATAAATCTGCAGGAAGATCCACTGCGTCCACTTGAAGAATTCCGGATCGGTTGATTCCACAGAGCGGCGCGGATCGTGGCCCAGGCCCAACATGCCCAGCTGGCGGCGCATGTTTTCAATATTCGCCTCGGTGGTGGTGCGCGGGTGGGTACCAGTCTGGATGGCGTACTGCTCGGCCGGCAGGCCGAAGGCGTCGTAGCCCAAGGTGTGTAGCACGTTCTTGCCCAGCATGCGGTTATAGCGGGCGTAAGTATCGGTGGCGATATATCCCAGTGGGTGTCCCACGTGCAGGCCCGCACCGGAAGGGTAGGGGAACATATCCTGCACATTGAGCTTTTCCTTAGGCAACTCGCCCGCATCGGTGGCGAGCTCGCCGACCGGGTTCGGGGCACTAAAGGTGCCATTGTCTTTCCAGTACTGCTGCCAGGTCTTCTCGATCTGGTTCGCCAGCTCCGGGGTATAGCGGTACGAAGTGGAATCGCTCTGGGTAGTCATAGTCACATAGTGTAATAGCCGCATCCCGGCGCGGGGTAGTTCACTACGCTTTCCGCGTTCCGCAGGGCACGCACACCCAAAATCCCCGCCGTAATCGCCCCCGGTTTTCGCGTCATTTCCGCCGCTCGCAGCCAAAATGCAGATCTGCATGAAAATGATCTAGGCTGGGGTAAATGAGCCAGGAGAAGTTTCGCAGCCAGCTATCATCTTTTGCAGACGCAGCGGTATTCCAGGGAATCCCGCACCTGCGCCTCTCCCCAGCTACCGACACATTGGATCTGTACCTACCGGCCGTAACCGCAGGTTATGAGCCAGAAGATCCCCAATGGACCGTGACCGCACAGCTGCTCGACGGCAGCGAGGACACCCGCAAGTTCTACTACGTGGAGGGCGAGGAGCCCGGCTTGTGGATTAGCATGCCGCGTGCCTTTAGCCACCTCAGCGTCTCCTTTGAGGAACACACCGTGGAATTCGCCGGCGTGGCCAATGGCGGATTGCTGCTCGATTCCACCCATCGCCCAATCGATACCACCACCGCGGTGGCCAAGGGCTCTTATACCTTCATCGCCCCCGCCGGCACGGAGCTAGCCAAGGCCAAGGTCGGCGAGGCCCGTCCCCACGGCGCATGGGAGGGCTGGACCATCGCCCCGGTAGAGGTCAGCCAGTCTTTCACCGTGGAGGTTCCGCGCCAGGAACCCGCGACCATCAAGGTCTCCGGCAGCCCTGATTTTGCCTGGGACATGGCCGTGAAGACGCTACCCAATGCCCACGGCCTCGATGGCGAACTGGTCTATACCCAGTCCCCGCGGGTCATCGCCAATACGGAACTCAGCATGGAGCTGGCCTATGTCCCCATTGGTGGGGAAGAGGAGGCCGTGCTGGAGGATGAACTGCCGGAGGGTATTCACGAGGTGCTTCCCGCAGACGCCTTCGAGGATCCCTGGGTAGGCCGCTACCGCTTCACCCTGTACAAGGACGAGGAGCTGGTGGATATCCAGTACCTCAATTTTGCGGAGTCGCTGCACATGCGTGCCAAAAACGAGGGCCCGCGCGGCACCAACTTCCGCTTTATCGATGCCCTGGGCAACCTTTCGCCGTTTAGCTATGCCCTAGCCTCTGCGCCGGGAAAGGCTATCCAGATGGAAAAGGGCCAGCGCGTCTTTGGCGAGGACGAAGGCGTGCGCGAGGAGACCGTCGGCAGTGAGGCCGGCTATGAGCTGACCTTCCAGGTGGAACCGGCGACGATTCGAACTCGCGTGAAGCGCACCGCGGCCGAGCCCGTGGACTACCTGGATAAGCAGGTCATCCTGGCGGACCAGCTCGATGCGAATGCACTTTTTACCATCCACTCACCGGAGCCACTGCCGCTGGCAAAGTTCGTGGTTATTGATAAGAACCAGAAAATTAGGGACCTGGTCACCGCCAATGGCTCTACGGAGGCCGCCACCAGCCTGTCCGTGCCAAACCGCGCGCTAAAGTCGGCGCTGACGAAGAAAACCTCGCTGGAGCTCTACCTCCTGTGGTCCACGTTGTCCTATGAGGAATACCTCGAAGGACTGCCGGAAAAGGAGCGCGCAGCGCACCAGAAGCGCAGCTTTGAGCGTCGCGTCATGGAATATGAGGCCACCGCGGCCAGCGACCTCATCTATGCAGCCATCGCCACCGTGCGCAAGGCACCGTTGGTCGCCCGCGCAACCATTGAGGACGGCATCCTCGTCCCCGAGCAGGCGCATGAGGAGGAGGTAGAGCTGCTGGCTTGGGCGTGGCCGCTGGGCAACCCAGCGGGCGAGCCGCAACCGCTGGAGCCCACTGAGGAAGGCTTTGAGCTGCCCGAGGAGCTGCTGGACGCCGGCCACCTCATCGTGGACTTCCGCGAGGATGAGCCGGCCAGCGACTTGGCCGCGCCGCAGTACCCGCCGGCTAGCGCACTCATCATCTTCCAGGACGGTGAAACCGAAAACACCGAGGGCCTGTGGCCTACCTACGCGGCCATGCGCCGCCTCGCACCCAAAGCCAAGGAAACCTTCGAGAGAATCATCAAGGAGATTGAGGCCGATCCGCGCGCCAGCATGGATGCCCTTATGGCCGCGGACTTTGAGCCGGGGCAGCGCATGCGCGCCTTTGTCCGCACCGGCCTGGTCTCCCGCACCTTCCGCCGCGAGGAGCCGGCCGGCGAACCTTCCTCGCTCTTGGCCGCGCTTGCCGACGCCGCCCATGACTACGTCGAAGCCCACGGCTCCGCCTCCCTCGCGCGCGTGCCGTCCACCGGCGTCGACGATGTCACCCGCCCCATGCTGCTGATGAGTGCCACGGGCGAGGCACCTACGCCGGCTACGGCCAGCGACCAGCTCTGCGATGATGCCCACCGCATCGCCGCACTGCGCGAGTGCTTTGCCAATGACCTTGCGCTCACCCGCTTGGGCACCATTTCCAACCTGCGTAGCACCGCAATGCAGCTGCGGGTGACGCTGCAACAGCTGGGCGTCGATAAGTCCGTGCTGCATACCCTGCTCGCGCTGGACGCCTTTGGCGATGGCAATTCGGAGCTCGGCGATTCCGCCTGGATGCCGTTTATTTCCTATGTCTTTGCCATCACGGCGCGCGGTGTGGCCAATGGCAAGCTGGCGGACCCTGCTTTCGCTGCCACGCTTGACGACGCCCTCCCGCAGCTCGCCGAGGCCGTCTCCCTCGCCCCGCAGCTTTTCTACCGCGATATTCTCACCGCGGAGGCGCTCACACTCAGCTAGGGTGACAGGCATGCAGGTCGTCTCCACCAATGTCGCCGTCCGCCGGCCGGACCCGAGCGGGCGGCATGAGTTTTCGGGAATCGACAAAAAGCCGCAAGACTTTATCGATCTGGCAGCACCCGGACCCCATTATGGCGATGGGTCCGGCGTGCGCGGCGATATAATTGGTGACGCCAAACATCACGGCGGCAACGATAAAGCCGTCTACGCCTACTCCCGCGAGGAACTGGATTACTGGCAATCCGAGCTTTCCCGCCCGCTGGCCTCCGGCGGCTTTGGCGAAAACCTCACCACGCAGGGCATCGATCTCTCTGCTCTGCTCATCAATCAGCGCGTGCGCATCGGCACCGCCGTGCTTGAAGTATCCGTGCCCCGCCAACCGTGTGCCACCTTCGCCGGCTGGCTAGGGGAGCGCGGCTGGCTCAAGCGCTGGACCGCGCGCGGCGACTGCGGCACCTACCTGCGCATCATCTCCCCCGGCCGCATTCGCCCCGGCGACGCCATTGAGCTAGATAACCCACCCAGCCACGACATCACCATGCGCATCGCCTTTGCCGCCAAGATGGGCGACCGCGCCCTTGCCCGGCGCGTTATCGATGCTGGCTGCCTGCCCGCTCACCAACAGAACTCGCTTCGCACCTAGTTACACAAGCACTCATAGTCCGCCATGTCGAGCTCAGCAATGTCCCGTTGTTCCGCCGGTACTCGATGCGCCCAAACATGCAGTAGGCAACGGGACCGTTAATCAGCACATCCATGCTCAGCGGGTCTCGACGCATACTCTACTTCCGGAACCGCAGACTGTGTCTGGATCTTTAGCTTACCGGCGAGGCCAGCACACTCTTCTTGCCCGGAGTGCGCGCAAAACAAAAGCACGCCAGCGCTAAGCGCTGGCGTGCTTTACATGCTGAGTGCGAAGGAGGGTGTTACTTTCCCTCTTCAAAGCTCAGATGGTGCCCCTTCGCCTTAGGGAAGCGGCCGTGCACGAAGAAGTAGTAGATAGCGGCGATGACCACGAGACCCGCGAGAATGAGATACATCGTGTCAAAGCCAGTTGCCGCAACGATGGGGCCCAAGCCAAACGGGGCCAGGCCAATGCCGAGGTCCATGAGCAGGAACATGGTGGAGATGCCCGCGCCCATCTGCGCGGCAGACACCGAGCGCACGGAGATGGCTTGGCAGGCGGGGCTGAGGGTGCCGAAACCCAAGCCGGTGCAGGCGCCCGCGACCACCAGCATGGCGTCATTGGTGGGGAAGCCCATGATCAGCAGGGCCACGACGAAGGCGGCCAAGCCGAGGTACATTACGGCATTATCACCCTTATGGTCCTGGATACGGCCCAAGAAGAAGCGCATGATGAGCATCGTGACCGCATAGCCGATAAAGAAGAGCCCTGCGCCGGTGGCCAGGTCTTCCTTGCGGGCGTAGGCGTTGAGGTAGGTCACCACGCCGGAGTAGGCGATGCCGACTAGGAGCATGAATAGACCGATGGGAACCACGTTGGGGTGCACGGCATTGCGCAGCCTAAAGGCCGGCTTTTCGGAGGAAACCTCGGCCGGATAGCGCAGCACCAAGGCCAGGATCAGGGAAACAATATTTGCACCAAGGGCGACAGCAAAAAGCGTGGTGTAGCCGATGTTATTAGCCAATAACAGGCCGATAGCTGGACCAAACGCGGTTGCCAGGGTAGTGCCCAGAGCGAAGTATCCGGTGCCTTCCGCACGGCGTTCGTGTGGGATAACGGACTGCGCCACGGCCATAAGTGCGGTGGAGGTCAAGGCATAGGCCGCGCCGTGCACCATTCGCACGATAATCAAGACCGCAACATTATGCGCAAAAAAGTACGCCACAGCTACTACTGTGACGAAGGCTAGGGAAGCCAAGGCCGCCTTCTTGTGGCCCACGCGGTCCACGATCCAGCCGGAGAACACGCGCATGCACGTCGCGCCCAGAACAAAGGCACTGGAGGCGAAACCACCGACGGTATCCGATGCCCCGAAACTCTCTACCGCGTAGAGGGCCATGGTGGTTACGAACAGGTAAAAGACCAAGAACTGACAAAAATTAGCCACCCACGCGAGGACAAACGTAGGCGTAATCAGCGGCGGCTTAGCCGCTGCAGATTCTGTAGGCGTCATATACTCACTCCAAATTACAAAAAGAAAATTCCTTCTCCACGCGCTGGCCATAAGGCCGCGCATCGCAGACGAAGGAAATAGAAATTGAATTATACGGAGAGGCACTATACGCCCCGCAGGCTGCAAAGGTTAATTGAAAGGCTTTCCAGGCCCTTATCGACGCCGCCCGTACACGGGCGGCTACCGGCAACCGCTACACCTTGAACTGGAAAAATGCTACGCACTGTGTAGGTAGCGTTGACTTATTCACGCTTAAGAAAAGTTCTTGAATCCTAGGCGCCGGCATAAGGATCACGGATACCCAAGTACTGCACCGAGGTATATTCCTCAATACCTTCGGCGCCGCCTTCGCGTCCTAAACCAGAGTGCTTGACTCCACCGAATGGGGCAGCGGCATTGGAGATGACACCGGCATTGAATCCCATCAAGCCAAACTCGAGGCCGTCGGCAACGCGCCAGAGGCGATCGGAATCCTCCGTATATACATAGGAGGCAAGTCCGTACTCCGTATCGTTCGCAATCTCTAGCGCTTCCGATTCATCCTTAAAGGTAAGGATAGGAGCAACCGGTCCAAAAATTTCTTCCTGAGCCACGCGAGTTTCACGTGAAACATTGCTCAGGATTGTGGGCGCATAGAAGTGGCCCGCGCCCTCGCCGCGAGAGCCGCCGGTGACAACGGTCGCGCCCTTGTCCACCGCATCCTCAACCAGGGCTGCGATATTGTCGAGTGCCTTAGCCTCAATCAGCGGACCACACGTCACACCTTCGTCCATGCCATTGCCGACGACGAGCTTCTCAAACTCTGTTGCCAGCTTCTGCGTAAACTCCTCCGCCACGGACTCGTGCACCACGAAGCGATTAGCCGCGGTGCAAGCCTCGCCAATATTGCGCATCTTCGCGCCCATGGCTCCCGCAACCGCTTGGTCGATATCCGCATCCTCGAAAACAATGAACGGTGCATTACCGCCTAGCTCCATGGAGGTGCGCAAGACATTGTCCGCGGCACCCTTGAGGAGGGTTTTGCCCACTGGGGTAGAACCGGTGAAGGAGAGCTTGCGCAAGCGGGCGTCGGCAAGCAAAGGCTCCGAAATGGCCGAAGCGGAGCTGCCGGAGACCACATTGAGCACGCCCTTCGGCAGGCCGGCATCGAGCATGGTCTGCGCGAAGTACTGCGCGGTGAGCGGCGTCAGCTTGGCCGGCTTCAGGACCATGGTGCAGCCCGCGGCAACGGCCGGGGCAACCTTTCGGGTGGCCATGGCGAGGGGGAAGTTCCACGGCGTAATCAAAAGGCACGGACCCACGGGCTTGCGGCGGGTAACCATGCGCAAGGTGCCTTCCGGGACAGGGGAGTAGCGGCCATAGTCACGCGTGGCTTCCTCACTAAACCACCGCAAATATTCCGCGCCATAGGTGACCTCACCCTGGGACTCGGCAAAGGGCTTTCCCATTTCAAGGGTCATCAGGGTGGCAAACTCATCGGCGCGCTCGTGTACCAACTCAAAGGCGCGGCGGAGAATATCGGCGCGCTCGCGCGGGGTGGTGCGCGCCCACTCATCCTGGACCGCACAGGCAGCATCGAGGGCAGCCACCGCATCATCAGAATTCGCTGAGGACAGCGTGGCGATGGTCGCGCCTGTCGCCGGGTTTTCTACGTCAAAGGTCTCGCCGGAAGACGCGTCGCGCCACTGTCCGCCAATCAATAGCTGGGTGGGGACCTTCGCTAATAGTTCCTTCTGATCAATGCTCATATTCATCACCTTTCTCCATTGCGTGAATGCACCCCACAGTACCGCGAATCGATAGCCGGTCTTCTTGGTCCTGCGCCAGGCATGGCAACATAGGGGAGTGGGCGAATATTTTTATCAATTACCTTCCAAGCTATAGAAATGTAGGTTAGTATGACCGATATGAAGAAGATGACTACTGCTTGGTGGTGGCGCGCGTAACCCGCGGGCCCTATTTCACCTCCCATTTTTAGGCTCGCATTCTGCGGGCCTTTTGGCGTTTTAGTGCCCCCTGCTCGCGGAAGCTCGCTATCCATTTCCCAGTTTCCCTCACCCACCGAAAGGGCACTGCAATGCCATACACCGCCACTCGCGATCTCTCCTACGGCAGCGATGCGGCCGCAATCTTTGACGGCCTCGCACAACCGCACGACTCCCTATTGCTCGAGAGCGCAGACATTGAGACCAAGAAGAATCTCAACTGCCTCGCCGTGCTCAAGACGGCCCTGAAAGTAACGTGCCACGGCCAGACGGTAGAAGTACGCGCTCTCACGGAAGCGGGGGGAGTCGCTCCTTCCTTCCCTGGAGGAGCGGTTCCACCATCACTTAGTTTCACGTGAAACTACCACCGCGGCTTTCGAGTTCTCGCTCTCCACACACCCAGACGAGCGGGAACGGCTTCTTGCCGAATCTACCGCTGATGTTTTGCGGTTCCTGCAATTAGAAGCCAACTATTCCTCTCCACTATTGCCGTTCCTTGGGGGCGGATTCGCCTATGACTACCTCGCTACTTTTGAGGAACTGCCCGAGGTTAAACCGGGGGCCAACACTTACCCGGACTATGAATTCTTGGTAGCCCAAACGGTCCTGGCAGTGGACCACCTGCAAGGGACTGCGCACCTAGAAGGCTGGGACATCGACGACAAGCGCCTGCGGGAAGAGTTGGACTCTCTTGCCTCACTGCCGGCGGCCGCTCGCCCCGCGGCGCCGCAAAGGGAAAGGATCCGAGCGGTGGCCGATGTGGATGATACAGGGTTTCGGGCGGACGTCGACAAGCTTAAAAGCAATATTCACGCCGGCGATATCTACCAAGTAGTGCCCGCGCGCGCCTTCACCGTGGACTGCCCCAACGCCCTGGCTGCTTACCGGGCGCTGCGCGAGACCAACCCCTCGCCCTATATGTTCTACGTCCGCGGTGCCGACTATGAGCTCTTTGGCGCCTCGCCAGAATCGAACCTCAAATTCACGCCGGAAGATAGGCAGGTCCAGCTCTATCCCATCGCCGGAACTCGGCCGCGCGGGCTCAACCCGGATGGCAGCATCAACCATGAACTGGATATTCGCAACGAGCTGGACATGCGCACAGACCACAAGGAGATTGCGGAACACACGATGCTGGTAGACCTAGCGCGCAATGACCTCGCTCGCGTGGCCGTGCCCCGCAGCCGGCAGGTGGCCGAACTCCTGCACGTTGACCGCTACTCGCGAGTGATGCACTTGGTCTCCCGCGTCACGGCGACGCTCCACCCGGACTTCGATGCGCTCGATGCCTACCGTGCGTGCATGAACATGGGAACGCTTACGGGAGCGCCCAAACTTCGCGCCACCGAACTGATACGCCGCACGGAAGGAAAGCGCCGCGGCTCCTATGGCGGGGCGGTGGGATACCTGCGCGGCGATGGAGCCATGGATAACTGCATCGTCATCCGCTCGGCCTACGTCCAGGACGGCACCGCAGTGGTGCAGGCCGGCGCCGGCGTGGTCAAGGATTCAGTGCCGCAAGCCGAGGCCGATGAAACGGTGCATAAGGCCTACGCCGTCCTCCATGCCATCGCCATGGCACACGGAGCCGAATTGGAGGTACAGCGATGAGCTCGCCGCATATTGTCCTTCTGGATAACCACGATTCTTTTGTCTACAACCTCGTCGATGCCCTCGCTGGGTTCGATACCACCGTTTTTCGAAATACCGTAGCGGTGCACGACGTGCTGCGCGCGCAGCCCGACATTATTGTGCTTTCCCCGGGCCCCGGCCATCCACGGGACGCCGGCTGCATGATGGAGCTTATCGACGCCACCCTAGGCACCATCCCCATCCTCGGCGTGTGCCTCGGCTTCCAAGCGCTACTCGAGCACCACGGCGGCGCGGTCGAACCGTGCGGGCCCGTACACGGGAAATCCGTCCCGATGACTCTTACCGAGGCCGGGGTAACGCACCCCGTCTTTCAGGACCTTGCCACTGATACCGAGCCGGACCAACCGGGTCACCTCGGTACGCAAGTTCCGGTGGCGCGCTATCACTCCCTTGGATGCGCGGACCTCCCTCAGGGGATGCGTTGTCTCGCGCGTACGTCCACGGACATCGGAGAGGTAGCCATGGCGGCCGAAACGGATGACGGTAGCGCCCTCGGCGTCCAGTTCCACCCCGAGTCCATCCTCACGCCCCGCGGCCCCCTCATGCTTGAGCGTTGCATCAATCAATTATATACGCACACCACTATGGATACGGAGAACTAAAAATGAACCACCATCCCCTGCGTACCTTGCAAGCCTTCCTGAATAACCCTCAGCCCACCATCGAAGAAGCCATGGAGGTATTTACCCCCTTGGCCGTGGGTGACTACGACGATATTCATATCGCGGCGCTGCTTACCCATATCCGCACCCGCGGCGAGACCTTCGCAGACATTGCCGGCGCGGCCAAAGCTTTCTTGAAAGTGGGTTATCCATTCCCCATCACCGGAGAAGAACTCATGGATTCGGCCGGCACTGGTGGCGATGGCGCGAATACCATCAATATCACTACGGGCGCCTCCCTCGTTGCCGCCGCCGGGGGAGTGAAGATGATCAAGCATGGCAACCGCTCGGTCTCTTCCAAGTCCGGATCGGCCGATGTTCTCGAAGCCCTGAATATCCCACTGGACCTAGACGCCGCCCGAGCAGTGCGCCAATTTAAAGCTTCCAACTTCACGTTCCTATTCGCCCCGGCCTACAACCCAGCCGTCGCCCACGTACAACCGGTGCGCAAGGCGCTAGGTATCCCCACCATCTTCAATACGCTAGGGCCGCTCCTGTCCCCAGGACGCCCCTCTCTCCAAATCATGGGCATCGCCAACCCGGCGCAAGGCCAACTCATCGCGGAAGTCTTCCGAGAACTCGGCCGAAAGCGCGCCTTGGTAGTCCACGGTGCTGGCACCGATGAGATTGCTACCCACGGCACTACGCAGGCCTGGGAGCTCAACGACGGCGAGACTGTCACTTATGAGCTCACCCCAGAAGACCTTGGCATCAAGCGCCACGAACTAGCGGACCTAGCCGGCGGCGACGGCGCCGCCAATGCCCAAGCCCTCCGTGCGGTTTTTGCCGGCCGTGGCGAGCCCGCCCATTGTGACGCCATTGCCGCCACCGCCGGCGCCATGTTTTACCTCAACGGGACCACGGAGACTATCGCGGCGGGAGTCACTCACGCAAAGGAACTGATTAGCAGCGGCACTGTTGAACAGTGGCTCGCGCTCCACGAGAACACCAACTATGCCGTAGGGGAGGAGAGTTAATGTCGGGAAATGCATTACCCACGGTACTCGAGGAGATCGTCGCCCAGCGCCGCACTCACCTGCCCGCACTCCGGGAGCGGCTATCCCACGTGGACTTAGCTAGCGTGCCACGCTCGGAGCGTTCGCTTGCCGACGCCCTCCGTGGCACCAACCGCTTCATCATGGAGTGCAAGTCCGCCTCGCCGTCCCTCGGCATGATCCGTGAAGACTATCGGCCCAGTGATATCGCCCGGATCTACTCCCGTTACGCCTCCGCCATCTCGGTGTTATGCGAGCCCAATCGGTTTGGCGGCGACTACGACCACTTGCAGACCGTCGCGCTATCCACCCATGTACCGGTGCTGTGCAAAGACTTCATTGTCGATCCCATCCAGGTCTATGCCGCGCGTTATTACGGCGCCGATGCCATCTTGCTCATGATGTCTATCGTGGACGATGACACCTACGGTGAGCTCAAGGCACTGGCGGACGAACTCGGCCTAGACGTCTTGACTGAAGCCATCACCGAGGACGAAGTGGATCGCGCGGTGAATTTCGGCGTCGATATCATCGGCATCAACAACCGCAACCTCCACGATCTCAGCATCGATCTAGGGCGCACTGAACGCCTAGCCCGCCATGTTCCAGACGGAAAGGCGATAGTTTCCGAATCTGGAATCTGCGATAATGCCACCGTCCGCCGGTTAGGGGTCCACGCACATGCCTTCCTTGTAGGCTCCCAGCTCACCTCCCAGGAGGACATCGATCGGGCGGCGCGCGACCTCGTCTATGGTGCCAACAAAGTATGCGGCCTTACCACCGCCTCCTCCGCACAATCAGCGCGCGCTGCTGGAGCCCGTTACGGGGGACTCATCTTCGCGCCGGATTCACCTCGCAGTGTTTCACGTGAAACCGCACAAAGCATCATTTCCGCGGAACCAGAGCTGGAGTACGTAGCCGTGACGCGCTCTACGGATGTGGAAACGCTGCGGAGCATAGCCCAGATCCCCGGCCTCAAAGTTCTCCAGCTTCACGCCCCATTCCAAGGGAGTAGGGAAGCAGAGCTGCAATTCCTTCACGATGTTCGGGGCGTCGCTGACGGCCTTAACCTTTGGCGAGCCATCGACATGAATAACTCTGAATTCGCTGCCTTAACGCCGGACCTAGTACCAGAAGTAGAGGCCCTCGTCCTCGACTCCGGCAGCGGCGGGACAGGAACCACTTTTGAATGGCAGACGATTCCCGATGAAGTGAAGCAGAAATCCCTCCTCGCCGGAGGGCTCCGGGTAGAGAACCTCGAAGAGGCACTGAGAATCGGAACCTTGGGATTGGACCTCAACTCAGGCTTGGAGTATGCGCCCGGCCGCAAGGACTCCTCATTGATCGCCCAAGCCTTTAGCACCATCCGAAACTACACACACCCATAGAAAGAAGAGAACGATGACAGTTTCACGTGAAACGCTTCTTCCGGCATACTTTGGTGAATTCGGCGGACAGTTCGTCCCCGAATCCCTCATCCCAGCACTCGACCAACTTGAAAAGGCTTTTGTCGAAGCACAAAACGATCCAGTCTTTCGCAAAGAGCTGAGCGCGCTGTTGCGTGACTATCTCGGCCGTCCCACACCAATTACAGAGGCGAGGAACCTCGGGGGCAAGGCGCGCATCTTCCTCAAGCGTGAGGACCTCGTACACGGTGGAGCACACAAGACGAACCAAGTTCTCGGCCAGGCACTGTTAGCAAAGCGGATGGGGAAGACACGCATTATTGCGGAGACCGGAGCGGGCCAGCACGGCACCGCTACTGCACTTGCGTGCGCATTGCTGGATCTCGAGTGTGTGATCTACATGGGTGCGAAAGATGTGGCCCGACAGCAGCCAAACGTATTCCGTATGGAGCTGATGGGAGCGAAGGTCGTCGCCGTCGACACCGGATCCGGAACTCTTAAGGACGCGGTGAATGAAGCCCTCCGTGATTGGACCGCCACTTTCCATGAATCCCACTATCTCCTCGGTACCGCGGCCGGACCTCATCCATTCCCAACCATCGTCCGAGAGTTCCACAAGGTCATCTCCGAAGAGGCTAAAGCGCAAATGCTTGAGCGCACCGGTGGGCTACCGGATGTAGTCGTAGCGTGTGTCGGAGGCGGCTCCAATGCAATCGGCATGTTCGCAGACTTCATTGAGGAAGAGGAAGTGGAACTCGTCGGCGCCGAACCTGGCGGCGAAGGTCTAGACTCCGGCAAGCACGGTGCCACCATCAACAGCGGTACGGTTGGCATCCTCCACGGCGCGCGCAGCTACCTCATGCGCAACGCGGACGGCCAAGTGGAAGAATCCTATTCTATTTCCGCCGGACTCGACTACCCAGGTGTAGGACCACAGCACGCGCACTTACACGCCAGTGGCCGCGCGCAATATGTCGGCATTACTGACGTCGAAGCACTCGAAGCATTCCAGCTTCTTTCCACTAAGGAAGGCATCATTCCCGCTCTCGAATCCTCTCACGCGTTGGCCTACGCCTTGAAGCGGAAGGATGAGGACATCAACATCTTGGTCTCCCTTTCCGGCCGCGGCGATAAGGATATCGACCACGTTCGCCACACCCTTGAGAACCACCCAGAATTTAAGCTCCAGGAGAAGAACTAATGAGCACCCGATACGAAGACCTATTCCGCTCACTACGCAACAGGGGAGAGGGTGCTTTCGTCCCATTCCTCATGTTGGGCGATCCCACGCCAGAGCACACGCTGGCCATCGTGCGAACCGTCGTCGCGGCCGGAGCCGATGCATTGGAGCTAGGTGTTCCATTTTCTGACCCAGTGGCCGACGGCCCCACCATTCAGGCCTCCCACCTTCGCGCGATCGATGGCGGCGCCACCGTAGATTCCGCCTTGGAACAGGTGCGAACAATACGCGCGGAATTTCCCGAGCTTCCCATCGGCATCCTCATCTACGGCAATGTGGCGTTCACTCGCGGTTTCGACCGGTTCTACGCCGAGTTTGCAGAAGCGGGCGCGGACAGCATCTTGCTTCCCGATGTCCCCGTGCGCGAAGGTGCTCCATTCATCACCGCAGCAGAAAAGGCCGGTATTGACCCAATCTTTATCGCCCCGGCCCGCGCTACTGCGCACACCCTCGAGGGCGTCGCTCAATGTTCGCGCGGCTATATCTACGCAGTATCGAGAGATGGAGTTACCGGTGCCGAAAAGGAATCCGAGACTATTGGGCTCGAAGAAGTCGTCGCCAACATCAAAAGATTCGATGGACCTCCGGTACTGCTAGGATTCGGCATTTCCTCGCCGCAACACGTGTGCGATGCCGTGACCGCTGGGGCAGCGGGCGCCATTACTGGCTCCGCAATCACCAAGATTATCGATCGCCACGTTTCACGTGAAACAGACGCGGAAGGCAGGCCAGTGGAAGGAACTCCAGGCCGCATTTCCGACGAGAGAGCATTGCATAAGGAACTCGCCGAGTATGTAGCTCGCATGAAGGCAGCGACTCAAGAGTAGTCCTGAAGACGCGAAGAACCCTCCTCAGCTCTCGGCAGCTGAGGAGGGTTCCCTATAAAAAGCCTCTACGCGGTTGCTTCTGCAGATTCCTCTTCGGTGTGGTCCTTCTTGGAGCCCGCGAACTTGTCCACGATCATCGCGATAGCGCCGTCGCCAGTAACGTTGGCAGCCGTGCCGACCGAGTCAATGGCGATGTAGGCCGCGATCATCAGCGCCACCATGCCATCGTCAAAGCCCATCATATCCGCCAGTAGTCCAGCTGCGACCATAACCGCGCCGCCAGGCACACCTGGTGCCGCAATCATCATGATTCCCAACAGGAAGATGAAACCAAGGCCGGTGCTCGTACTAATATCCAGGTTCGCCATGTACACAATCGCAAAGGCATAGAGCGTCAGCTTAATCATGGAACCAGAGAGGTGAATGGTCGCACACAGTGGGATAACGAAGCTTGCCACCGGCTTCGAAATGCCATTCTTCAAGGTGGACTCCATAGACACCGGGATGGTGGCGGCAGAAGAAGAGGTTCCCAGTGCGGTGAAATATGCCGGCACCATATTGCGCAATGCCTTGAAAGGATTCTTACCGGTGATGGCACCAGCGATGATGTACTGGAGCACCAGGTAAACCAGAGTCATGACAACCGCCAGGATCAGGACCTTCGCGAAGGCCGAGAGTACTGAGCCCAAATTGCCATTCATGCCCAAGCCCAAGAACATGCCGAAGATATAGAAGGGCAGAATTGGCACTACAAAGCCCCAAATAACCTTGACTACTACGCTCTCCAATTCCTTTGTAACCGCATACAAGGTATCGGACTTCACTGTAGTCATCGCTACGCCGATGCAGAATGACAACAAGAGAGCCGTCATAACCTCAAAAGGCGGAGCCATTTCCACCTCGAAGTACGGAGTGAGTGCCCCCTCATCAATATCGGAGACATTTGTAATCAGATCCTGACCACTGAGCATGGTGGGGTAGAGCCAGTGCGCAAGTACGTAGGCAAGAAGACCCGCAACAATCGTTGAGCCGTAGGCAATACCTGCAGTAACACCCAGCCATTTTCCGGCTCCCCGTCCCAGACCAGCAATCGACGGGGCGATAAGCGCGAAGATGAGGACCGGAATAAAGAAATTGAGGAAGTTACTAAAAAGTCCATTGAAGGTGGCGAACACGCGGCCAAACCATTCGGGCGCGAATTGGCTCACCACCACGCCAAGGATGATGGCGACGATGATGCGGAACAACAGAGATTCCGAGAGTTTCTTGAGATTCATGTACTTACAATCAAATCGGGTGTTTCGCCCCTTGGTAAACAATCCCAGGGTGAAACACTGCGGTACAGAGGCAATAGTCAATTCAATATCTATCGATCGACCTTAAAGGCATACTACCCGACCGGAGGCATAGCCAGAACACTCACCCCAGCCACGATTTTTATCTTGGCGCTACAAGGTTAAACTAAGTACATGATCGTTGTGGGAATCATCTTTTTAATCCTCGCCGTCTTTCTCATCGTCGTGGGAGCCTTGGCCTCGACCAAGCGCCTGCCTGGAAATAGCTATATCGGCTTGCGCCTACAGGAAATTCGCAAATCCCGCGAAGCATGGGACAATGCCCATCGCGTCGCCGGCCCATTCTGGATACTCAGCGGCGTCTGCTTAGTCTTCGGCGGCATCGTCGCGCTCCGCGCTGATGGCTGGATGTGGCTTATCCCAGTTCTTACCTTTGTGGCCGCAGTTCTAGCCCTCTCCATCGGTTCCAACCTCGGCTCACGTGCCGCGTTCCTCTACGAACAAGCACACGCGGATGAGGAGGGTTGTGGAGACTCCTGTAATTGTGGTTCCGACGGTTGCGGTGGGGAAGAGGTTGCCGCAGCACCCGCCCCTCAGGTTGATGTCGACGCGCTCCGTCACGCCGCTCGCGAATCCGACAGATAGCCACGCGCCGCTGAGCAACCGACCCCTTCTGGAGAAAGATTCTCTTCCGTCCAGAAGGGGAATTTTTGTAGCTATGGTATTCGTGTCGAACTATCGCCGAGCACTTTACAGTAGTCACAGTGACTTTATTTAGCAGGATAATAGTGCTTACCCCTTTTTAGTAACTGTCGATATTTTACTCCGAGTCTCTGTCTGGCATTAACCCATACTTGACTAACTCTATAGTTGATTCACTGCACCATTGCGATTCCTGCGAGAGAGGGTAGAGGTTGCGTAAAGCTGCCATGGAACCCTGACAGGCAAGAGCGCAACCAGTCCTCTGAAGGGCAGAATATAGTGCATGAAGAAAAGTACCGCCCTGGCGGCCATCGCCGCTTCAACTTTTGTCATCGGCACGTACGCCGAGCAAGACCACAAGGCAACGACGCCCCTAGCAGAAGCGCAAGAACAGCAATCTGCTCAGAGCATCGTAGATGATTTAGGGATTAACTCCGGTACCTATGAACTTGTCGCTACCTCCGATGGCTCTCCGGAGACGTGGGAGGGGCTCCTAGCTGACTAACTTCAGAGTTTCACGTGAAACTTTAATTCCAACCGGACAAACGGGAACGGCACAATACACAAGACCGACAGGCTAGAGTAGAAGCATGATCAAGTGCTCCCGTCGAATGTTCTTACTTGGAACCGCCACCACATTTGCAGGCGCCTACGCCGCAGCCTGTGGCTCCTCTCCGTCCGCAGAAATTGCGGCTACCGAGATTCCGATTGGCTCCGCGAAGATTGTCGATGGCGTGATCTTCACCCAGCCTAAAGAAGGCGAATTTAAGGCCTACTCCCAAACTTGCCCCCACCAACGCAATCCAATCACCGAGATTGATGGTATGACGGCCACTTGCACGGCACACAACACCTCCTACAATCTCAGCGATGGAAGCGTAATCTCCGGCCCAGGGCGCGATCCATTGGAAGAATACGAAGTTAAACAAGACGGCTCTAACGTCACCACGGCCTAAAGCGTATCTCCCGTGTGGTTTCACGTGAAACTACACGGGTTGTGTTCTCTTGACCGGAGTATCTGCAGCATATGAGGAGTGGTGGGGTTTAAACTCTTAGCATGCTGCAGCGTTTGAAGAAGCCCGACCCGCTTATTGTCCTCATTATCCTGGCGGTCATCATTGCGATAATCGCACCAGCCCGCGGGAACTTTGCCGACATATTCGGCCAATTAACAAACGTAGCCATCGCGCTACTCTTCTTCTTGTATGGCGCGAGGCTTTCCACGCAAGAAGCCCTCAACGGACTAAAACACTGGCGGCTACACCTCACAATTCTCGCTTTTACCTTTGTGGTTTACCCGCTAATAGGCATAGCACTGCGGCCGCTCACCGCTGTCATATCGCACGACATGTACCTGGGCATCTTATTCCTCACGCTGGTCCCATCCACGGTGCAATCTTCGGTTGCCTTCACCTCAATCGCGAAAGGAAACGTGGCAGGCGCAATCGTATCGGCTTCTGCCTCAAACTTGGTGGGAGTGATCATCACTCCATTGCTCGTCATGTTCCTCATGGGAACTGGGGGAGGAGTTCACATCGATACGTCAGTATTCGGCGAAATTGCCCTTCTATTGTTGGCGCCATTTGTTTTAGGTCAGCTTACTCGGCGCTGGGTAGGCAAGGTTGCACAAAGCAAGGCCACTAAGGTCGTGGACCGCGGCTCAATCGCGATGGTGGTGTATTCCGCTTTTTCCAAGGGTGTGGTGGACGGAATTTGGTCCTCTATTTCCCTGTGGGATTTGGCTTTCCTCGTTGTGTTCGCTGCCGCCTTCGTCGCCTTCATGCTGTGGCTCACCAGAAAGGCAAGCCAAAAGATGGGATTCAACCGCGCCGATACCATTGCAATCGAATTCTGTGGATCGAAAAAGTCTTTAGCCACGGGACTGCCAATGGCGTCGGTAATCTTCGCTTCTGGCGGCGCATCCCTTGGCCTACTAATCCTCCCGTTGATGATTTACCACCAGGTTCAGCTGATGATGTGCTCGTGGCTAGCGGCCCGTTACGCGCAGCGTCCCAGCACGTAGCTACACTTAAATGCCATGACGAATTACCTATACGTACGAACCGAACTGAATGTGCCGGGAGTGGGCTCAGCAATTCACATGGCGGAAATGGAAGAGCGCGATGCAAGCAGCTGCCGCATGGTGCGCATGATTGCGCTGGATCCCTCGGATGCCATCGTCGGGGTAGCAACACCGACCAGTTCCACGGGCAACGTAGATCAGCCGCAAGAGGTTGTACCTCACCCGGATACCTATGATGATTTTCCGGACATCAGTGCGCAGTACGTGGACCAGTCTCGGTTCGACGCCCTGTGGTCCGAAGCCACCGCCAAGTTCGGCCTATAAGAATCGCAAGGGCTAAAAAACTACGTTGACGAGGAGCATATAGAAGGCGGTTCCGCCGAAGATGGACAGCGCTGAGTCCCGCTTCCACAGGTGAAGCAGGAAGGTGACCACCACGCCAAGGAGAGCCGCCCAGATGCCACTGGGGGCGCTGGACTGCCCGTGGACGGTATAGACGACCAAGATGGTCATCACACCCACAGGCATCATCATGCCGAGCACGGAAAAGAACTGACTATCCTTCATCCATTTCACAAAGGAGAAAGGAAGTTAACGGTAATGAGGCCGACGGGAACTAGGACGGCCGCGATGGAAGCAAGGGTAACTCCAGCGGGTATTAGTACTCCTCACGGAATCTCTTAACGTCGCCTCGCCTACGCAAGGTAAAAGCGGCATCGACGCGTGGGGATAGGTACCGGATAATGAGCAGGATGAAGTAAGCGCTGAGAGCCACCATAAGGAGTTGCCCGGGGGCGAAGGCGGCCGCGAGGATCCCCACCATCGCCGCGCTCAAAGGCAAAGAAAAGTCCTGGTTATTGCGGAAGGAATCCATCGCCAGCACGACGAGGAGCGCCACCAGCGCGAATTCCATACCCTGCACGGTAGAGGGAATCACCTGGCCGGCGAGAGCACCGACAATGCCACCGCCTACCCACAGGGCCTGACAGAAAATTTGGATGGTGAGGATCCGAGTCCCAGTCGGTCGGTCATCGGCGGGGAGGGAGGAGACGATGGCATAGGTTTCGTCGGTAAGCGCGTAGGTGGAATAAGCCCTGCCTAGGCGCGAGTGAATGCGGTGGCGGGGAAAGGTGAGACCATAGAAAATATGGCGGAAGTTCACCATGAAACCGGTAACTAGGGAAGCCACGGCTGTGGCGGCGCCGGCGACCATGGAAATGGCGAGGAACTCCATCGAGCCCGCATAGATGACGATGGAGAAAATAGGCGTCCACCACCAACTGAAGCCGGATTGGACCATGAGCAGGCCGAAGGCTAGGCCGAGGGGAATAAGGCCGATGGCGGCGGCCCTAGTATCCCGCAAACCTTGGGCAATATCCTCACGCATGCGGGCTAGTGTAGCCCACTGCCTGCAGCTCGATAGGAATTAATTGTCTTCCACGTTGACAGGATAGGTGGAGTACAACGGCAACGGCATGGGTTGGCGCTTCATAACATCGGACCAGAGGTCGGCCGGGCCCGGCGTAATAACGTCTTGGGCGAGGGCAGGGGAGACGAACCATTCGCCGGCCTCGATTTCCTCCTCGAGCTGGCCTGGGCCCCACTCGGCGTAGCCGGCAAACATGCGCATGCCCGAGACCAAGGGCTCTATCTCTTCTGGGTCGGCACGCAGGTCCACATGCGCGAGGCGCGGGGCGAGGCGGGTGAGTCGGTCATGCTTGTCCGGATCGACGCCCTGGTTGGTCTGCGCGAGCCCTACGACGGATTGCTGATTGAGCGGGCCACCAATATACAGCGCCTGCGGCTTGGCCACGACGGGAAGCCATTCCGGCAGCACATTGAAAATCGCCACCTCGGAGCGCTTGGTCAGATCCACGCCGAAGGTCATCATGTCATTGTGCTCAATGACGAGAATGACGGAACGGGCGAATTCCGGCGAAAGCATGCCCGGAGCGGAGATGAGCAGCTGGCCGGGGGCAGGGTCATTGCGCTCGAGAGCGTTGAATAATCTATCGGCAAACATCACTGTTTAGAATCCCACCACTCGCGCAACTTCGCAATCGCGTCCTCGCGCTCGAGGGGGCCATGCTCGAGGCGCAGCTCCTTGAGATAGGACCACGCCTGGCCCACCTCAGGGCCGGGCTGGAGCCCTAAGATCTCCATGATCTCGTTGCCGTCGAGGTCTGGACGCACGCGCGCCAGGTCCTCCTTGCGGCCGATCTCTTCGATGCGCTCTTCAAGCTGATCGTAGGTGCGCTGGAGGCGGCGGGCCTTCTTGGCATTGCGGGTGGTGCAATCGGCACGCACCAGCTTGTGCAGGCGAGGGAGAAGATCGCCGGCGTCGGTGACATAGCGGCGCACGGCGGAATCGGTCCATTGATTTTCCCCAAACCCGTGGAAGCGCATATGCAAATAGACCAGTTGGCCGATGGCCTCCGTAGTGGCCTTAGGGTACTTCAACTTCCGCAGGCGCTTGCGGGCGAGCTTCGCGCCCACCACCTCGTGGTGGTGGAAGGAGACCTTGCCATCGGTGTTATCAAAGGTATCCGGTTTGCCAATATCGTGGAGCAGTGCCGCCCAGCGCAGGACAAGATCAGGACCATCTTCCTCTTGATCCATGGCCTGGCTCAGCACCTTGAGCGAGTGGGCATAGACGTCCTTGTGCTGCGCGTGTTCGTCCGCGGTCATGCGTAGCGCGGGGATCTCCGGGAAGATATAGTCCGCGATTCCCGTAGATACCAGTAGATCAATGCCATCCCACGGGGCTGTGCCGCAGATGAGCTTATCCAGCTCCACCTGCACGCGCTCCACGGTGATGCGCTGGATCTCGCCAGCCATATCCCGCATGGCCTCCACGACGCGATCGGCCACGCGAAATTCTAGCTGGGAGGCAAACCGAGCCGCACGCAGCATGCGGAGCGGATCATCGTGGAAGGAGATCTCCGGCTTATCCGGGGTATCGAGCACCCGGTCAGCTATGTCTTGGAGGCCGTGGAGGGGATCGTGGAACTTAAAGGAGGCGTCGGCAAGCAGCTCAATGGCCATCGCATTGGCCTTGAAGTCGCGCCGGACAAGATCGCCTTCCAAGGTGTCACCGTAAACCACCTCAGGATTGCGGGACTGGCCGTCATAAGAATCGGAGCGGAAGGTAGTGATCTCAATCTGCTGGCCCTTGTAGGCCGCGGAGACGGTACCGAAGTCTATGCCGGTATCCCACACGGTTTCGGCCCACTCATCCAAGATCTCCTTGACCACCTCGGGGCGGGCCGGGGTAGTAAAGTCCAGGTCATTTCCCAAACGACCCAAAAGCGCATCGCGCACAGAGCCGCCCACGAGGTAGAGCGAGTAGCCGCGCGCGGCAAATTTCTCCACCAGTCCGCCCAGCAGGCTACTGAGGGAAGAAACGGTGGATTCCGCGCGGGCAAGAACGCCGATTAGCTGAGTGTCCTGAAAATTCACGGGTGAGAGTCTACTACGATTGGCAGGGATGACTAACCAAGAACAGGGCCCCTCCAAAGGAAGCGGCCGCAACCGCAACCGGTCCCGGCGCAGGCGGCGCCGCCGGCCGGATAATCGCGCGCGCCGCACCACCCAGCAGCGCAAGCCCTACCGCGGTGGCAATGGCCAATCCACGGCCATGGAAACCCGCGATGAAACCTCCGCGGGCGGCCTCGTTGTCTCCGGCTTGGCGGAGTGCGTCGATGCCAATGGCAACGTCGACCTTTCCCGGCTCTATGTGGCGCTCATCGGCCGCCTCGACCGCCGCGGGCGCCTGCTGTGGTCCATGCCCAAGGGACACGTGGAAAATGGCGAGGCCAAGGAGGTCACCGCTGAACGCGAGGTATGGGAAGAAACCGGCATTTCTGGTGAGGTTTTTGCGGACCTCGGCATGATTGATTACTGGTTCGTCTCTGATGGGGTGCGCATCCATAAGACCGTGCACCACCACTTGCTGCGTTTTGTGGACGGCATTATGAACGATGAGGATCCAGAGGTCACCGAGGTCTCGTGGATCCCCGTCTCCGAACTCATCGAGCACTTGGCCTACGCCGATGAGCGCAAGCTGGCGCGCATCGCGCATGATCTCCTTCCCGATCTCGCACGAAAGGAAGCCGCGGCCGGGAAAGTGACGCCACGGTAATGCGCCAGCGCCTGAAGTCTTGGGCCGCCGTGGGCGGCTGCATGGCGGTAGCGGGGTGGGGCTTGTGCCTGCCGCTACCAGAAGCCGCCGCGCAGATGGACGCGGCCGCCGAAAAGCAGCAGGATATCCAGGCATGGTTGGGTGCGCGCGGGCCGGAGCGGGCCCACCTTGATCTCCTTGCGGCCGAGCCCTTTACCGTGGGCAAAGACCTCAAACTGACCTTCCGGCTGCACAATCCCACCGATGAAACCATGGAGGATCTCCAGCTCACGAGCCGCCGCGGCGATGCCGTGGAGGACACCGCGCAAGCCCGCACGCAGTTGGCCACCGGCGAATTCCCGTATTACGGTCCCAGCACTACCACCGCGCCCCTGCAGCCGGGCGAATCCCGGGAGGTCACCTTCCAGGTTCCTACCTCCCTGCACGGCGAGCAGACCCTGGCCATCGAAGAGCCTGGCTCCTATCCGCTGCTGTTTACCCTCACCGGCACCGTAGGCGGCGAGGCGGTCAGCTTTGCGGAGGAACGCCTTGTTGGCCAGATAAAGGGGAAGAAGCAGGCGCTTGGCGATGCCCCCTCGGATCCCACACCCCACGATCTCACCGTGATCTATCCCATCAGCGCCGATATTGACTCGGTACCAGGCGGCGCTGGGGGAGAGGACCTTATCCTCTCCTCTGATGAGCTGGCCGGTGAGCTGGCGGAGGGTGGCCGGCTCGATCGATTGGTCAGCACGTATGCCAGCCACGATCTGCGCGGGGCAGGCTGCGTAGCCATCGATCCCGCCCTCTTGGATACAGTCAACCGCATGGCGGAGGGCTATAAGGTAGGTTCGGCCCGCCCACCTCAAGCCGAGCGCCCTAAGCGCCTGCGCGATTCGTGGTTCACTAACGAGGACGATGTGCACCTCGAACCCGGCACTGGGAAAGAGGATGCCGCCCGCTGGCTCAAGCGCCTGCGCGAGCTCGATTGCTTTATGTCTATGCCGTGGGCGAACGCCAATGCTTCCTCCGTGGCCAAGGCGAATAATCCCTTCCTTACCTACGAAGGACTGCAACGCGGCAATCACACCATCGAGCGAATCCTCGGTGCCAAGCCGGCCACCACCGTGCTCGCGGTCGGCTCCGGCTATGTGGATCAGCAGCTGCCCCTGCCCGCATTGGTGGCAGATAATACTTCGTGGCCCGGCCGCGCCGTGACTTTCGACGCCTCCTTGGGCGCCCTCCTCGCCCAAACCGGCTCCAAACCACAGACGGTGGGCTATTCCAACCCGGAGCTGCGCTACGATTACTCGCTCGATTCCGATCTTTCTCGTGCCATCACCGGCGGCGCCGCACTGAGCTTGGCCGCCAGCGATGACACCGTGGCGCGCTTGCCCAATTACTTGGATCCCAGCGCGGCCGAGTACGCACTCGACTCTGCCGAGGCGCTCATCGCTTCCGGTAAGTCCCATCCGCGCACCGTCGGTAGCCTAAAGCAGGAGACCGCGGAGCCCGGTTCACTGCCCGGCAGCCCCTTTAGCGATCCCGCCGCCTTTGCCGAATCCGATATCGTCCGCGTGGAGCAGCAGGCCCGTTATACCGATGAGCTGATGAATATCATGGTCGATGATCCCGATATCGCGCTCACTCGCTATGAATTTGTCTTGCCTTTGCGCAGGGATCTGCTCGCCGCCCTCTCGCTGACCAACCGCGATAGCTTGAGCGCCAATGCGGAGGCACAGCGCCGGTTCACTCACACGATGGATGTGCATTCCGATACGCTGCGAGACCTGCGTTCTTCTGTGGCGCTTATCCCACCGGGCAATGTCTATACCCGCGTATCCGAGTCATCGCCGCTGCTCATCGTGGCAGAAAATGGCCTGCCACTACCGGTGGAGGCCAAGCTGCAATACGATGCCCCCGATGGCGCGCGCCTCAACACGCCCAAGAGCGTCCGTATTCCGGCCAAGGGCTCTATTACTGTATCCATGACCGCCGATATGCCTAAGGACGTCGATCGCACGGACATTGGCTTGTGGCTTGCTACCCCAGAAAAGCAAACCATCTCTGAGCCCATCAATATCGCTGTGCAAACGCGTGCCGGTATCGTAAGCGTGTATGGCGTCGGCCTAGCCGGCGCCCTTGCGCTGGTCTTAGCCACGCTCTTCCGGCTAGGCCGCCATCGGCGCAAAAAATCACAAAGACTTAAAAAGTAAGTTGAAGTTGTATCCTCTATGACTGATAAGACTGGCCGCGAGGCCGAACACGTGGAGAAGTCACCTGCGGGTGTAGTTGACCCGAAGGATGCCGCCGTGCCGGCAGAGCACCCCGCCCCAGCGGGTGCCCGCGGCCGCATCGTCCAGGCCTCTCCTCCCGCTCCGGTACCAGAAAAGCGCCCCACCCCAGCGGTGAAGGACACCACCGTTCCTCCTGAGGAGGATAAGTCCGCGCTCACTGGACGCAACGCGGACAATGAATCATCCAATCAGGATGTCATTCGCGCAACGGGCACGATGGCTATCGCGACGCTGCTATCCCGCATCACTGGCTTCTTGCGCCAGATGCTCATCGGTGCCACGCTCGGCGCCACGGTGGGCACCGCGTTTAGTAGCGCCAACCAGATCCCGAACCTCGTCACCGAGATCGTTTTGGGTGCGGTGCTGACCTCTCTGGTTGTGCCCGTCCTCGTGCGCGCCGAAAAGGAAGACACGGACCGCGGCGAGACCTTTGTCCGGCGGCTATTTACCCTGGCCTTTTCCATCCTGGGCATAGTCACCATCGCCTCCGTGGTGCTCGCGCCCTTCTTAACCAGGATGATGCTGCCGGAAGATTCCAAGGCCAATGCCGTGCAGGCAACCTCCTTGGCCTTTTTATTGCTGCCGCAGATTCTTTTCTACGGCCTCTTTGCCCTCTTCCAGGCCGTCCTCAATACCAAGAATGTCTTTGGCCCGGGCGCCTGGGCGCCGGTGATCAATAACTTCATCTCCATTGGCGTGCTGCTGGCTTATCGCTTCCTGCCCGGCCAACTAGACCCGCATGAGCCCACGCCGGTGGCCGATCCCCACGTCATGCTCTTGGGCTTGGGCACCACCACAGCGGTGATGGTGCAGTGCCTCATCCTATTGCCGTATCTCAAGAAGGCCGGCATTAATCTGCGCCCCAAATGGGGCCTGGATGCGCGCATCAAGCAATTCGGCGGCATGGCTTTGGCCATCATTACTTATGTGGCCATCTCCCAGCTGGGCTACGTGGTCACCTCCCGCGTGGCCGCCTATGCGGATGCCGGCGCACCGCTGGTTTATCAGAATGCCTGGCTCATGCTGCAGGTGCCTTATGGCGTTATCGGCGTGACGCTCCTGACGGCGATTATGCCGCGCCTGTCCCGCAACGCCGCCGACGGCGATGTAGATGCCGTGGTCCGCGATCTCACCCTGGGCTCCAAGCTGACCTTCATCGCGCTTATCCCCATCGTCATCTTCATGACCGGCTTCGGCGTTCCTATCGCCCGCGCCCTCTTCCAGTACGGCGCCTACGGCGCCGACAGTGCCGAGCAGCTCGGCCTGACCATCAGCTTCTCCGCTTTCACGCTCATCCCGTATGCCTTGGTGCTGCTGCACCTGCGCGTGTTCTATGCCCGCGAGGAAGCCTGGACGCCTACCTTCATCATCGCCGGCATCACGCTGACCAAGATCGTCCTCACGCTTTTGGCACCATTGATGACATCCAACCCGGACCGCGTGGTGATTCTGCTCGGTACGGCCAATGGCTTTGGCTTCGTCTCCGGTGCGGTCATTGGCGGCTTCCTACTCAAGCGCAAGCTCGGCAGCCTCGGCGGCAAGGCCGTTACCCAAACCGTGCTGTGGGCTTCCGGTGCCGGCCTGGTGGGCTTGGTCGTCTCCTGGGTGCTGTACTGGGGCGTGAATTGGCTGCTCCCGGAGAATCTGCCGTCCATCGTCTCGCTGATCAAGGTCGCGGTGCTCGGCGTCATCTTCCTCATCGCCACCGGCCTGGTGCTATCCAAGTCCTCCTTGCCGGAGGTGCAGAACTTGGCCCGCGCCCTGCAGCGCATCCCGGGCATGTCCCGCTTCATCAAGGTCGATTCCTCCAAGGCCATCGAGCTGGAGGAGCCCGACGTGCCGGAAATCCGGCCGGTATTTACCCAGGACGCCTTCAATGCCACCCTGGTGCCGCCGCCGATGTCCGCGGGCATCGTCCGCGGCCCACGCCTGGTCCCAGGCGCCCCGGTTTCGGATGGCCGCTTCCGCCTGCTGCAGGATCACGGTGCGGTCACTGGTGCGCAGTTCTGGCAGGCGCGCGAACAGTCCACCGGTCGCCTGGTCGCCTTGACGTTCGTCGATACCAATAGCCTGGCTCCGATTGCGCCGTCGACGCCGGGAATCGCGGCGCGCCGCTCCGCGGAGATTTCGCGCAATACCCGCCGCCTAGCCGAGCTGGAGCTCGATACCGTGGCGGATAATATCCAAGTCCTGTCCTACCGCACCGGCTGCCTGGTGGTTGCGGATTGGTTTGAAGGCACCTCCCTCAAGCAGGTGGCTGAGGCCGATAACCTCGATCCCCATTCCGTGGCACGAGCTACTGCGCCGCTTTTTGCTGACGCCGCCGCTGCCCACGACGCCGGCCTCACCCTCGGCGTGGAGCACCGCGACCGTTTCCGCGTCTCTACCGATGGCGTGGTCAAGGTTGCCTTCCCCGCCGTGCTGGACGGCACCTCCGCAGCCACCGACCGCGAGGCTCTAAGCTCCGCCCTCGAGCTGCTGGTGGAGTCCACGGAGCCTTCGCCGAAGAAGCTGCGCGATATTTCTGACGACGCCAACCTTCCGGCGGACGAGGCCGCCCAGCGCGTCGAAGATGCGCACTACGCGCTCGATAGTGCTGATGAGGACAGCCGCGAGGAAAAGATGGAGGAGCTGCAAGAGGCAAAGGCCCTGACCTTGGCCGGCATCGCCCAGCGCTTGCGCGACTTCGCACCGGATGAACCAGAAGAAGCACCTGAAGCCCTGCCGGTGAAGGCACAGGTAGAACCGGACCAAGAGGATGACCCGGCGCAAGAACCCGGCTTTGGCGGCCGTGGTTATTCCGGTTCCGGCGTCATCATCATCGGCATCTTCGCCACCATCTTCGTCGTGGCAATGGCTGCGCTCACCACCTGGATCATGTCCTTGCTCAGCGATGTGGAGGCATCCAACCCGGTCAGCGAGACCATCCACGGCAGCACGGACATTCCGGATACCCCGCCGGTGCGTCTCCAGCCTTCCTCTGCGGTTACCGTCCCTGATAACAAGGACTATGCAGCGCTTATCGACGGCAAAACGGCCACCACGTGGTCCACCGAAGAGGAAGACACCGGAGTCCTCGTCACCTTGGATAACCCGACCCACCTCGCGGTAATGCCAGTAGTCCAGTCCAATTCCACCGGGACAAAATACGCGGTCTACGGCGTCAACCAGGAAAGCTTCAATCCCGAGAATCCACAGGCTGGTTCCCTGCATCAATTAGCCCGGGGTAAGTTCAAAAGCGGCACGGAAGATATCGAGTTGGAGGAAACCAACGAGCAATTCGATGCCCTTCTCCTGATGATTACCGAACTGCCCAAATCCGATAAGGCAACCATCGCTGATATTGAGCTCGTCGGACAGCCCTAGGCACAACCCACACGGCCGAATCGAGGACACGCCCCTCGATTCGGCCTTCTTTTTAAATCTTTTCCGCATTCACACTTCTCTGACCTGCATGTTCAAAAATTATTTACTTCACATGTTGACTATTTAGAAGTGGTACGTACACTGTGGGGCGTAACGCACACAACAGCCTTAGGAGTATTCATCATGTCCCTCGCAGCAGGTACCTACGCACTAGACCCAGCCCACACCGTTATCGGATTCGTCGCCAAGCACGCGATGGTGACCAAGGTTCGCGGTAACTTCGCAGACTTCGAAGGCACCATCACCGTGGCCGAGAACATCGCCGAGTCCAACGTTCAGGCCACCATCCGCACCGCTTCCATCACCACTGGCAACGATGACCGCGATGCACACGTAAAGAACGAGGATTTCTTCGCAGTAGAGCAGTACCCGGAGATCACCTTCAAGGCCACCAACCTCAACGTTGACGAGAACGGCAACGGCACCGTCACCGGTGACCTCACCATTAAGGACACCACCAAGTCCGTTGACCTCAACGTTGAAGACGTTGCTACCGCTGAGGACCCCTTTGGCAATACACGCTTAGGCTTCGAGGCAACCACCAAGATCAACCGCAAGGACTTCGGCATCGACTTCAACGCTCCGCTGAAGACCGGCGGCGTGTTGGTCTCCGAGGAGATCAAGATTGAGCTCGAGGTCTCTGCTATCAAGCAGTAGGCCCGTAGCCCCAGACACACTAGAAGCATTAAGCTTCCCAAGCCCGCAGCCACCTTCTGGCTGCGGGCTTTTCCTACGTCTTCCGGTCTAGCGGTACAGCCACTCCTTACCCTTGGGAAAAGCTATTCAGCCCCTCAGCACCTCTGGATATCACCCAATCAACGGGTTTGGCTTCACCTATAAAGGAAACAATTCAAAGTCGCCACAGGAGAATTGCAGGGTGCTGTTGCAAAGTTGGGCGGAGAGCCGAGACGACCCAGTTTCTCATTTCCTGATGGCCGCTGCGTGCCGGCGTTTTCAGGCCGTCTCGAAGACCCGGTTGACGATCACCGCGTCCGGATTGGGGTGCCCATAAGCAAACATCGTGCCCTGACCTTTCCGTAATGAATGCATCGCTTCCATCCCTTTCAACGTCCGGTAGGCGGAAATTCGGTTTTTGAACGCCCCCTTCGGTCCCAGGATTCTTTTAAGTCGGCCATGATCTCCCTCGAGAACGTTGTTCAGGTATTTCACCTGCCGGTGCTCCACCGTCTGAGGGCAGATTCCCTCCGCCTTCAGCTCGGATATTGCCTTGGCCAGAGCTGGTGCCTTGTCGGTGTTGATGACCCGCGGGGACCCGGCTGTCGTATTCGATCGCAGCGTCTTGGCCAGGAAACGCTTGGCCGCAGCCACATTCCGTTTTGGTGAGAGGTAGAAGTCTAAGGTCTGCCCACCGGCGGTAATAGCCCGGTAGAGATAGCACCACGTGCCGCCGACCCGGATATAGGTCTCATCCACCCGCCAGGACCGGGCCTGCCAGTCGGGTACCTGCCGGTACCAGCGAGTGTGCTTATCCAGCTCAGGGGCGTATTTCTGCACCCAGCGGTAGATCGTGGTGTGATCGACTGGCACACCCCGCTCGGTCATCATTTCTTCGAGGTCGCGGTAGCTCACGCCGTAGCGGCAGTACCACCGCACCGCCCACAGGATGATGTCACGGGGAAATGCCGACCGGAGAAGATGCCCATGGCTCTGATTATTTCACGCCGGTCTTTCTACTGCCCCAACTTTGCAACAGCACCATAATTTTTTCTCCGTTAGGTTCTGTCGCTTTTAGTTTCCCCAGCTTGAACCGATAAGGCTAACAATTCGAATAAACATCGCGCACATGTCCAGGGTGCAGTCTACTGTCACTGGCATGAGCTTCCTTACCGAGTACAACGAACCCCGCGACCTGAGCCTGATTGATACCTCTCCCGCCAAGCTGGAGGGGGATTGCTATGAGGTAGCCGGGGCACTGCGCGCTGCCGCTCGCTTCCTCGAAGTCCTCAACCAACTACCGGAGACTCCCGCAATGCGCGACTGGCAAGGCGACGCAGATGAGCTAATAAACATCGCGGAGGCGCTTACCGATGACGCCGCAGAGTTTTTCAGCGACCAAGACTCGCAACAAAACTAACGTCCCGTTCCGGTTGCGGACTTCGCCTTGCAGTCACGATAAACGAAGAAGCGTCATATGCGAATGATGCAAACTTCCCTAATGTACTCTTCACAGATCCCCTCGCACCTGAGAATCGCGGCAAGGGAAACGACCTGCAATAAGCACATGACGGGGTTCCCATTTTGAGAACTGAGTCGCTGTCAGGGTTGCGACCCCTAATGTCTAATGGGGTCGCTACTGCGATTGCAACCCTTATTGGTTAATGGGGGTTGCAACCCCCATTCAAGACAAACCCCGACCGGTTATGGGTAAACACCGTTTACACCCGGGTTATGAGGTGGCCAGTGCTGGCGCATCAACTCACCGTTCCAACTCGTCTATCTGCACAAGATCTCGTTTCTCCCCTCCCGCAGTAACAGGGGCAAAAGGGGGATTGCCACTGATCACCCTCCACAGTTCCTGCCAAGAGTCCGATTCCGCTAATGAGCTCAATTCTTCAAACCGTTCAAAAATGAGGGAGGGCATAGAGATTTTCATGTTCATTTCTGGCATCCAGACCGTGTGCTTTTCTGAGGTTTGGCTTCGATCTCCAGGGAAAGCTTTGATGATCTCCATAAACGGCCAGCAGTATGCGGTGTCTACGAGTGTTTGAAATTTTTCGTCGGAATATGGATGCTCCCCACCAGCCCCGGGAGGGTCGACCATATACCCTCTCCAGTGGCCGTTTTCGAAATAAGATAGGGAAGCAATCCTTCGAGCATTGCTACCGACGAGTTGTAGTACTTCGGGTGGCGCGTTACGCAACTGGTTTTTCGCCTTTGTGACGGGAGATTTGTCGAATCCATTTGTTCGCCCTTTCGCCTCGACGAGCAATCTCCCTAGACTGTTCGCTTTCGCGCCTTGCCTGTAGCCCACAAGGTCGGGTCGTTGGACGTTTCCTATTTTATGTCCGCGAATTTTCAGTACCGCATCGACGTGCACCAAATGGGGTGTGTTCCACAGCTTCTTGGCCATAATGGCC
The DNA here is from genome assembly GCF_022347345.1 of Corynebacterium sp. ACRPJ. Lineage (NCBI taxonomy): Bacteria > Bacillati > Actinomycetota > Actinomycetes > Mycobacteriales > Corynebacteriaceae > Corynebacterium > Corynebacterium sp. ACRPJ. Next base: position 70,698 of record NZ_JAKRNC010000007.1, read on the forward strand.
GACAGAACCATACCCAGGTAGTAGCTCACTCCACTTTTCTCACTGGGGTCGAGGTGCTTATATGAATCACTTTGCTTCCAGCTACCTGAAGTTTGGTCCAAGTTCGCCAGGATCATGTTTACGCGCCATAAAAACTCGCGCTTTGTGCGCCGCGGATATCCAAAAACTGCCGAGGTTGCCCCTACTTCTGCGGCGGCCTTGCGGACGTCATGGGATGAGACATCGATAGGAAAGGTGCCGTTTGGCCAAGGCCTCCCTTTTGGCCAAAAGGGAGGCCTTGGCAAAGAGGTAGGGAAATTTTCAGTTGTGATCTTAACCTGAGGCATGGGATATCTAGGCATGGGATATCTACTTTCATATTAGAAATATCAGTTGATCGCGTATCGCGATTGAGGAACGGTACTTGTCTATATCTCGTCGGAATGAGCTGTAGGCAGACGTCCATAAAACAGCTCACGCGCCCCACAATACGGGGCGGGGTGCGGGCGGTGTGGGGATAGCCCCGTCATAAAATACGTGTTGCGTGCAGGTCGCAAGTCCGCCCCACGCGCGTGGAGATCACCCGTAGCCGTCCTGTAATTGGTGGTACACACCAACGTCGATGACGTTTCTAATTTCCTACCTCAGTGTTGCGGCGGACGACTAAGGTCGTTGTGCTCGTACAGTGGGGACCCGGGAATTGCCCTTGATCCATGTCGCGGCATGAGGATCAATGAAGCTCGCCACCGTATGAATGGCGTTGTCAACGGAGTTGAGATGTGCGTCTTCACGGGGGATATTGCGTTGGTGGATGATTGATTCGTGGTGAGAGCACCTGTTTCTCATGTTGTAGACAATGACTACAAGAGCTTCGAACTGTTGTCTGCTGGTGGGCTTTTTCTGCAAGGCCTTCTCTACCTGGGGCCAGATGCTTGCCTGATAGTGGCGACTTAAAAGGAAGCGCCAGAAGTCGAAGCTGAGCTCAGCGATGATTTTCCTGGTGGAGCCCCTCTTCCTCCGGCTCGTCTCTTCGCTTTGTGGATGCTCTTCCCCGCTTCATTGCTGAAAGCTATTCGACCGTTGTCAAACCATCTTTGGCCGTACCTGCCGGTCAGGGCATCGTGGATGCAATTTCGAAGGAGTACTTCGAGATGCTCGATGTCGGCGAGATAGGTCTTCGTGAGGTGAGTGTTCCAGAGGTAGAGTGCTTCTGGATCTGGATGGTCGGCGTACCGACTCATCCGTGCAGAGGAAAACCACCGCGATAGTGGCACTGGGGCCGGGCTTGGATTATTTATCATGGATGCGTTAATCTCTATCGTGAAAGCCCCGGAACGATCCCTGCACTACGAAAGTAGGAGTAAATCGCCGGGGTTATTGACGTTTCTAGGCCTGGTCGCCGGCCCCATCACGCTGTGCGCCTGGGGCAGCGAGCAGGATTTTTCGCAGTTCTTGAGCGCTGAGATGGGGCCGCCCACCTCCGCGTACTGCTTCGCGCCATACCGGCTTGAATGCTCCGAGCATGGACTGGTAGGTCGGAAGCATCTGTCTGTGAGAGTTCGTTCCTTTTTTTACGAGTTCTTCTTGCTCAGTCCACCGACCACTTTTAACGAGGTATTCCGTGTAACCAGCCATCTGGCTTTCGCGTTCATGCTGGTAGTCGAAGCCTATGAACGTGCCGAACCATTCGGCGTTCTTGACACCGATGGCATCCCACCCATTGTCGCCGAGTGCTTCAACGCTGAAATGGATCACCCTAAACATGTCGAGAATGTCCCAGACCAGCTCACAGTCATAGGCATTGAGCGCTTCAGCGCAACTGGGAAATAGTTGGGGGTATTCCCCTTCATAGCCACGTTCCAACACTTCAACGGCGCGTTCGTGCCCCTCCGAGTCATAGGACTGTTCAGGAAGATGTCCTTGGGCAGCTAGAAGAGTCTGATGCTGGAGTATCAGACTGGCCCGCTCGTACGGAGTGAGGGTGATGTTCTTTTCGGTGGGCCTACGATCAAGATTCGGATCAACCCGCTTGACGTGTACCTCTATGGCTTGGCGCATGTAGTCACTTTGGGATTGCCCATTTGCTTCTGCTGCTTCGGCAACGAGGGCTCGGAGTTCGTCTGGTATTCGAATTGTAATGGTTTTCATGGACCCCATCCTACTCGAAGCGCATACACGAATACAACTACGCATTCGGCGAATACATGTAATTTTTCCAAAACTGCTTTGCGTTCTGAACGGGTATGCTTGGCGTGCTGGGTAGCGTTGCGCAGTTCGAGCGGGCGATCATGCGAGAGCGCCAGGCCGAGGGGATCGAGCGAGCAAAAGCGCGGCGCAAGGGCTCGAGGCGTTTGACTGATGTTAATGACATGGTCTTCAGTTTGTATGCCGGCGGGACGATCGTACGCGACATCGCGCATCACATGGGCACTGCGATGAGGGCGGATACTTTCATGAGACGATATCCGCTGTGACTGATACCGTGTTGGATGCAGTCATGGTCTGGCAAAACCGCCAGTGAGATGCGTTCTACCCCGTTGTATTCCTCGACGCTTTACGTATCAAAGTCCATGACGGTGGCCGGGTGATCAACAAGTCTGCCTACATGGCCATCGGCGTTGATATCGAGGCAATCAAGCACATCCTGGGACTATGGATAGCTAAAGAAGAAGGAGCGTCGTTTTGGGCACAAGTGTGCTCTAACTTGTTGAATCGTGGGGTTAAAGACGTCTTTATTATCTGCTGTGATGGGCTGAAAGGCTTACTTGACGCGGTCGAGGCCACCTGGCCTGGTTTCATGGCACCTGATTCGTGCCGCCAACCGGTGGGTAGCCTACGGGGACGGTAAGAAAGTGTCAGCAGCGTTGGAGGAATTTGCAGGTTCTGAGCTGGGTGAGAAATGCCCCCGGTCTGTTAAAGTCTGGCAGGACGCGTGGGAGAGGTTCGTGCCGTTTTTACAGTTTCCTCCGACAGCGAGGAAAATCATCTACACGACGAACTCTATCGAGTCGTTTAAGAATGAGCTGCGTAAAGCCACCCGTAACCGAGTGCAATTTACCAACGACGAATCCGCGATAAAGACACTGTGGTTGATGATCTGCACTATTGAAGACAAACGCGCTGCTCAACGCGCCAAGAAAGGAAAACAGGCCGCAGCGTCAGCGAGCCGACTTGTCGAGGGCGGAAAGGTTTCCGGCTGGAAGCAAGCCATCAACCAAATGGCTGTGGCCTACCCCGACCGCTTCAATAAATACCTCTAAGAAAACCAAACCCCACACACAAACAACTTGACACGCTCTCACAGGAACTAACTCGTACACCACGCTAACGGCCGCAACCGCAGCGCAATGTCTTCGTATATTCTGTGCATCTAGGATTGAAATTGCGAGCTTTCGAAAGGAAAATAGTGTCCTCCGAAAATTCAAGCGAAATTCTTGGCCTTCGTGCACGAATTAAGAAGATGAATGCCAAGTGCGAATCTGCAAAAGATAAGCTGTCGTCTCTTGGCGCTGAAGTGCAAAATATTTCTTCGAGCGAAAATGAACCGGAGCGCGTTCGATCGATCACTCTGAAGCGGATGAGGCGCTTCTTTAACCCAGTAACAATACCGTTATCGCCAGGCTTCACGGTTATTTATGCTCCGAATGGCACAGGGAAATCAACACTTTGTGATGCATTGGAATTAGTAAAGTATGGCAAAACTCCCCGCGAGGGCGTCTATAACGTTGCTCCGAGTGAGACAAAAGATGAGAAGAATCTTTTGTCTTGGAGTGCTGACAGTGCTGATGCACCATCGGTTGAAATTAATTTAAATGAGAATAGACAGATTAATTGGGAATTGGGACAGTCGGAACAATCGACGTGGGCAAAACATGGTTACTCGACTATTTCTCGCATAAATTTGCGAAACTCGATTGATCAACGTTCTGCTGATCGACTCGATTTCGTGAAGTCACTCCTGCAGTTCGGGGAGTTTGACAACCTGATCGCTGACATTGAAAGTACGGAAATGGGTCTAGATCAAGACCTTGAGGCGTTAAAGCTAGATCTGGAATCCACTTCCAAAATTGCGGCAGAACTCGAGTTTGAGCTCGAGGACCTTGACTATCAGCAATTGAAGGCTCTAGCGGAGAATGAATCCTCTGAACCTGAAAAGTCTGTCCGTCTTATGGAACTGATTTCTCGTGATACTGAGACGTGGGACTACCTCAACACGTTGCAATCGGATCTAATGAACGTTGGAACGGGTGAGCAGCCCCAGGCACCTGCAAGTCCAGAAGTTAATGTTGGTATATCAGGAGAGTTGGCAGGAGCTCTGGGGCAAGTCTTACAAATCGTCCACGAAGGCGAAGAATGCCCGGTGTGTAAGGAGACGACTCTTAGTCAGGAGATGCTGGATCGGCTAAAAGGCGAGTTGGAGGCGAGCGACGAAATGGAAGACTACCTTCGTCGCTATTCTGCGTATCGGCGGGAACTTGAAACCTGGCGTCGGAGAAAGGCGCAGATGGATGGAGTATTCGATAAATTGAAAAATCGATATGGAGCTAAGTTTTCAGCCGTTCTTGAAGCAGCGAGCACAATTTCTGAAAACGTTAAAGCCACCCGAGAGTTCATCGCAGTTGAAAAAGCTACTCTCGATTCACAAATTTCCCACAATAAACAGCTTATTAAGCCTTCGAAAAGAGACCAAGCACAGGCGATTCTCGAAAGGACCTCCTTTCTTGGCGGGAACGAGAACGAATATAGCGACAGAGTCAATGAACTCAGAGATTACGAGGTAATTAAAGCTGAATTATTGGCAGCCAAAAAGTTATTAAAGAACATAAAGACCGAATTCATTCGCAACCAGCTGGAAGCAATCCAAGAACCTGTTACGCGGTGGTGGAACCTGCTTTCGGCCGACAGTACTGGTCTAGAACTAAAAATAGATCTAAGGAGCACAGGTAAGAACGGGGGAATTGATGTCTACTGTGTACCTAGCCCAACAGTCACCAGGACAAAGTCGGAAGAGAAAAAAGTTCGGAAACATGCGATGGGGGTGATGTCGGATTCGCAACTAGATCTCTTGGCTCTAGCTTTTAGTTTTGCAACTCTCAAGTCAAAAATCGGCCGAGGAATGGTCTGGCTGGACGATCCGACGGATACCCTCGATTCGTCTAATACGAAGAGTTTTATTGGTACTGTTGTTCCCGAATTGTTAGAAAACGGCCATCAGGTGGTGTTATGCACTCACGACCGAGAGGTGGTTAAAGAATGTTGGGCGCAATATCATAAAGTGATGCGTTCAATTGCAGGGGAATATAGTTATGAAAATTTCTCCCAAATTAACCTAGATGCGCGGCAGATTGCGAACGACGAAAAAACTGCACTCTTTCAAGTCGCTGTTGCACCGTTAAACGCTAATAGTGCACGAACAGCTTTTAAGTCCGATTTTCAAGAAGTCCAAAATTCAGCGACGGATCGCCTAAACCTCGGTAATCGTCTTAGGCTGTCGAATTCGTTGCGACGGTTAGCCGAGTTTATTTTTTGCGATCTACTCGAAGCAATTGATCCGGTACTTCCAAGCGAGATTAGTGCGAGGTCGCACTCTCCTTGGCTGGGACGCAAAGATGGAACCCTAGGTGTTTATCGTGAGTCTCTTGCTAGCGCTGTCGAAGGCATAGACAAACTGATTCGCATTGGGAAGAAAAACGGAAATGTGAGCGATTTGCAAGCGAAAGGTCTCCTCGATGCCACTGGTTCACTTGGCGACTGCATTTCTCGAGTGGAAACATCAATTTTGAATGAAGGTTCGCACGCTGATTTAACAGTTCCTGACTTTCGTGAAATCGAGTTCGTTTGGACTACTGTCGATTCGCTTTATCACAAGTACGATCCGAGTGGCAGTCACCTGCAAATCAAAGGCTTGAAAGCGCTCTACGCGGGTAAAAATTTGGATGGCGTAATTCAAGAGGTCTGGACCAACCTTCCAGAATCGGACAGTAAGCAGCTTTTTAAGTTGTTTGGCAAGAAATAAAGTTCGCATCGGCCCATCGTTTAAATATCTAATGCTAATAGGCCTTCAATTTCGTTAAACCCTTTCGCGCTAAAGGAGAAGCTTTGGTGAACATCCGTTGGATATATCGTGATGCAAACGCGGTTTTGAATAAGTTCACACGGAAGAAGATGGCGCTTTGAATTGGTTCAGCGCTTGTGAACCCCAGCCTGCGCGAGTGCAGGAGAAAGTATTCGCGGGGAGTCGTGAGGATTTCTCATAGGCGATTGGAACGGTTCAGATTCATAGCGATCTTGCGAAACGTCGGGGGTGTTCCTATATAGTTTGTCAACTCTGTGGGTGGGGGTTGTTGGGGTGTACCCAATCAGGCATGGTTTGCCTTGAATTGGGGCTGCAACCGAAGTTGCAACCCATTTAATCAATAAGGGCTGCTACTTTGATGGCAAACCCTTAAATCGCCACAATTTTTACGCCGCCCTCAATGTAAAATATGCAAGGCGTGGCTCCCGCTTAACGCGAGCGACCACACCTTCCCCCACTGCGAAACGCTTACTTCTCTGCAGTGAAAGCTATCACCGTCGTGTCAGTGATCTGCTCCTGCATTCTTGGTGCTAGTAATCATCTCGGCCTAAGCAGCAGAAGGGGATTTTGTCCGCATCCCCTTTTTTCTACTTATCCCATCATCTCCGTATAAGGAAATTGGGGTACACCCGCCCAGTTGCCGAGCAGACCTACGATCACGACGCGGTAGGCTATGGCACCTACCAACAGCGCTATGAAGACCAGACTATGTACCATTTCAAATAGCACTGTCCAGCGCGCTAGCGAGAGTCAGAATCGCTTTACCTAAGGGGTCGGAGAACACAGGAGCGTAAAAAGGACTTAGGCCATATTAGAGCAAGCTGAATTATGTATATAGTCACGCCTCCTCCCTGTTGCGCCCAAGGTGACGAGACGATACGCTCAAAATCGGCACTACAATGAGAATGAGAGATAGGAGAATCGCGTGAGGCGCACCAGGACACTTGCGACGATAGTTGCCGCTACTACTTTTGGGGGATTGTTCTTTTCTGCTTCACCTGCATTTGCGCAAGGGCAGGGATGTGATGCGATCAGCTTCCAGAACAACACAGCAACTGTGGATTGCTACAACCTAGGTACAACAAAGACGGTTATCGCGACGCTAAATGTCGACTGTCAGCCGTGGACCCCTAATGTTAAAGACACAGCTTCTATTAGTCCTGGCGGATCGGTGACGCTTTCTGCATCCTGCTTCGGTTGGGGAAAGGCAGTCGGCGGCTCGGCGTCCGTGAGCTAGAGCGAAAGAGAAGTCATAGCCAATGTCACTAGTTCTGCATGGAGTAAACTTCTCCTACAATAAGAGGTCCTGCGGTTTAGTTGATGTAGATCTTAATGTAGGCCCAGGCATGACGGCTATTCTTGGGGCAAATGGTGCCGGAAAATCCACTCTTCTTCGTGTGCTGGCTACTGAGCTGCGCTGCTATTCTGGAAAAATCTCTTTTGATGGCACTCAGCTATCAAAATCTACCATCCGGGATTACAGAAAACTATCAGGCTGGGTACCACAAAGTGAGATGATTCAGCCTGACGAAACACCTTTTCAATTTGTGTCAAAGGTAGCTTGGCTGCGCGGTTTAAGCGGGAAGAGGCTTGAACATGCCTCGCATGCTGCACTTGAACGTGTTTCTTTATCTGACGAAGCGGATATAAAGTCCAAAGAGCTATCCGGCGGCATGAAGCGCCGTGCAGCCATTGCTGCTGGGATTGTGCATAATCCGACATACCTTTTACTAGACGAGCCTACTGCGGGACTGGATCCCACTCTCCGCGAGGGGCATATTAAACAGCTACGCGGTTTGGCTGACGATGGCGTACATGTACTCTTTAGTACACATGTTCCAACGGACTTGGAGGAAGCAGATTATCTTATCGTAATGAAAAACGGTAGTGTAATCCTCCATGCGCCCACAGAGGAGTTGAAGCAGGAACATGGATCAATTCAGAACGCATATCGCCAATTTTTTTGAAATATCGCCTAGGAAATCTAGTCAAGCGAGCCAGAGGCTGATAGCCGTACTGGGAGGGCTGTTAGTATTAGTGGTGGCACTATTTCTCTACTCGCAATATGAGGTTGGGGACAGCTGGCCATCTTTTGATTCGGCCGTTAGGGATTTGTCTGCAATTACGGGTGTTGCCTTGACCGCGATACTATCTGACAGTATAACACGGTATGATGTTAACTTCATTAACTCCAATGCATACCGAAAAGCTGGCCTAATAAGATTGCAGTTCTTTTCTCCTGCAATATATATTATTGCTTCGTATTTGGCGTCAATCGCACTGTTCTACTTCATGTGTAGGGGTGGCGACGCTGGCGGCGATCCGTGGTACCTAGGCATTGCGTCCGGTATGGCTTGGGTAATTATAGTTTGCCCTGCTATATCCGTATTCGTTTCTCTATTGCTTCAGGGGAGGAGAAGCTACTCTCTTCTATCCAGTATTGCTTTTTCCCTCTCTATATTAGTAACATCATACTTTTCCAACTTGATACCATTTCTTCCAAGACTTGGTGTCTTTTGGACTGATAATTTTGCAAGTTCACGCCCATGGGCGATCGGGGCACAAGGGAGTCAGCTATCACTAACTGTGGTTGCCGCAGTCTTAACAATCTCCCTTCTATTTACACTATTAACGTGGTTGGCGTTTTACGCTCGGGTTCTGGGTGATTTTTCCCGTGTCTTGTTTCTCTTGGCCGGGGGGCTTGTTTTAACTTTAGGATCTGGCGTGCTAGTGAACGCAGTGTCAGGAAACTCATCTATATTGACTCAGCGACCAAGTACGGATGAGCCGATTTGTATCGAGGACCATAATCATCAGGTTCGCTTTTGCGGATGGCCGGAGGACGGTGATGTTATAGAAAGGATGGACGTATCATGGTCCGACTATGTGGATAAGTTGAATGAACTTGGAGTTCCCCTGGATTCTGAGGTTATCTCGGTTCAAGGCGTCCTTGAAGAACCTAATGTAGAGATTTCCGGAATATCGTTCAGGTCAACGTCATCAGCTTTTAAGCGTTCAACTACGGCGTTATTAAACGAAGACATTCAGGAATGCAGTAAAGCATTAAATCCCTCGGAAAAGGTGATTCTCCGTCAGCTTGCTGAATACATAGCAGATCGTTTGTCCGCCGATTTTGGAGATGGAAAGGGGAACTCTTCATTAACTTCGAAAGACTCAAATCTTGTCAGTTCTAATATTCCCCGTGACCTAACAAAAGTCGTTCGTGCGATAGAAGATTGCAATCCGAGTTCGGTATGAATCAAGAAAGATTTTTCAGACAATTCGAAAGATATATTAGTCTTCGTAGATTTGGTCAAGCATGCTTAGTGCTACTCATTGGTGTTATTTCGTCCGTCGGTTTTAGCATTGAAATCCCTATCGACATTTCTGGAACTCTTGATCCGGATAGAGTATTGGGAACCTTTATTCCGCTTATGCCTCTCACATGTGCTGGAGTTTTCTACAAATCGGAATGGCCGGGGAACTTTGAGCGCTCTTGCTCAGGCCGAAGACTTGAAGTATTTCGAGGAACCTGCTCAGCCGTATCTGCCTTCGCGCCTATTTTGTTTTCGGGTGCTCTGCTTTTATTGGGAGCAGAATATAGTATCGCGTCTTCTTCATTTTGGGTTGGAATACTAGGCTTGGGGATTTTTCATATTGGTCATAGTTTTCTCAGCGTTAAGAAGTCTTTCCTTATCTCTTTTGCGGTAACTCTTCTTGTTGTAGTGTCACCCATGGTGATAGGGGCGAATAAATTTGCCGGGGATGGCCTCGGGGCTGATATAAGCTCGATTGCGAAGCTCTTTTATCTGGGGCTTTTTGCCTTCGGCGTAGTCTTGATGTATTTTCCAGTATCCGTTGACGCAGGTGGGAAATAGTGATATTTTGAGGCCATACTGGTTTCGAGCTGGAGGACGCATCGTGAGGATTTCACACTTATCCAAGTTGGCCGGAATTGGAGTGACGCTCATTGCTTCCCTCGGCCTAACATTGACACCTGCAATGGCCGAACAGGGAATTGGTCCTGACAATAGTGTTAACTATATGGCCAAAGGGAACCCCTCCCGCCCACCGAACTATGTCGCCGGAATCACTCCACACGCGCAAAAAAGAATGGCGGAACGCGGAGTGAGTCGAGAACAGGTCATTGATGCAGTTGCTGCCCCTGATCGATACCTGTGGTCTTCCGAAAATAATACATGGAACGTCACCCGTGGAAATCTCCGCATAGCAATTAATAATAACGCTTGGGTTGTAACTGTTATCAAGCTTAGGTGATGAAATTTGATCAATAAGGGCGATAGGATTGTCCTATCAGGAACGTTCGACGAAGAAGGTATCGTACTAAAACGTATAGATGTAGAAACTGCTGGTGAATATCAGTTTTCAATTCCGTTGAGCTTCGAAGGAAATCCGGGTTCCCTCGCGGGTGCAGTAGATGTTTCTTCTTCTGGCGATATCTTGGCGATAGAACTAATTGGAATTGATCGAGTTATAACTAATCCAAAGCCTCCAAGTGATCTTTAAGTATCTTTTGGTTGTGCCGGAATGTAATCCAATTTCCCAATTTGTTTTCTGCCCGTGAGGTGCTATTTGGCAGAAATGGGCATGTCCTTTCGGATGTAGCTATCTAGCTATGTTTTGTCCATGTCATTACTGATTTCTCGCTCTACCGCATGGGCGGACTAAAGTGAAGCACCTTGGAACTCTCGGGCATTTGCCTTGATTTTCAATTCTCGCCACCCAAGCCACCTGCTCACCCCCCTCAACCACAATCAGCGTATGGTAACCCAAACTTTGGCGAAGCCGTAACCTTTCACCGCGAGCTCCATTCAAGTGTCACAATCTCAACACCAGTCACGTCATTCACGACCGCTTATGAATCAACTCATTTTGTTGGAAACGTTACGTTAGACTACACCCTATTGTTACGCCGGTTTGACGCAGAATGTTTCCTGTAAAATAGGGCCGTTCCTAGCATTGTTTTACACGCGTCTAGTGGGGTCTAGCCTTATGTTTACAGAAAGTGGTGAGTGTGGTGTTATCGTCTGACGGTTTCCATAGGTTGCATCCCTCAGTGTGGTGTGACGCTTGCTGATGGTCACTGACATCTTGCGCCACTTGAAGAGTGTGAGACGGCAAAAACTAATCCAACTGGTCCACAGCGAGGTCCCAATACTCGCTGGGTAGTTTGCCTCTAAAAGGCAGCGGAGCTTAGGACCCCAACCCCGCACCCTACGTGACGGCGGTAACTATAGTTCGTAGACATGACCACACCACAAAATAAGACGCAGCACGAGTTGCTCCAAGAACGCGCAGCGGCGGTGGACCTGCGCGCCTACCACCTCCACCTCGATCTCTCGGAGGTACTCGATAGCCCCACCTACCGCGTGACTACCTGCCTCGAACTCAGCAGCAGTGAGCCCGAGCTTTTCCTGGATTACCTGGGCGAATCCGTCGCGGAGGTCAAGGTCAATAGCACTCCGCAGGAGGTGGACTTTGATGGCAGCATCATCCGGCTGCACGGCCTGCCGATAGGAGAGGAGCTCGCCATCGAGGTCACCGGCCACTCGCGCTATTCGCGCACCGGCCAGGGTCTGCATCGGATGCACGATCAGGCCGATGACGCGACCTACCTGTATTCACACCTCGAGCCTTCCGACGCCCGCCGCATCTTCCCCTGCCTGGAGCAGCCGGATCTCAAGGCCGTCTTCCACGTGCGCATGACCGCACCGAAAAGGTGGCAGATCCTTTCCAACCAACCGGAAGTCGAACGCAGCGAGGAGGGCGATCTCGCCACCGTTACTTTTGCGCCAACCCCGCCGCTGTCGACGTACCTGACTTCTTTCGCCGCCGGCCCCTACCGGTACCAAGAGCGCACGTGGACCGCCCCGGATGGCAGCCACTCGGCACAGCTGCGCGCCTTTGCGCGCGCATCCATGTTTGAGCACCTGGACGAGGAAATCCTGGAGCTTACTGCCCAAGGCATGGACTTTTTCCACCAGAACTTTGGCTATCCCTATCCGTGGGGCAAGTACGATTCCATCTTTGTACCCGAATACAACCTGGGTGCCATGGAAAACCCCGGCCTAGTGACATTTACGGAGAACTACATTTTCCGCTCCCGCGCCACCCGCGCGCAGCATGCCGGCCGTGCAAATACCATCCTGCACGAGATGTCCCATATGTGGTTCGGTGATCTGGTCACTCCGCAGTGGTGGGATGACCTGTGGCTCAAGGAGTCTTTCGCGGAGTTCATGGGCGCGGATTCTTCTGTGCACGGCACCGAGTACACCGAGGCCTGGGCTAACTTTGCCGGTGCCCGCAAGAATTGGGCCTACCTGCAGGATCAGCTGCCCACCACGCACCCGATCAAGGCGGAGATCCCAGATGTGGATGCCGCGCGCCAGAATTTCGATGGCATCACCTATGCCAAGGGCGCGGCGGTGCTCAAGCAGCTGGTGCACTACGTCGGTCGCGATAATTTCTACGCCGGGGCGCGCGACTACTTCCAAGAACACGCCTTCGCCGCCGCCACCTTTGATGACCTCCTAAAGGCGCTAAAAAAGCACACGCACCGCGATCTTGATGCTTGGTCGCAGGCCTGGCTGCGCACGTGGGGTCCGGATACGCTCACGCCGGAGCTGCACACCGAAGGCGAGAAGATTGCGGAGCTGGCCATCAGTGCAGAGGCCGAGGACGTCTGCCGGCCGCACCGCCTGACCGCCTCGCTTTTTGATGCCGACTTACACAAGTATCGCGAGATCGACATCGATCTCCCCGCAGGCGATGGCACCACCCGCACCATCATCGATGAGGCGGCCGGCCTACCGGCCCCAGCATTGCTGCTGCTTAACGACGCCGACCATACCTACGCCAAGATCCGCTTCGACGAGGCCTCCCTAGACGCAGCGAGTGAGCGCCTGACCGACATCGAGGATGAATTGACCCGCGCGGTAATCTGGACCGCCCTGTGGAACCTCACCCGCGATGGGGAAATGTCGGCGATTGACTATGTGGGGGTCGTCGTCAAGCACGAAGCCTACGAGACCAACACGACGCTGCTGGCTACTGCCTGCGCCAATGCCAATTTTGCCATTGCACACTATGTTGCAGACGCCGACCGCGAGCAGGTCCGCACCGACTATGCCGAGGCAATCTGGGGCCATCTGAACGAGGCCGAACCAGCCTCGGACGCCCAGCTTGTGCTCGCTCGCGCCGCCATCCGCGCACTCGCCGCAACGCCGGAGGAATCAGGCACCGCGCGCCTTAAGGCCCTGCTCTCCGGTGACATTGCCGGCCTTCGCTTGGACCCCGAAATCCGCTGGTCCATCCTGCGCGCACTCGCCGCCCGCAATGCCGTAGAACTAGACGAGTTGGAGAAAGAAAAACAGCGCGATAATACGCTAACCGGTGCTACGGAATTCCTCGGTGCCAGCCACGCTTTCCCCACGCCAGAGATCAAGCGTGCCGCGTTCGATAGGGCGCTCACGCCGGGTGCTTACTCCAATGCCGAGGTAGACGCGCTCGTCGCCGGCTTCAACGCCCCGCGCTCTTCTGCGCTACAGGAGGCCTTTGCGGAGGAATTCTTCTCCCGCGTGGAAGATATCTGGGCCGCGCACCCCATCGAGATTGCCAACCGGCTCATCCGCGGCTTTTACCCGGAACTGCCCATGGCCGATGACGCCACTACGCGCCTGCTGCACCGTGAGCTGCCAGGAGCACTGCGCCGCGTTCTCCTGGAATGCCGGGATAACCTGCGGCGCACCCTACGCGTGCAGGCTGGTCAATAGACTGTACCGTCCTGCGTTCGCGCTCTGCTTCCCCTCGGGTCACACTGTGTTTAACAGTTGTTGATCCGGGGGGGGAATCTACATATGACACTGAGCCATAATCGCAGTGACGAAGAACTAGTTGATGCCTTTATTGAGGGGGATAATAAAGCCTTTTCTACCATCGTGGAACGCCACCGCACACGGCTGACCACTGTGGCACGGCGCTACACCAGAAACGAGCACGATGCCCAAGATGTGGTCCAGGAAGCCTTCCTGCGCGCCAGCTGCAACCTGCACTCTTATCGCCGCGAATCCGCGCTATCGACATGGTTGCACCGGCTAGTGAAAAACTCTGGCTATGACTACCTCAACCATCGCTCGAACAGGGAAAATGCTTCATTAGATGCGGAGGACTTTGACTACGATCGCAACCCGCTGCTCGCGCATAACCCTTCCGAAAACCTAGCGGAGCAGCTGGTGGTGCGAGAGGCAATGCAGCTGCTGCGGGAGGATCAGCGCGAAGCGCTGGTGCTTACCGACGTCGCCGGGTTCCGCGTCGGCGAAGTTGCCACCGCCCAAGGGGTAAAGCCCGGCACCATCAAATCCCGCCGCGCCCGAGCGAGGGAAGTCCTACGCGCCGCCATGGGGTGAGTTTGCTAATACCGACGTTTGTCAGCGTGGCGGGTAGACTCAGGGCGTTACGCGAAACCACACTCTGATTTAAGGGAGTTAGCAATGACCGTCCACGATGTTGCCATCGTAGGTTCCGGCCCTGCCGGTTACACCGCCGCGCTGTACGCGGCACGCGCCGAGCTCAACCCGATCGTCTTCGAGGGCTTCGAGTACGGCGGCGAGCTTATGAATACCACCGAGGTAGAAAACTACCCCGGCTTCCAAAAGGGCATCATGGGCCCAGAGCTCATGGAAGAAATGCGCGCCCAGGCTATCCGCTTCGGCGCGGATCTCCGCATGGAGGTCGTTGACTCCGTAGAGCTGGAAGGCGATATTAAAAAGCTGCACGTGGGTGACGAGCTCTTTGAGGCCCGCACCGTTATCCTCGCCACCGGTGCCGCCCCGCGCCACCTCGGCGTACCAGGTGAGGAAGAACTTACCGGCCGCGGCGTTTCTACCTGCGCTACGTGCGATGGCTTCTTCTTCAAGGACCACAATATTGCCGTTATCGGCGGCGGCGACTCTGCCATGGAGGAGGCTACCTTCCTCACCAAGTTCGCGGACTCTGTCACCATTGTGAACCGCTCCGAGAACTTCCGCGCCTCCAAGATCATGCTGGAGCGCGCCCAGGCCAACGAAAAGATCAAGTGGGAGACCAATAAGGTCGTCGAAGAAGTTATTGAAGCCGATGGCAAGGTCGGCGGACTCAAACTCAAGGACGTCACCAACGGCGAGACTTCCACCTTGGACGTCACTGCCATGTTCGTAGCAATTGGCCATGATCCGCGCTCTTCCTTCCTCAATGATCAGGTCAAACTCAATGACAACGGCTATGTTGTAGTTGAACAACCCACCACCAAGACCTCCCTGCCAGGCGTTTTCGCCTGCGGTGACTTGGTGGATGACCACTACCAGCAGGCAATTACCGCGGCCGGCTCCGGTTGCCGTGCGGCAATTGATGCGGAACATTTCCTCGCAGAAAACCGTTAATTCAGTATGAGCAATGTCAAGAAAGTAACCACCGATACGTTCCGTAAGGACGTCATCGAGTCCGATAAGCCCGTCGTCGTCGACTTCTGGGCCGAATGGTGCGGCCCGTGCAAGAAGCTTTCCCCCATCCTGGAAGAGGTAGCGGAGGAGTTGGACGGCCAAGTCACCGTCGCCAAGGTTAACGTCGATGAAGAGCGCAATCTGGGCGCCATGTTCCAGATCATGTCCATCCCAAATGTGCTGATTTTCAACCACGGCGAGAAGGTAGATGAATTTGTTGGTCTGCGTTCTAAAGATGACATCGTGGCGCAAGTGAAAAAGCAGCTTTAACTGTTAATCTAATTTCTATTAGATTAAGCGTGTAGAAATTCTGGAATGCGGCCCAAACTAAAGCGGGCTGCGAAAGGGGTAAAAGGCGTGAATCGCGTTCTTCGAGTCGGCGATACAAGCGTGCGTGTAGCTGAGGCTCGCGCCACCTTGGCCCGTCTCGGCCTCTTGTCAGATTTCAAGGGGGAGCTTTCTGCATGGAAGAAGCAGAAGTACTCCGAGAGCGACAAGAGCTTTGATGCCAATTTGTCTGAGGTCCTCAAGGCCTTTCAGCAATCGCGCGGCATCGTGCCCACGGGTGAGATCGATGACCTCACCCTGCGCGAACTGCGCCAAGCCTCGTACACGCTCGGCAGCCGCGTGCTCAGCTACGAGCCCGCAAATACACTGGTGGGTGACGATATCTCCCAGCTGCAGCAGCAACTGCAGGAACTTGGTTTCTACCAGCAGCGTGTAGATGGCCACTTCGGCCCTAAAACCCACGCCGCGCTGAAGGAATACCAACACAACTGCGGCCTGCAAGAAGACGGTGTGTGCGGCCCCGCCACCATCCGCGCCCTTGGACTGCTCGGCCGTCGTATTACCGGTGGTTCCGCGCACAATATCCAAGAGCGTGAGCGCGTTCGCAACGCCGGCCCAAAGCTCGCGGGCAAGCGCGTCGTCATCGATCCCGCCCTAAGCGGCGGCGAAGCTGGACAGCTGGTCAAGGGTCGCTTCGGCGATATTTCAGAGCAAGAAATCCTGTGGGATCTTACCCAGCGAATCGAAGGGCGCATGATTGCAGCGGGAATGGAGACCATCATCTCCCGGCCTCGGACCTCCGATGCGGACGTCAAGTCCCGCGCCGAACTGGCTAACGCTTTCGATGCGGACATGGTCATTTCCCTAGCCTGCGATTCCTACCCCAATGAGAAGGCAAATGGTGTTGCCACCTTCTACTTTGGTTCTGAGTTGGGCAATTCCTCGCTCATTGGTGAGACCCTCTCCGGGTTCATCCAGCGCGAAATCGTCGCCCGCACCGAGCTGCTAGACTGCGGCAACCACGGCCGCACCTGGGATCTGCTGCGCCTGACCCAGATGCCGGTCATCCAGATCGTGCTAGGATATCTGACCAACCCAGAAGACGTAAAGATTCTCACCAATCCGTCCCGCCGCGATGACATTGCCGAAGCCATCGTCATTGCAGTAAAGCGCATGTACCTCATGGAGCAGGACACCGCCGTGACAGGCGCATATAAGTTCTCCGAGCTTCTGCAAGCCGAGCAGGCCTAGACCTAGTCACCTAAGCCAAAGCGCGAGCAAGCAAATCTTCAACAGCCGCCGCACTGAGCACATCGTGCTCCGGTGGAAGCTCCAAGCGCAGGCGGGGGAGTACTGGGTGATCTGCGGCTACCTCAAAGCCGGCGGAGCGCAAAGTCTCATAAGACATCAGCCCGATATAGGCCGGTTTGTGACCCAAGAAATCCGCCGCTGCGGTTGGATCGCCGTAATAGCCAAAGGCCTCCACGGCGGTGCTGCCGCGGTTAGTTAGGTGCATAATGGCGGCGTCGACAAGCACTGCCTCAATGCCACGCCCCGCTAAATGCGCCTTGACGAAGAGCGAGGTAATAACCTCCGCATCCTCAGAAATGGGTGCGGTGGGAAGTTTGGCGGTGCCGGCGGCATCCTCGCGGGAGCAAAACAAAATGGTGGCGTCCTCGCCCACGGTAAAGCCGCACTGCCCAAAAGACAGCAGGGTAGTAGCCAGCCATGCTTCCTTTTCAAAAACGGGATCGCTGACCGCAGCCTCAAGCTCCCAAAAGGTACTACGCGCAGCCTGGCGGTGGATGCGCGTGCCTTCGATCACCGGCTCGAGGATCATCGCCTCGGACTACTGCTGGCCCTCAATAAGCGACATGATGCGCTCGAAATCTTCTTGGTCGCCAAATTCCACGACCATCTTTCCTTTGCGCTTGCCCATTGTCACGGTGACCTTGGTATCGAAGCGATCGGACAGCCGCTCGGCGGAATCGGTGAAGTACTGCGGCTGCGGCGCTGGCTGCTTCTTCCTAGATTCAGCCGGTTTGCCGTCACGCTTATAGAGGGTCACGGCCTCCTCAGTAGCGCGCACGGAAAGGCCCTCCGCGATAATGCGGTTGGCAATGTACTCCATAGCCTCGGTGTCCTCCAAGGACAAAAGCGCGCGGGCATGGCCGGCAGATAAGGTCCCGGCGGCAACGCGCTTTTGTACCTCTACTGGCAGCTTGAGCAGGCGCAGCATATTGGTTACTTGCGGGCGCGAACGGCCAATGCGGTCCGCCAGCTCGTTTTGTGTAACGCCGAATTCTTCCAGCAGCTGCTGGTAAGCATGCGCCTCTTCCAAGGGGTTGAGCTGCACGCGGTGGATATTTTCCAGCAGGGCATCGCGCAGCAGGTTGTCATCTTTGGTATCGCGCACGATGGCTGGAATTGTAGCTAGGCCTGCCTTGGAAGAGGCGCGCCAACGGCGCTCACCCATAATGAGCTCAAAGCCGCCTTCTTCGGAAGGACGCACAACAACAGGCTGCAAAAGGCCGAACTCGCGAATGGAGTGTACGAGCTCGGCAAGCTCATCTTCATCGAAGACGGTGCGTGGCTGTTTGGGGTTGGGGATAATATCCCCAATAGAAATCTCGCGATAGGTCGCGCCGATGGGGGCCGGAGTGGCCTGGCGCTTCTTGGAAGACTTAGAACCCGAATCCTGTTGAATGGTCGGGGCACCTTTAACGCGCTTGCCCTCGCCACCCTTACGGCCCGGCTGCGGGGTGGAATTGCCCAAGATGATATCCGCAGCGGAATCGCCCAGGCGCGGCTTGCGGGTAGGTGCATCAGGACCGGACGGGATGAGTGCGGCTAGGCCTTTGCCAAGGCCGCCTTGCTTCTGTTCTGCCATGAGTTCCTATCCTTCCAATTCCGCGTAAATCTCTGGGCTCACGCCAATCGCCCCGGTGGTCGGGTGCGGGCGGTAATCGCCACGCCGGTCAAGCTCGCGCGCGGCCGCAAGGTAGGCGCGGGCACCGGTGGACGAGGGAGCATAATCAATAACCGTAGTACCGTACCCCGGTGCCTCGGAAACGCGCACGGAGCGCGGGATAACATTGGCCAGCACCACGGCTCCGAACTGTTCGCGGACGTTATCTGCCACGTCCTCGGCCAAGCGCGTGCGGGCGTCATACATGGTCAGCAGCACGGCGGAAATATGCAGATCCTCGTTGAGGTGCTCGCGAATCATGGAGATATTGCCCAGCAGCTGGCCCACGCCCTCCAGAGCGTAATACTCGCATTGAATCGGGATGATGACCTCTTCAGCGCACGTCATGGCGTTGATGGTGAGCAAACCCAGCGATGGCGGGCAATCAATGAAGACATATTCAAAGCCATGCTCTTCAAGGAAGCCATTATGCAGGGCGTCGTACAGCCGAAATTCGCGACGCACCAAGGAGACCATTTCAATCTCTGCGCCAGCCAGATCAATGGTGGCGGGGATGCAAAAAAGGTTCTCGTTGTGCGAGGAGGGCTGCATGGCCTTCTCGGCGGTGCAGTCCCCAAGGAGCACCTCATAGCTGGAATCGGTGCCGGAATTATGTTCCGCGCCCATGGCCGTGGAGGCGTTTCCCTGCGGGTCGAGGTCGATCACCAGCACTTTCTTGCCCTCTGTAGCTAGCGCTGCGGCCAAGTTAGCGGCGGAGGTGGTTTTGCCTACGCCGCCTTTCTGGTTAGCAATGGTGATAAGGCGCGGATTAGTCATGCCGTCTACTTTAGTTCACGCGCGAGACACGAATGATCGTGGTTCCCTCGATGGTGCTGACCTCGGCCTTTCCTCCGCCAGCCTTCTTAATGTCGGCGGCATCGCGTTCCAGTTCCTCGTGTACCGAAGAGCCCTTCAACGCGATCATCTCACCGCCCTTACGTACGAGCGGAAGCGACCATTTCGCCAGCTTGCCCAGGGGCGCGACGGCGCGGGAGGTGACCACGTCTGCTCCCGCCACGACCTTTTTAATCGGGCCTTCCTCGGCACGGCCGCGCAGGACCGTCACGTTGTCTAGGCCCAGCTCTTCTACGACCTCATTGAGGTAGTTATACCGCTTGAGCAGCGGCTCGATCAGAGTGATCTGCAAGTCCGGGCGCGCTATGGCCAGCGGAATGCCGGGCAGCCCGGCACCCGAGCCGACGTCGATAACCGTGGCGCCCTCCGGGATTGCCTGCTTGACGACGGCGCAGTTAATAATGTGTCTGTCCCACAGGCGTGGCACCTCGCGGGGGCCTATAAAACCACGAGTGGACCCGTCTGTAGCGAGCGAATCATGGTAAGCCTGCGCGAGGGGCAAGCGGGAGCCGAATACTACTGACGGGTCCATCTCGGACACGATGGGGTTCTCCTCCGTGTTTATTTGTTTTTGCGCTGTTTCTTGGTGCGGTTGTCCTTCTTGCGGGCACCCGGCTTAGGCGCGGAAGTGCGCTTGGCCTCTACCTTAGCGGCTTCCTCTTCTTCTTCCTCGCGGTCCATCTTGGCATAGACGATGCGGGTTTGGAAGAAGGTCCAGACCGTATTGGCCATCATGTAGAACAGCAAGCCAATCGGCCAGATGAAGCCGGAGAAGACCAGCATGGCCGGCATGACCCACAGCATCATCTTGGACATCATGGCCATTTGCTGCTGCATCATTTCCGCATTCTGGCCCTGTGGCGCCTGCGTCTTGCCAGCGGCACGGCGCTGTTCCTGGCGGTTTAGGCTCATGCGGGCATTGAAGTGCGTCAGCACCGCAATAATGGCAATCATCGGCACGATGATGACAGCGGCCTGCCCGGTCGTCACGCCCTCCACAATCGGCGAGTTCAAGCGCAGATTGGTCACCAACGGAACATCGAAAATTTTCGCATCAAGGAACTGCTGGACGAGTTCCGGCTTAAAGATGTAGTTTGCGGTATTAGCGTTTTCCTC
The DNA here is from genome assembly GCF_022347345.1 of Corynebacterium sp. ACRPJ. Lineage (NCBI taxonomy): Bacteria > Bacillati > Actinomycetota > Actinomycetes > Mycobacteriales > Corynebacteriaceae > Corynebacterium > Corynebacterium sp. ACRPJ. Next base: position 91,477 of record NZ_JAKRNC010000007.1, read on the forward strand.
GACAGACATCGGCTCGCCACTGGGGTGGCCCATGCCACCGGCCACGGCTACAGTGCGGTCAAAGGAACGCAGTACGTGGAAGAGGCCGATGAACATTGGAATCTGCACAAAGACCGGCAGGCAGCCCGCCATCGGACGAACGCCGGATTCCTTATAGACCTTCTGCATTTCCTGCGCGGCCTTGGTTTGATCATTGCCGTACTTCGCGCGGATTTCCTGCACCTTAGGCTGGATTTCCTGCATTTTGCGCGAGGAACGAATCTGGCTAATGGTCGGCTTGACCATGAGTGCCTTAAGCGTCCAGGTCAGCAGCACAATGGCCAGAATCCAGGTAATACCCCAGGCAGGGTCCATTACGAGGGACAGCAGCCAGTGCCAGAACCACAAAACGGCCGAAATTGGCCAGTAAATTAAATCAAGCACGAGTGTTTAATCCTCAGTTGTTGTTGGTACCCGGGACCGGATCGAATCCGCCCGGATGCCAGGGGCCACATTTGCAGACCCTGGCTATTGCCATCGCCGTACCCTTGATTGCGCCGTGTTGAGAAAGCGCCTCTAGGGCATAAGCACTGCATGTCGGCTCGAACCGACAGGTCGATACCATCTTAAGGCCAGAGACATGTTTTTGGTAGAAACGAACCACTTTGACCATTGGTTTGGCCAATCCTCTGGCTGGGGGAATTTCCTCCCCGCGGGAATTTAGATATCCCATTGCTTGCGCAGTGCTTTGGCAAGATCTTTTTCTAATTGCTCACTGCTAGCAGTGGCGCTGGCGGGCAAGGCACGGATGACAACGTCCACGCTGGCGGGCAGCTTGGGAATGAATGTCATGCACACATGGCGAAGCCGCCGGGAGGTGCGGTGGCGAACCACTGCATTCCCGACGGCTTTAGAAACAATCAGCCCAAATCGCGGCCCAGTGGCGGCGATATCGGCTGCCTTGTCCGTACCTGCGTTGTCGCGCGCATGCACGACGACCGTACGAGTGCCCGCCCGGCGACTGCCCTTCATCGTGCGCCGAAATTGCGTCGGCGACGTGAGCTTGTGCTGGGCTGGAAGCATAACTTATGCAGTCAGCTTTGCGCGGCCCTTCTTGCGACGAGCTGCAACAATGGCGCGACCTGCACGGGTGCTCATGCGGGTGCGGAAGCCGTGCTTGCGAGCACGACGACGGTTGTTCGGCTGGAACGTGCGCTTACCCTTTGCCACGTTAATTCTCCTTGAAGTTGTGCGTAGGCACACCACCGCGATGCAGCGGCACGCCCACTGATGAATAGATTCCATGAACCTGACGCATCACAGTCTCTCCGGTGCACGGCTAGCCGACGGGCCCAGCCAGTGCGAGGTGACGCTGTCACTTTCACGCGCAACTCTTCGTTGCAATAGACCATGCCAGATTACGTGATTTCTGCCGCTGGGAACAAATCGACACCCGGGTACACCCGAAATTACATAAATGTTTTTTCCTGCAGCTAGAGGGCCAGATTCTGTGCTCTTGCTGCACCTAATCCACCACACCGCAAGGCCCACCCCGACCTACTCCCGGGTGGTGAATTTTTCTCGCTAGACACACCCGCCGTTTCGGCGGTAGAACAGAAGAATCAAATTCCACAGCCCAACCGGTCATGTGGATAACTCTAAATCAACGCTTGAGACTTTTGTAGTTTCCGCAGCGTAAGGCCATAAACCGGCCAATGAAGAGTTATCCACAGTCATGAACTAAGCTGTGAATAACTATTTCATCCACATCTGTGGATAACTCTGTGGAGTTCGAGGTGACTCGATAAAAACCGATGTGAAAACCACAGTGGAATCCGCAGTGAAAATTGTTATTCAATGTCCACCCGTCCCCGACTAAATTCCACAAAGGTAGCCTGTTGTGACTGACCCACAAGCGAACCTGCATGCCGTTTGGCGCGCGGTCGTTGATGACCTGCTCGCACAATCCGAGCAACCCAATTCCGAGGTCCCCAGTTTTTCGCACTCACAGCGCCTTTACCTCCAACTGGTTCGCCCCATCATGATGGTTGAGGGCTACACCCTCGTCGCTGCCGAGAACCTGGATGCCAAAAATGTGGTCGAAAATGAGTTGGGAGAGCACATCGCCAAGGCCCTAACCCGCCACCTGGGCCGGCCGTGTTCCTTTGCGGTTACCCTTGCCACCCCGCAAGAGCCACAGCCGCCGGCTGCGGACCCTGCACCACAGCCAACTCCCCCTCAACAACAGCAACCGCCGCAGAACACGGAATCTACCCAGAACTACATTCCGCGCCCGCAGCAAACGGATGCCGCTGCACAGCAGGCCCCTTCCCAGAACAATTGGCAGTCGAGTCACGCCCCTGCAAGCCTGGATGAGCTGGCCCAGCACTATAACCAACAGCAGGCAGAGTCTGCGGGAAATTTCTCCGGTTCTGACACCAATTCCGCCCGCATCCCGCGCGAGGCCCCGGCGCACGATCCCAACCGTGAGACTTCCCTCAATCCGAAGCACACCTTCGATAGCTTCGTCATCGGTTCTTCGAATCGTTTTGCCAATGGTGCCGCCGTAGCTGTGGCCGAGAACCCCGCACGTGCGTACAACCCACTATTTATCTGGGGTGGCTCTGGTCTGGGCAAAACGCACCTTTTGCATGCCGCCGGCAATTACGCCCAGGTACTGCATCCGGGTCTGCGCGTGAAGTATGTGTCTTCGGAAGAATTCACGAATGACTATATTAATTCCCTGCGTGATGACCGTCAGGAATCATTCAAGCGGCGCTACCGCAACCTCGACATTTTGATGGTCGATGACATCCAGTTCTTGGAAGGCAAAGAATCCACCCAGGAAGAATTCTTCCATACTTTCAATGCGCTGCACCAAGCCAATAAGCAGATCATTTTGTCTTCGGACCGCCCACCGAAGCAGCTAACCACGCTGGAAGATCGCCTCCGCACCCGCTTTGAAGGCGGTCTTATCACCGATATTCAGCCGCCAGATCTAGAAACGCGTATCGCGATTTTGATGAAGAAGGCGGCCAATGACGGCACCGAAGTGGATCGCTCCGTGCTTGAGCTCATTGCTTCGCGCTTTGAATCTTCTATTCGTGAGCTCGAGGGCGCGCTGATCCGCGTTTCGGCCTATTCTTCCTTGGTGAATGAGCCGATCAACGTGGAGATGGCGGAAATCGCGTTGCGCGATTTGGCCCCAGATTCCGCCGATAGGCAAATCACCGCTACCTCGATCATGGAGGTCACGGCAGAATTCTTCGATATTGATGTAGAGACTCTGCGCGGCGCTGGCAAAAAGCGTGCGGTGGCGCATGCACGCCAGTTGGCTATGTATCTGTGCCGCGAGCTCACCGAGCTATCCCTTCCCAAGATCGGTGAACAGTTCGGCGGCAAGGACCACACCACCGTCATTTACGCGGATCGAAAGATCCGCAAAGAGATGACTGAAAAGCGCAATACCTACGACGAGATCCAGGCGCTTACCCAGCGCATCAAGAATCGCGGTCGCGCCTAAATCTCTCCGCCACTACTGCAGCGCCTTCCTTATATAAAGGAGGGCGCTTTTGCTTTCCCTTGACACTTCGCGGATTCTGCTCGCACTACTTAAAGGTGAGACCAGAACTACCAGATCAGAAATTCTTGATTGAGACGCCGAAACCTGGTCCAAACCGTCCACACAGCCGCCTATACCTTCGTGTAATTCCACAAAGAAGCCGCAAGACCCGCAGAAGGTAGTCTCTTAACTGCGAAAAGAGTTATCCACAGCGTTATTCACACTTGTGTAATTCCATCTTTGTAATTCGTAGATCTTACTCACAGTTTTAAATTCCACAGGCTCTATGCTGGGAGAACTGCCCTGTGATCAGCGCTGTGTGTAGATCGGTGATCAAATGACAAAACCTGTGGATAAAACGGTGATCCCGTTAGTTGTCCACAATTCGCCCCGATTGATCACAGCAAGATCACAAGAATTGGCACACCCCGGATCTGTGTCCTGAACTTGTCATTTCCCTAGTTACCCACAGATCCCACAGAGCTTATTACTACTACTAAATTATTTCTCTGATCTGTATAGAAGAAAGAGGGTGTGTGGAATTCGGCCCGGCCTGCCTTGGGCCAGGCGCCGATCGGGCGGGCAAAGATGGAATTACACGTTGTGGCGCACCGCGCCCGATGCGGTAAGTTGGAAGCCAGTCTTTTGTAAGTAACAAATTTCCTACTTGCCTCAGAGGAGCTCTTCGCACCATGGATGAAGCCGTGTCATTTCGCGTTGCCAAAGATGACCTTGCCAACGCCGTAGCGTGGGTTGCTCGCAGCCTGCCGTCCAAGGTCACCCAGCCCGTGCTCCGGGCGATGCTGATCACCGCGGATGACAATGGTCTTGAGTTCACTGGCTTCGATTACGAGGTTTCCACCCGCGTCCGCATCGCCGGCATGGTGGATGAACCCGGACAGATCGCGGTAGCCGGCAAGCTCCTCTCTGACATCGTCGCTTCCCTTCCCAACAAGGAAGTGGAGATCTCCCAGGTAGATTCCAAGGCCTTGGTTACTTGTGGTTCTTCCCGCTTTGAGCTGCCACTGATTCCACTGGATGATTACCCGCAGCTTCCGGTCCTGCCGGAGGTTACCGGCACCATCCAGCCGCAGCTATTCGTCGAGGCCATCCACCAGGTCGCCGCCGCGGCCGGCAAGGATGACACCCTGCCCATGCTCACCGGTGTGCACATGGATATCCGTGGCAAGGACATTGAGATGACGGCAACGGACCGCTTCCGCCTGGCCATGCGCACCTTGGAATGGGAGCCGAAGTCACCGGATGTAGAAGCGAAACTCTTGGTGCCTGCGAAGACCCTGCAGGAAACCGGTCGTTCCTTGGATCCGCACTTGAATATCCCCGTGGAAATCGCTGTGGGCACCGATGACAATATTGGTGCCGATGGCCTCTTTGGCCTGCATGCGGATAATCGCGAGACCACCACGCGCATGCTGGATGCGGACTTCCCTAATGTGCAGCCACTGCTGCCGAAGAACCACACCAATATTGCCTCCATTGAGGTCGCCCCGCTGCAGGAAGCAATTCGCCGCGTGTCTTTGCTGACGGATCGCAACGCGCAAATTCGGATGGAATTCGCCGATGGCCAGGTAACCCTTTCCGCCGGTGCGGATGCTGGTAACGCCACCGAGACCCTGCCGTGCGCATTCCATGGCCGCGATGAATTCCTCATCGCCTTCAATCCGGGCTACCTCAAGGATGGCTTGGGCGTTATCAACACCGACCGCGTGGTCTTCGGCTTTACCGAGCCTTCCCGCCCAGCCATCATGATCCCAGAACCGGAAGAGCTGCCTGAGGCCGATGAAGATGGCAACTTCCCCACGCCGGAGACCAACTTCACCTACCTGCTCATGCCGGTTCGCCTGCCGGGCTAATGTACGTCAGGGATCTCGATGTTCGGGATTTTCGCTCGTGGCCCGAACTTAATGTGCAGCTAGGGCCGGGGATCACCCTTTTTGTCGGGCGCAACGGCTTTGGCAAGACCAATATCGTCGAGGCCATTGGCTATACCGCCCACCTTTCTTCCCACCGCGTTTCACACGATGCACCGCTGGTGCGCCAGGGCGCAGACAGCGCGCGGGTATCCATTACCGCGGTGAACCAAGGCCGCGAACTTACTACCCATTTGCTGATTAAGCCCCACGCGGCCAATCAAGCACAGATTAATCGCACCCGCCTGCGCAGCCCTCGTGAGTTGCTGGGCGTGGTAAAAACAGTGCTCTTTTCCCCGGAGGACTTGGCTCTGGTGCGCGGGGAGCCGGCCGGGCGCCGCGCCTACCTTGATAGCATTATTGCCTCGCGGACTCCGCGCCTAGCGGGCGTGAAGGCCGACTACGACAAGGTGCTCAAGCAGCGCAATGCCTTGCTGAAATCGGCCTCCGGCAGCCTGCGCCGCGGCTATTCCGATAGCGATGGCGCCGCTGCGTTGGCCACCTTGGATACCTGGGATGCGCAGCTTGCCCGGCTCGGCGCCCAGGTGATTGCCGCACGCCTTGCGCTTGTCGACGCCCTGTTGGACCACATCCCCGCCGCCTATTCCGGCTTGGCACCAGAATCGCGGCCGGCGCACGTGGAGTATAAGTCCACGATCGATACCTCTGATCGCGACGTACTCGAAGCGGTTATGCTCACCGAGTTGGCCGCCGCCCGGCAGCGCGAGATCGAACGCGGCATTTCCCTGGTGGGCCCGCACCGCGATGATCTGGTGCTCAACCTGGGCGATCAGCCGGCCAAGGGGTTTGCCAGCCACGGCGAGACGTGGTCCTATGCCATCGCGCTGCGTTTGGCGGAATTCAACCTCCTGCGCCAGGAGGGAGGATCGGATCCGGTGCTCATCTTGGATGATGTCTTTGCCGAGCTCGATGCCAAGCGCCGCAAGCAGCTGGTCCACTTGGCCGCCGAGGCCGAACAGGTGCTCATCACCGCGGCCGTAGATGAGGATCTGCCCGGAAACTTGGAACCCATCGTGCGTTACCGCGTGAGCGTAGAAGATACCGAGACCGGCCGCATTTCCAAGCTCAGCGCCGAGGAAGGTGAGGGGAATGAGTGAGGATCAAGGGGGCGTCGGCAAGCAGCGCATCGATCCCGTCACCCAGTACTTCAAGCTTGTTCGGTCCACCTCCAAGAACCCGCCGAAGCTGACCCGCCCGGTGCCGAAGATGCCGGTGCCTTCGCTGGAGAAGGCGCAAAAGCAGGGGTATATGGGCTATCAACGGGGCTTACCCACGGGCCCAGATGGCAGGAAGAAGCGGCGCACGCTGGCCGTGCCGAGCCTGGGATCCCAAATTAACCGCGAAGTTGTCAATCGTGGTTGGGAACATGACTTAGCCAATGGCTGGGTGATGGGCAATTGGGAGCATCTGGTGGGCGAGCGCATCGCCGCGCATACGCAGCCGCAGCGGATTAAGGACAAGATTGTCTATGTATCCTGCGATAACTCCACGTGGGCAACGGAGCTGCGCTACCTGCAGCGCCAAATCCTGCGCAAAATCTCTGACCGCCTGGGCCCGGATGTCATTGTGGAACTGCGGATTCACGGGCCGAAACAAAGGCGCAATTATGAGGGGCGGCAGTGGGTCAAACCGCAAGGATCACAAGATACATACGGCTAATAGGCTGAGGTTTACTCAGACCTGCACAACGTAAATAACCTCAGAGCGCCCCGGATTCCTATCTCTCACGGGTGTGGGGTGTCTTTCAGTAGGGGGTATCCGTGTAGAATAGTCAAGGTCTTAGAATTAGCTATAGCCAAAAGGAGAGCACGAATCCGTGGCTGAAGAACACGCATATGATGCCGGGTCAATTACGATCCTGGAGGGTCTCGAGGCCGTCCGTAAGCGCCCCGGCATGTACATTGGTTCGACCGGTTCGCGCGGCCTGCACCACCTCATTTGGGAGATCGTCGATAACTCCGTCGATGAGGCCATGGCCGGCTACGCCGACAAAGTTACCGTCAAGCTGCTGGAAGATGGCGGCGTCGAGGTCATCGATAATGGCCGCGGCATCCCGGTAGAAATGCACGCCTCTGGCGCACCTACCATCCAGGTGGTCATGACCCAGCTGCACGCCGGCGGTAAGTTCGACTCCGACTCCTACGCCGTTTCCGGCGGTCTGCACGGTGTCGGTATTTCCGTGGTCAACGCGCTTTCTACCCGCGTGGAGGCGGAGATCAAGCGCGACGGCAAGCACTGGTACCAAAACTTCCAGAACGCCATCCCGGATGATCTGGTTGAGGGCGGCAATGCCCGCGGCACGGGCACCAAGATCCGCTTCTGGGCGGACCCGGAAGTTTTTGAAACTACCGAGTACGATTACGACACCATTGCCCGCCGCCTGCAGGAAATGGCCTTCCTGAATAAGGGCCTATCCATCGAGCTCATTGATGAGCGCGTCACCGAAGAACAGATCGAGCTGGAAGAGATCGCCGATGCAGAATCCGGCGAGACCAGCGCGGATGAGACGTCCTTCGATGACGCCCCGGACGCCGGCGATACCTTCAACGAAGAATCCGGCGAGGCAAAGGAAGCTGCGGCAGAAAAGAAACGCCGCAAGAAGGTTACCTTCCACTACCCAGAGGGCTTGACCGATTACGTCAAGTTCCTTAATAAGTCCAAGACCTCGATCCATCCCAGCATCGTCTCTTTCGAGGCCAAGGGTGAAGATCATGAGGTAGAAGTGGCGTTGCAGTGGAATCAGGGCTATAAGCAGTCCGTTCACACCTTTGCCAATACCATCAACACCCACGAGGGCGGCACGCACGAAGAGGGCTTCCGTGCGGCCTTGACCACCCTGATGAACCGTTACGCCAAGGAGCATAAGCTCCTCAAGGAAAAGGACGGTAACCTCTCCGGCGATGACTGCCGCGAAGGCTTGGCGGCTGTTATTTCCGTCAAGGTGGGCGATCCGCAGTTCGAAGGCCAGACCAAGACCAAGCTGGGCAATTCCGAAATCAAGGGCTTTGTCCAGCGCGCGGTCAACGAGCACGTCAATGACTGGTTCGATGCCAACCCGGCTGAGGCCAAGGCCATCATCAATAAGGCCGTGTCCTCCGCGCATGCTCGCATGGCTGCCCGCAAGGCTCGCGAGATGGTGCGCCGCAAGTCCGCCACCGACCTCGGCGGCCTGCCAGGCAAGCTCGCGGATTGCCGCTCGAAGGATCCGAAGATTTCCGAGCTCTACATCGTGGAGGGTGACTCCGCAGGTGGCTCCGCTAAGGGCGGCCGCGATTCCATGTTCCAGGCCATCCTGCCGCTGCGCGGCAAGATCCTGAACGTGGAGAAGGCCCGCATGGATAAGGTGCTCAAGAATGCCGAGGTCCAGGCGATTATTACCGCGCTGGGTACCGGCATCCACGAGGAATTCGATATCAAGAAGCTGCGCTACGACAAGATCGTGCTCATGGCCGATGCCGACGTGGACGGCCAGCACATTGCCACGCTGCTTCTGACCTTGCTCTTCCGCTTCATGCCGCAGCTGGTTGAGGACGGCCACGTGTTCCTGGCTAACCCGCCGCTGTACAAGCTCAAGTGGTCTAAGGGTACTCCGGGCTATGCTTTTTCCGACGCCGAGCGCGATAAGCTGCTGGCCGAGGGCCTGGAGCACAACCGCAAGATCAATAAGGATGACGGCATCCAGCGCTACAAGGGTCTGGGCGAGATGAACGCCGCCGAGCTGTGGGAGACCACGCTTGACCCGAGCACCCGCATCCTGCGCCGTGTGGACTTGGAAGACGCACAGCGCGCCGATGAGCTCTTCTCCATCCTCATGGGTGATGATGTCTCGGCCCGCCGCTCTTTCATTACCCGCCGCGCGAAGGATGTTCGCTTCCTGGATATCTAAATCGCAGCACAAAGCCCACCGCGGAATTTCCGCGGTGGGCTTTAATTGTGCGGCGTCGTGAAGCGCTGAGCCTAGGCTTGGGAGCTGCGCTGGTCCGCTATGGCGAATCCTAAGGATGCAAGACACATGGCGAGGATGACGCCGAAGCCGGCGATGATGGAAAGCGGCCAGTCCGCACTGGTGCCGTGCAAGGTAGCAAACACAATAGCCGTGATAACAGCAAGCCCAACGGCAGTGCCAATGCGCTGGCCGGTCTGGAGCACAGCGCCGGAAGAGCCGGCATAGGCTTGAGGAACGTGCGCCAAGGTAAGCGTTTGATTGGGGGAAATTACCGAGCCTTGGCCGCCCCCAACAAAGGAGAGCGAAAGAACCATCCACCATTCACTAGCTCCCCACTGCTCAGTGGCCCAGATAAGCGCAATTGTGGCCACTAGACCGAAGATGGTCACCAGCATGCCAAGTACCACGACCTTGCGCCCATAAACGGAAACGGATCGGCCGGCCAGAGTAGCGGAAATGGAGCTCAATAAGGCGGCGGGGATACCTACGGATCCGGCCGCGAGGGCGGAGTGTCCGAGTCCGCTTTGGAAGTAGAGTGCCACGAGCACCCAAATGCTGGTAATGCCCATAAACCACAAGGTGGCGATGATGGTGCCATTGCGAAAACTCGGGGTGGCAAAGATGGTGAGATCCACCATTGGCGGGTGGCCGGTGGCCTTGTGGCGGCGCTCCCACAGCACCCATCCCACAAGGAGGACGGCGCCCAACAGTAGGAGCCACCACACGGCCGGGGAGGCGGAGGATTCCATGAAGGGGAAGAGGATGGCCCACACTGCAGCGCCGAGAATCACCGCACCGATGGGATCCAGGGTGGCGAGGGCCTTGAAGATGCCCAGTTTATTGCCATTTTCATCGCGCACGCGGGAAAACAGCGGCCGCGGAAACCATAGCAATCCTAAGATGATGGCAATAAGGCCGACGGGGAAATTGACCAGCATGGTCAGCCGCCAGCCTAGGTCTGCGCCGCCGAGGCGAATGAGCAGGCCGCCCAGTACCGGACCGATGGCTACGGCGATGCCCACCGTGGAACCAAAGTAGCCGAAGGCGCGGGCGCGCTCTGAACCGCGGAAGTACTGCTGGATCATGCCCACGCCTTGTGGGTTGAGTAGGCCGGCACCTACGCCTTGGATAAAGCGGGCGGCATTGAGTGATTCAGCGTTTGGAGCGAAGCCGGCGACCGCAGCACTGATGGAATAAATAGCGATGCCCGCTAAAAAGATTCCGCCGCGGCCGACGAGATCTCCGGCGCGACCGGCCGCCACGAGGATAACGCCGAAGGTGAGTGCATAGCCGGAGAGTACCCATTGCACATCCGAATTAGAGGCTCCGAGGCCAGATTGAATAGACGGCAGGGCCACGTTGACGATGGATACGCTCAGCAGCGACATAAAGAGTGCCGTGAGCAAAACGATAAGTACCCGCCAGCGGGCAGGATCCTGGCCGGCGGGGTACTCAGTTTGGTTAGCTTCGGAAGTAGTCACTTCCACACTTATACCTGGCGTTTGGAATGCGATTCAACCGCAAGGAAACTACATATGCTTTTGCAGTACGCGGCCGAAATCTGGGACCGCGGGGGTGAGGAATTTCGAGGCCTTGCCGCGCAGGGAGTTATAAGGCTTGGACAGCGCGGGGGAATTGATTTGCTCTGCGTGCTTATCGGCTACCGACATGATGGAATCGCTCACCTGGGCGCTGCGCGGCTCCACGAAGGAACCGAAATCCTGCTCGGAACTTTCCGAAAATTCTTGCCAGTGCGGATCCAGAGCATCCAGGACATCCGGCAACACGCGGCCTAGGGCCTTGGTAATGATGGCGGAATCGACCTTCTTTGCGGCGGCGACGGCGCCTTTCAGCGCCATACCGGTAATGCCCGATTGCTTGGCGACGACCCCCTCAACCAACTCGCCACAATCGCTTACTACCGCAGTGCGCTGCGGACCCGACATAAGTTCAGAAAGATGTGCCATGCTGCACCAGCTTACGCGAGTTAGGCGGGCTGTCCCGGCAAGCCGGGAAGGTTGGCCTGAATCGCGGCGATCTGATCGGCGATCCGGCTCAAGCCGGCATCGCGCGCGGCTTTTTCCAGATCCACGTTAGGGGAGTAAAGAGCCACGGCACCAGCCAGCGCGGTGACGCCAGCAGCCGCTGCGGTGATGATCAAAGTGAGGTCCAGCTGGGAAGAGCCAGTAGAGGAGCCACCAGGCTGGCCTTGTTCAAAGTCTGGATTTATGTTGTCTTTCCAGGAATCAGCATCAGCTGCGGTGGCGGTAGGAGCAGTGACGGCGGTGGCGGCTAGGGCCACGGCCGTGAGGCTCGAGGCGGCGATCTTCTTGAAGCGGGACATGGTGGTGGTTCCTTCCTAGGGTCACTATCCCCAATAACTTAGGCAACTTCTTTAACACTAAGGTAGACGCGCACGCTGAACTTTGCGAACTCTGCGTTATGCCCGCTTAGCGCCGGCACGCGAGCTAAGACTTCCGCCATGGAACCGGCGGCATCGCGGTGGCTGTCGTGGATGGCTATTCCTTCTAACTTGGCGGTGCTGGCGGCTGCGGCGGCCGCAAGAGCGGCGAAGTTGGTGATGCGAACGTTAAAGCGTGCGCAAAACTCCTGCGCTAAGAGGCAGAGCTGCTCAGTGCTCATGACTACCTAAGGCTGCGCGGGCCGAGCCCGGCGGATTTCCGTCTCTAGTTCAGCGCGGCCGGGGAGGAGGGCGCGGGCGGTGGATTGCACGTGGGCGTCGGCAAGCGTGCGGGCTGCCGCTGAAACAACGGCGCGCACCACCGCCTCGTGCTTGGAGGTGCCCTGCGCGGAAGCCAACAAGGTAAGGGCGTGATCCTGCTCGTCTGTGAGCCGCAATGTCATTGCCATACTTCAGTGATACCACGGTGATACCACCCGTGCGGCAATTCGAGCCCTGAAAGGCGCTAGAGGGTAGAATTTGGCGTTATGAGTGACAATAACGACGATCTTTTTGATCGCATATTTCCCATTGACATTAATGAGGAGATGGAGTCGAGTTATATCGACTATGCCATGTCCGTCATCGTTGGCCGCGCTCTGCCGGAGGTGCGCGATGGCCTGAAGCCGGTGCACCGTCGCATCCTCTACGCGATGTTCGATTCCGGTTACCGCCCGGAGCGCGGCTATGTGAAGTCCGCCCGCCCAGTCTCGGACACCATGGGTCAATTCCACCCGCACGGTGACTCCGCGATTTATGACACCTTGGTGCGTTTGGCCCAGTCCTGGAACATGCGCTACCCACTGGTGGACGGCCAAGGTAACTTCGGTTCCCGCGGCAATGATGGCCCGGCAGCAATGCGTTATACGGAGTGCAAGCTCACCCCGTTGGCCATGGAGATGGTGCGCGATATCCGCGAAAACACCGTAGATTTCTCGCCCAACTACGATGGCAAAACCAGCGAGCCAGACGTCTTGCCGTCCCGTGTTCCGAACCTGCTCATGAACGGTTCTGGCGGTATTGCCGTGGGCATGGCCACCAATATTCCGCCACATAACCTCAACGAGCTGGCCGAGGCCATCTACTGGATGCTGGATAACCCGGATGCAGACGAAGAGACTGCGCTGGAAGCCTGCATGGAACGCGTCAAGGGCCCGGATTTCCCCACCGCCGGTCTAATCGTGGGCGATCAGGGTATCAAGGATGCCTACACCACCGGTCGTGGTTCCATCCGGATGCGCGGTGTGACCTCCATCGAGGAGTCTGGATCTCGCCAGACCATCGTAATTACCGAGCTGCCATTCCAGGTCAACCCGGATAACCTCATTTCCAATATCGCGGAGTCCGTGGCCAACGGAAAGATTGCGGGCATCTCCAAGATTGAGGATGAGTCCTCCGACCGCGTTGGCATGCGCATCGTAGTCACCCTGAAGCGCGATGCCGTGGCCCGCGTGGTGCTCAATAACCTCTACAAGCACTCCCAGCTGCAGACGTCCTTCGGCGCGAATATGCTCTCCATCGTCGATGGCGTGCCGCGCACCCTCCGCTTGGATCAGATGCTGCGCTACTACGTGGAGCATCAGATTGAGGTCATCGTTCGTCGTACCCAGTACCGCCTGAATGAGGCCGAGAAGCGCGCCCACATCTTGCGCGGTATGGTAAAAGCCCTGGATATGCTGGATGAGGTTATTGCCCTCATCCGCCGTTCGCCCACCGTGGACGAGGCGCGCGAAGGCTTGAAGGAGCTTCTCGACGTCGACGATATCCAGGCCGATGCCATCCTGGCCATGCAGCTGCGTAAGCTGGCCGCCTTGGAGCGCCAAAAGATCATCGATGAGCTGGCGGAAATCGAGCGCGAAATCGCGGATCTGAAGGACATCCTCGCCCGCGAGGAGCGCCAGCGCCAGATTGTCCACGATGAGCTGGCAGAGATCGTCGATAAATATGGCGATGAACGCCGCACTGAAATCATCCCGGCGACCGGCGATGTCACCGATGAGGACCTCATTGTCCGCGAGAACGTCGTGGTTACCATCACCTCTACTGGTTACGCCAAGCGCACCAAGGTGGATTCCTATAAGGCGCAAAAGCGCGGTGGCAAGGGCGTGCGTGGCGCCGAGCTGAAGCAGGACGATATTGTGAAGAACTTCTTCGTCTGTTCCACGCACGACTGGATTTTGTTCTTTACCAACTTCGGCCGTGTTTACCGCCTCAAGGCTTACGAGTTGCCAGAGGGCGGTCGCGCTGCTCGCGGCCAGCATGTGGCTAACCTGCTGGAATTCCAACCAGAAGAAAAGATTGCTCAGGTCATCCAGATCCAATCTTATGAGGATGCTCCTTACCTGGTTCTCGCCACCCAGCAGGGCCGTGTGAAGAAGTCCCGCCTGACCGATTACGAGTCCGCGCGTTCCGCTGGCCTTATCGCCATCAACCTCAATGAGGGCGATGCGCTCATTGGTGCACAGCTCGTCTCCGAAGGCGATGACATCTTGCTTACCTCCGAGCAGGGCCAGGCTATCCGCTTTACTGCCGACGACGACCAGCTGCGCCCCATGGGCCGCGCCACCGCCGGTGTGAAGGGCATGCGCTTCCGCGGTGATGATCAGCTGCTGTCCATGTCCGTGGTCCACGATGGCGAGTTCCTCTTGGTAGCCACCTCTGGCGGCTACGGCAAGCGCACTGCCATCGAGGAATATACCCCGCAGGGGCGCGGCGGCTTGGGCGTTATGACCTTTAAGTACACCCCGAAGCGCGGCAAGCTCATTGGCGCTATTTCTGTGGACGAAGATGATGAGATCTTCGCTATCACCTCTGCCGGTGGGGTCATCCGCACCGAGGTGGAGCAGATTCGTCCATCCTCCCGTGCAACCATGGGCGTGCGCTTGGTGAACTTGGGTGACGAAGTCGAACTGCTTGCCATCGACCGGAACGTGGAAGAAGATGGTGAGGAAGACGCTCAGGCTGTGGCCAAGGGCGAAAAGACCGTGGATGAGGTCCAGCAGGAGCACAAGGCTGGCGATGCTTCCAAGGATGAGGAGTAATTAATGGCACGACGAGACGTAACTATTACGCGAATCTCGCCTACCTCGGCCTTCCGTGTTGGTCTGGCTTTGTCACTCGTCGGACTCATCGCCTGGATGCTGGCCGTATGCCTGCTCTACATCGGCTTGAACCAGGTGGGCATTTGGGAATCGCTCAATAGCCTCGTCGGCGGCGTGGGCGGCGGATTTGAGGTAACCTTCGGTGTCATTATCTCCGCCTCCGCGCTCATCGGCGTTATTTTCGCCGTTCTCCTTACGTTGCTGGCACCACTGATGGCGGTTATTTACAACGCCATCGTGGATGTCTTTGGCGGCCTGCGGGTCGACCTAGACAATCGCTAGCGCCTCTCTTGCGTTTGAAGATGCCGGCACCTTCGGGTGCCGGTATTTTTCTTTCTTCCGTGCGAATCGTCCCCTTTTGTTTAGTGGTCTGAAATGCTTCTTGAACAGGCGATTTGTATAAATCCGGGGATAGTATGTAGAGTTAATTCTCGTTCCGCACAAGGGCCTATAGCTCAGTCGGTTAGAGCGCATCGCTGATAACGATGAGGTCGCTGGTTCGATTCCAGCTAGGCCCACCACGGAACAATGGGGCATTAGCTCAATTGGTAGAGCATCTGCTTTGCAAGCAGAAGGTCAGGAGTTCGATTCTCCTATGCTCCACAGCATGAAGTCCGGCTTCCTCTTCGGAGGGGCCGGACTTTTTCATTTCCGCGGTCGTTCCCAGGAGCTCTGAGAAGTGCCACAATGGCGAGCGCTCCACTCGGATCACCATTTTCGTCCATATAAACCGGCAAAACCGTCGACGAAAACCGAGGTTTGGATGGACGATATCGTTGAAGACAGTACTAAGCCAGTCTCGAAGAGGGAGCCGATGATGGATGGCAGTGGCATCTACACAGTTGCACGGCAGCGCGCCGAAGAGATGCTCGGCTCGCAGGTACAGCATCCTTTCGGGCCCGACTGGGAAGTATTCAAAGTACGCGGCAAGGTTTTCTTGTTGTTGACCGCGGTGACGGGCCAAGAGCAAATGATTGTTAAGGCCGAGCCGGAGGACTGCCAAGCGCTACAGCAGCAGTATTCGTTCATTGCGCCGGGCTACCACATGAATAAGCGGCATTGGGTTTCCGTCTACCCACACGCAGACCTGCACCAACGCCTGATAGAGGAGTTAGTCACGGATTCCTATCGTATGGTGGTGGAAAAGCTGCCGAAAACGCAGTGTCCTATTGACCCGACATCTTTGGGTTAAGGGCCGTGGAGAGTCACTTTATATCTAAAGCCTTGTTGTTAAAATAAATCTCATGACCGAGCGCGATGACTTCTGGCTTGATGATGAAGAACTGGCATCATTTATGTCCCTAATGAGTGTAAATATTCGCTTGACTAATATTTTGGATGCTCAGCTGCGCGATGATGCAGGTCTGAGCTTTTTTGAGTACACGGTGCTCTCCCGGCTATCTGAGGCGGAAAATCGTGAAATGCGTATGCGTGACCTAGCGATTACTGCCAATGGTTCTTTATCGCGCTTAAGCCAGGTCGTTACGCGCCTAGAAAAGCAGGGGTGGGTTGTGCGCCAGCCGTGTCCGACCGATGGCCGTACCACCATGGCGCAGTTGACGGATAGCGGCTGGGACAAGGTGGTAGAGACGGCACCTGGGCACGCTAAGCAGGCGCGGAAGTCCGTAATGGATAAGCTAACCCGCACGCAGATTCGCCAGATGCTGCAGATTAATCAGCGGATTATTAAGGCCATCGAGAATGATGAGCGCTACGGTGGGCGCTATTAGGTAGTGCGCCTTGCGAGGCTATGGCTTGGGATAGCCGCGGCGGCCCGAGACGGTTTTATCGAAAGGTATCCAAAACCGTAGGGCCGCTTCCTTGTTTTTGGAGATACCGATACGCGGTCCGCACACCCATTCTGGTTCGGTGGTTCGCTCTACAATCTGAATCGGTTGGTGATTGTCTTCGAGCGTGAAGCCGAGGGCCTTGCCGAGGTTTCCCGGTCCGCGGGCGAGATTATGAAAATCAGAGGTGCCACGGCGGGCAAAGGCGGTGTCGGCGCCCTCGATGATTTCACCGCCCCGCAGCAGGCAGCCCTGACCAGTGCCTTCAGGGGCGCAGACGATATTGACGTTGCGGTGGATGCCGTAAGAAATATAGACGTAGAACCTGCCCGGCGGACCGAACATGGCCGCATTACGCGGGGTCTTGCCATTGAAGGTGTGTGCCGCGGAATCCTCGGCACCGAGATAGGCCTCTACCTCAGTAAGTCGGATGCTAACCCCGGCATGGGTGAGGGTGCAGCCGAGGAGTTGGGGAGCGACGGCGTCGGCAGTCAGGGAAAAATCAATCATTAACCACGAGCATAGTAGCGCTTACCTGGCACAGGGGTGCGCAGAAGGCGATCCAAGCTCACAGGTTCGAGGCCCTTGGCGCGTAGGCCATCGATAACGCAATCGGCGGCATCCACGGTGGTGGGGTGGATATCGTGCATCAAGACGATGGAACCAGCGTGGGCGCCCTGCACGGCTGAGGAGCAGACGTGGTCAGAGTTGCGATCCTTCCAATCCACGGTGTCGACATCCCAGAGCGCTTGGGAGACGCCCTTATCGCGGGTTGCCTGATCCACGGTGGCATTGGTGGCGCCGTAGGGCGGGCGTACCCAGCGCGTACCCTGGCCGGTGGCCTTGCTAATGGCGGCATTTCCGGCATCGATTTCTTGGGATACCTGCTCATAGGACAGGGTATTGAGCTGGCGGTGGCTCTTAGTGTGGTTGCCGATGGTATGTCCCTCGGCCTTCATGCGCTTGAGCAGCTCGGGGTGCTGCTCAGCACTGGGGGCGATCACCATGAAGCTTGCGTGGGCGTTCTTGGCCTTAAGTTTGTCCAGCAGGCGGTTGGTTTCGGCGCCTGGGCCGTCATCGTAGGTGATAGCTACGCAGTTGGCACAGTCGACGCCACCACTATTGCGTGGCTTTGTTTTCTTCTCCTGGGCCGGGGTGGGCGCCTTCTGCTTAGGAGCCTTGTGCGGGAGAGCCTTGGAGGAGATGTCCTCGACCTGCGCGCGGGCGTCATCGATGCGGTGGTTGATTTCGTCTTGGATATTCGAGCTGGAGGACGCAGGCAGCTGTGGAATCTGCGGCAACTGTGCGTTAGCGGCCGCTGGAACGGCAGCCGCGACGAGCACGGTGAGGGCGGAGGTGAGAATGCGACGCATGGTTTTCCTAAGGATGAGGGAAAGTGGACACGATGTGCCCATGACCCTAGCGCCTGCGTGTAACTGAAGTGATAGGACATGCCTAAAGTGGCCAAAGTGATTTGAGTGGTTCAGGTTTGGAGTTACTTCGCCTGCGGTAGTAGAGTATTTAGGCACTGGGGCATTAGCTCAATTGGTAGAGCATCTGCTTTGCAAGCAGAAGGTCAGGAGTTCGATTCTCCTATGCTCCACAGCATGAAGTCCGGCTTCCTCTTCGGAGGGGCCGGACTTTTTCTCTTTGCGGCGGATCCAGGGGCTTCTGGGGTCGAATTGCTGCGATCACAACTTTCGTCCATACAAACCGCATTTTTCGTCGACGGTTGTGCCGGTTTATATGGACGAAAATCGTGATCGGCGAAAGAAGCGGGCGGAAGTGCGCAAGGTCGCGGGGAAGAAACTTTCAGTACAGTGAATGGGGAATCAGTACTGTCCCGCGAAAACATCAGGAGACCAACCATGACCGCTAACGTTCGCTACAGCGATCCCTTTACCTCCGCAGACAAGGAAGTTGCGGCGCCGGAGGGCGCGGAATTCGTTGTAGTGCGCAAGCGCGGCGAGGCCGCGGTGGATGGCGAGGTTGTGAGCTTTCACGGCACCCGCGAAGAGGCGCGTGAGGCAGTTATGGCTGGCCTGACCGAGGAATTTAAGTCGGCCGTGGATAACGAGCCGATTTACGTCACCCACGCCCGCCTGCGTTTGCTTTAGAAGCGCTTGACCATCACAAAGTGATCCTCGTGGCTGCCCACGTGCTCGAAGCCGAGGTGCTCATAGAGACCCTTGGCGCGGGGATTATCGGGGTGGACGGCTAGAGAGATGCCGGGGGCGCGCAGGGTCTGGGCGAGGGAAGTGGCGGCGTCGATAAGCGCGGTGGCAATGCCTTGGCCCTTATAGCGGGCCTCGACCGCGATGGCGAGCTCCGGAATGGCGGGCTTAACAAAGCCAAAGCCGTGATTGTCCTCCGTGCCCCAATTGAGCCACACGCCGCCGGCTGGGACGAGCTCCTCCCATGCGATGAAGCCGCCCTGATTGGGCTCCCAATTTTCCACGTAGAAGGCAAAATCATCGGCAAAATCGGGGGAAAGCTCGCCGTGCTCGTCACCGAAAGTATCAGTAAGAAAGTTGAGGCGGGCGAGGTAGGTGCGGTCAGATTCCTGCGTTGCGCGAAGTTCCATAAGATCCACGATAGACGGCGGGCCGTAGCGTGGGGTGGGCACGCGAAAAATCCCTTCCGTACAAGCCGGTGACCTGCGAGGAAGGGATTGTGCTAACGCTTAGGCTAGGTGGTAATTGCGGACGTCGTGACCGTTGAATTCGCGCTCGATGCCGGCCTCATCCACGGAGTGGAAAGTGGTTCCGTTATCGATGGCGAAGCGCAGGTTATCCACGCGAGAGGAAGGGTCTTTGGACACCGCACCCGCCGGGAAGTAGTACGTTGAGCCGTCTTTGAGCTTGACGGTGAGGGACTCAAAGCTCATTGTTCATCTCCTTGTAGAAAGATCCCTAATGTGGGAATTCAATCAAGAGATTTTTGTTTAGGCAAAGCAATGAGATCTAGACAACGCTACGCATACCCCCACGGCGGGGTGGTAAGCGTATTTATTCCTCGGTTTACAGGCGGTGCTTGCCCTCGTTTTGGTGGTCATCGGTAACGCGGGTGGTATCGGCCGGCTGAGCTGCTTCTTCCTCGCGGTGCTTGGCCAGCTGCTCATCGATGGAATCGAGGAGCTCCTCATCGCGTACGGCACCTTCTTCAACGAGGTCAGACTGGGTGTCATTCTCGCTGGCGGAAGTGTAGACCAAGGTGGACTCCGGAGCGGTGTGGGATCCGGGCTGGAAGTCATCCACGCGCGGCGGGGTCTGGGAAGGCTTGTCGTTGGAGCGCAGCCAGTAATAGGCGGCACCGGCCGCAGCGGACAATAGGGCGATGATGCCGGCGAAGATCCAGCCCTTAGAGGAATTCTTGTTCTTCTTCTGCTTTTTGGCTACCTTGGCGGATTTCTTCTTGAGGTTCTTCTGGGCCTTCTGGGAATCCTTTTTTGCCTGCTTGCGGGCTTTCTTTGCCTTCTTGGTTGCCTCTTCCTTGGCATCGTTCAGGCGCTCGGTAGCGTCCTCGCGGTAATCGTTGAATTCCCCTAGGGCGCGCTCGAGGCGGGAGTGTGCGGCGCGGGTGACGGCGCCTGCCTGGCGGCGGGGTTCAGCGAAGTTGCTGTTATCGCGCTCGTCCATCTTCTGCGCAGCTTCTTCTAGGGCGGTATAGGCTTCGCGCGACTTTTCCTCGCGGTAGTTATTGAACTGGCTCCACAGGTTCGATGCGGTCTTAAAGGCCACGTTCAGTGTGGTGGGGTTCATGGGGTGGAACACTCCTTAACTCAGATTTATCAATTCGCTTTCACCCAGCATAGTGACGTGGTGGTTGGTGTACCACCGTTGGCGTCGTGGCGTGCAGCGGGCACGCGCTAGAAATAGACCGCTTGGTTCAGAATTCACGATTATTATTCACCCGATTTTTCGCCAACCTCGCAGTTTGCAGGCTTGCAAAGGTATCACCATTGCACAATCGCTTCCGCGCAAACTGAACAGCTTGGTACGTTTTTTCTCAACGCACCAACGACGACCAGCAAAGGAGGTGACCATGAGCCCGCGACTTTCGGCTTCCGCGCCCTTGGATTATGAAAGCGAAGAGGAAGCACATGCGCCCGAGCGCCTTGCCCTTTCCTTTGAGGTAATCCCGCCGCGCCACGATGCCGATGCCGCCAAGATCGACCGCTTACTAGAAGTCCTGGAAAGCTATCACCCTGATTACATCGCGGTGACTAGCTCCCAACGCTCCGGCTGGCTAGAGGGGACCGCGGCCTTTATTGAGAAGATCTCGCAGAACACCTCCATGCGCCCGCTGGCGCACTTAGCCTGCACGGCCGGCTCGCGCGAAGAGCTCATCGAGTGGATCAATCGCTTGGTAGACGCCGGTGTTCGTGGCCTACTGGCCTTGCGCGGCGATCTCCCAGAAGGGGGCATGCCAGAACACTACCTGCAGCATGCTGATGAGCTGATTCGACTCATCCGCGAGCTAGAAAGCCACCAAGCGGCACGCTTTGCCGCCGGCCGGCTAGCGGTGAGCGTGGCCTGCTACCCCAGCGGCCACGCAGAATCCAAGAATGAAGACGAGGACTTCGACGTGCTGCTCAATAAGCAGCG
Organism: Corynebacterium sp. ACRPJ; assembly: GCF_022347345.1. Lineage (NCBI taxonomy): Bacteria > Bacillati > Actinomycetota > Actinomycetes > Mycobacteriales > Corynebacteriaceae > Corynebacterium > Corynebacterium sp. ACRPJ. The sequence continues at coordinate 112,872 of NZ_JAKRNC010000007.1, forward strand.
TCTCGGCGCGGACTTCGCCATCACCCAGCTCTTCTTTGACGCCGAGGATTTCCTCCGCTTCGCCCAAAGGGCGAAATTGGCCGGGGTAAAAATCCCCCTCATTCCCGGGATTATGCCCATGACCAGCCTGCGCCGGTTGGAACGAATGGGGCAGCTGTCCGGGCTGACCGTACCCGAAAGGGTGCGCAGTCAGCTCGCGGCAGCGACAACCCCAGAAGAGGAATACGAACTCGGCATGGAGCTTACTGCCCAATTGGCCCGCACCATTGTGGCCGGCGGCGCGGAAGGCCTCCATATCTATACCCACAATAATCCGGACATTACACAAGACCTGTTATCTCGAATCGGAGTAGACAATGACTAACACTAACTTCCCCAAGGCGACGATTGAGGGCTACCCCCGCGTCGGCGCTAACCGTGAGCTAAAGCGCGCGCTGGAATCCTACTGGGCCGGCCGCATCGATGCGGAAACCTTCGAGTCCGCCGCACATTCCCTCCGCCTGGATACTTATAACCGCCTGCGCGATCTGGGACTTACTGAGGACTACGCCATTCCTGCCGACGTCGCCTACTACGACCAGGTGCTCGAGACCGCACTGACCGTTGGCGCCGTGGCCGGCGAGACCCTGGATGATGAGTTCACCTTGGCGCGCGGCAATAAGGACACCGCGCCGCTGGAGATGACCAAGTGGTTTGATACCAATTACCACTACATCGTCCCGGAAATCGCCGATAACCAGAACTTCAAGGCGCACCCGCAGCGCGTTATCAAGCTGGTAGAAGAGGCCCGCGCAGCAGGCCACACCGTGCGCCCATACCTCGTCGGCCCGGTTACCCTGCTGGCCCTGTCTAAGCAGGCAGAGGGTGCGACCAAGTCTCCGCTCGACCGCTTGGATGACGCCGTCAAGGCATACCAGGAGGTACTGGCCGAGCTGGATAAGTCCGGCGTGAAGTGGGTACAGTTGGCCGAGCCTGCCCTGGTAGCGGACCTGACCATTGCCAATGATGAGGAACTGGCCGCCCACACCAAGCGCGCCTATGAGGCCATTTTGGGCGCGGACAACCGCCCGCAGGTATACCTCACCACCCCGTACGGTTCTGCGCGCAAGGGCCTCGACGTTCTGGCGGAGCTCAAGCCCGAGGCCGTCCAGGTGGACCTTTCCGTGGGCACCCTGGCACTCGATGAGGGCTACCTCGATCGCGTGAAGAACCTGAAGTCCCACCTGGTTGCCGGCCTTATCGACGGCCGCAATGTCTGGGCCGCCAACCTGCGCGACCTGCGCTCCAAGTACGACGACCTAGAGGGAAGCCTCGATTCCCTCTCCGTGTCTACTTCCGTATCTCTGCAGCACGTGCCACACACCGTCGAGGCAGAAACCAAGCTGCCTGCAGACGTCGCCACCTGGTTCTCCTTCGCTAATGAGAAGGTCAAGGAAGTCGTCGCCCTCTCCCAGGGCCCGCTGGAGGCACCGGAGGCTTATAGCATCAGCGACCGCGCAGTGCGCACCCGTGCCGAATCCGAGCGCATCCACAACGCGGCGGTGAAGGCGCGCATCGAGGAGCTGCCGGCCGGCGAGGTCAAGCGCGAGCCTGCCTTTGCTGAGCGCAACGAGGCGCAGAAGGAACTTGGCCTGCCGCAGCTGCCAACCACCACTATCGGCTCCTTCCCCCAGACCAAGGAGATCCGCCAGGCGCGTGCGGCGCACCGCAAGGGCGAGCTTTCCGACGCCGACTACAACGCCGCCCTCAAGGACGAGGTCAAGTCCGTCATTGAGCTGCAGGAGCGCCTCGGCCTCGATATCCTCGTTCACGGCGAGCCGGAGCGCAATGACATGGTCCAGTACTTTGCCGAGCTGCTCGATGGCTTCGTCACCACCGAAAACGGCTGGGTCCAGTCATATGGCTCCCGTTGCACTCGTCCGCCAATCGTGGTTGGTGACATCTCCCGCCCGGCTGCGATGACCACCGAGTGGTCCAAGTACGCCCAGTCGCTCTCGGAGCACCACGTCAAGGGCATGCTCACCGGTCCGGTGACCATCTTGGCCTGGTCCTTCGTCCGTGATGACGTACACCAGTCCGTCTCCGCGGACCAGCTCGGCGTCGCGCTGGCGGATGAGGTGCATGACCTGGAAGAGGCAGGCATCGACATCATCCAGATCGACGAGCCGGCCCTGCGCGAGTTGCTGCCGCTGCGTGAGGAAGACCGCAAGGCGTACCTGGACTGGGCCGTGCGTTCCTTCCGCCTGGTAGCCCTCGAGGCCAAGCCGACCACCCAGATCCACACCCACCTGTGCTACTCCGAGTTCGGCCAGATCATCGATGCCGTTGCCGGCCTGGATGCCGATGTCACCTCCATCGAGGCGGCGCGCTCCCGCATGGAGCTGCTGGAGGATATCGACGAGACCTTCCACTCCGAGATCGGCCCGGGCATCTACGATATTCACTCCCCGCGCGTGCCTTCCGTAGCGGAGATGGCAGAGCTCATCCGCGCCGCGCTCAAGCACGTGCCGGTCGAGCGCCTGTGGGTCAACCCGGACTGCGGCCTGAAGACCCGCGGCTACGAGGAGACCGAGGCCTCCCTGCGCAATATGGTGCTGGCTCGCGATGAGGTGCGCGAGTCCCTCTAAATCCTCCCTAATCGCACCGCAATCCCGGCCGGGTAAAGAACAAAAGTTCTTATTTGGCCGGGATTTCGCGCTGTGCCTTGCGGCGCTTATTGATCCAGCCGATGATCATCGGCAGCACGGAAATTGCCACCACGATCAGCATGATGATGTCGATGGAGTGGGCAATGCCCGGGATACCGCCCAGCAGTACGCCGACGAGCAGCATGGAACCTACCCAGCCTATGCCGCCAAGGATATTCCAGCGCAGGAACGAGGAGTAGCCCATTTCTGCGGTACCCGCGGCGAAGGGGACGAAGGTGCGCACAATCGGCACGAAGCGTCCCAGTACTAGGGCTACCGGGCCGTGGCGCTGGAAGAAGTCTTCCGCGCTATCGAGGTGTTCGGTGCGCAGAACGCGGGCGTCATCCTTGAAAAGCTTGCGGCCAAAGCGGCGGCCTAAGTAGAAGCCCACCTGGTCGCCGGCAAAGGCGGCCACCGCGGCCACGACAAAGAGCAGCCAGGCATTGATGTCGAGTTCGTGGCGCAGGATGGCCGCGGTAACGAGCAGTGAATCACCCGGCAGGAATGGGAAGAGCACGCCGGACTCGATGAAGATGACGACGGCGACGCCGAGCAGGATATAAGGTCCAAAGCTTTGGAGCAGCGAGCCTGCGTCCATGAGGTTGTGGAGGGAGGACAAGAAATCCATGAGTGGATCCTTTCATTGTGGTTCTTTTAGTATCCTCCGCAAACTGCAAAGTAGCTGCGAATCCGCTGGGTGTCTGAATGGAACCGGTATGTTTCTTTTCTCGTTCTAACCTTTGGGTTAAAAACATCACTAGCGAGAAAGATCCGCAAACTGGGTGCGCAAGTCTCGGTACCAGCGTGGTCAGCTGGCTTTTCGGGGGAGAACCTCTTTCAACGCGCTAAGCAAGCGCAGATCCCCATTCCCCGCACGGTCGAGGTGGAGCGCGTGCAGCCCCGCCGTGCGCGCGCCCTGCACATCGTTAGCTAGGGAATCGCCCACCATGAGCGTGTCTGCGGGGGCCGCACCCAGCTGATCGCAGGCGGCGAGGTAGGCCGCGCGCTGCGGTTTGGGGCAGCCGAGGTCGACGGTGGGGATGAGGAGGACGTCGGCAAGCGCAAGGCCCGTGGCTTCCAGCTTGGCCTGCTGCATCTCGCGCTCGCCATTGGTGAGCACGCCCACCTGGAAGCCGGACTCGAGGGCCCAGGTGAGGGTGGGCAGGGCGTCGGCAAAAGCGCGCCACTGCTCCCGGTAGGCGGAAAGATAGCCGTCATAAGCGGTCAGCGCCTCGGCATCGCTCATCTCCCGGCCGAGGAATTCGCGGCAGCGGGCCGCCCGCTGGCCTTGGTGGGTGACCTCGCCGCGCTCGTAGGCGTTGAACCAGGTGCGCTCGATGGCCGCAAAGCGCGCATGCTGGCCCTCGGGCAGTCCTAGCTCGCGGCACCATTGATCCACCGCGTCCCGGGCCGCGCCGGTGTGGTCGAGCAGGGTGTCATCCAGATCAAAAAGTAGCGCGCGAATCATGCCTTCAGGCTAGCGCGATCGCTGACAGCGTTATGTCATGCGCGGCAGGCGCGCGTTAAATTCTTTACAATGGCTGGCATGACTCAGAAGACCGCAACTGCAACGATGCATACCAACTACGGTGACATTGTTATCGATCTCTTCGGTAACCACGCACCGGTAACCGTTGAAAACTTCATCGGCCTGGCCAAGGGCGAGAAGGACTACTCCACCCAGAACGCAAAGGGTGAGCAGTCCGGCCCGTTCTATGACGGCGCAATCTTCCACCGCATCATCGATAACTTCATGATCCAGGGCGGCGACCCTACCGGCACCGGCCGCGGTGGCCCGGGCTACCAGTTCCAGGACGAGTTCCACCCGGAGCTGCAGTTCGACCGCCCATTCCTGCTGGCCATGGCCAATGCCGGCCCAGGCACCAACGGCTCCCAGTTCTTCATCACCGTGGCGCCGACCCCGCACCTGAACAACCACCACACCATCTTTGGTGAGGTTACCGATGCTGCCTCCCAGGAGGTTGTGTCCAAGATCGCCAAGGTTGATACCGACCGCATGGACCGTCCGCACGAGGACGTTGTTATCGAGTCCATCGATATCGCGTAATCACCTTTTCCCTCGGGCCCGTCACCGCATTATCCATGCGGCGGCGGGCTCGTTGCAGTTTTACCCCGAGCCACCCACCACTAGACCCGCCCCAAGGACTGACAACTTCATGACCATGGTGAGAAACTATGTCCGTACTACCCCGGCGACCGCGCTCATCGCCGTCGTCTGCATCATTGCCTGGCTCATTACCGCCGTGCAGGCCCGGACGCTGGGCGCTACCTTTTATGAATCCGACCTCGCGGTGGATTGGGGCCTGTGGGGCCCGCAATACCCGATTGCGCCGCAGACGGCGCTGTCCTCCGCGTTTATGCACCTGGACGCGGGCCATTTGGCGGTGAACATGATCATGCTCCTTCTCATAGGCAAGGAAGTGGAGCGGGCCCTTGGCACCGGGTTGTACCTCGCTGCCTATCTCATTTCTTGTCTTGGCGCGTCCGCCATGATCCTGACATTCGATTTCGAGACCCCCACCGTCGGCGCCTCGGGCGCGCTCTTCGCGCTCATGGCCATGCTGGTGGGTGCTTACCGCCAGCGCGGGCTCGATCTCCGCGCACCCATCGCCCTCGTTCTGGCGAATGTGGCCTATACCTTCTTGGCCGATGGCGTATCCCTGTGGGGACACCTTGGCGGGTTGTGCACAGGCATCGTGTTGAGCCTCTTCCTCTATCGAAAAAGTCCCGCCCTCCGCTGGGGCGGCGTTGCTGCGGTGGCCGCGGTAGTCCTCGCGCTATTAGTCCATCAAGCTGGGGTTTGGGGATAACTGTGGAATTTGATCACCGGAAAGCGTGTGCGAAAGAATTCCACAATGGTTATCCACATTGTGGATAACTACATTTTTGTAATTTACCGAACGCTTTTCCGGAGTTTTCCCTGATCACGCTGGTCTGGCCCGTGCGAAAGTGTGAAAATCAGCCTGTGGAAGCCCGTGAAAACAGTTATCCACAGGGTGTTAATAATTGTGTGAAATTCACATTTCACAGGTTTTCTCCACAGCCTGTGGATAACTTTCTACCCATTGTGTTAGCAAGACTGATAAATTTGGGCATTGACCTGCATAAGGAGCATTGTGGATTATCAATCTCGCGCTGTGATCGTCGGCGCAGGCCCGAATGGGCTCACGGCCGCGGCGCGCTTGGCCATGGCCGGGTGGCGTGTGGATATCTACGAGCGCGCCGGCCGGCCCGGTGGTGCAGCGGCATCCTCCGCGGAGATTTTCCCGGGCACGATTGTGGATCTCGGCGCGGCTGGGCACCCCTTTGGCGTAGCGAGCCCGGCCTTTCGCGCCCTCGACTTGGAAGCCCACGGTGTGCGGTGGCGCAATGCTCCTTATCCCATGGCCCATCCGCTCGAAGGCGCGCCGGCTGGGGTCCTGCACGGTTCCTTGGCGGATACGGCGGCGGAGTTGGGGCCCGATGCCCAGGCGTGGAGGCGGCTGCACGGGCACATTGTCCGCCACATCGATGAGCATGTGGACAACGCGCTTACCCCGCTGGTGCGCTGGCCAGATCGCCCTGTGCGCTTGGCGCAGTTTGGCGCGGCCGGGGTGTTGCCCGCCAGCAGCTTGGCGCGCGCGGCCTTCCGCACGCCCCAGGCTCGCGCCCTCTTTGCAGGTAGCGCGGTACACGCGATCACCTCACCGACTACGCCTTTTACCTCGGCGTTCGGCCTGCTCTTTGGCGGGCTTGGCATGACCCGCGGCTGGCCTGTGGTGGAGGGTGGCACCGGCGCTCTTATCGACGCCCTCCTTAACCTCCTCCGCTCCCACCATGCCCGCCTCCACACCGGATGCGAGGTCACCGACCTGCGGGAGCTGCCTCCGGCCGATGCGATCATTGTGAACCTCACCCCGCGCCAGATTCTGCGGCTGGGTGGGCTGGAACTGCGGGACGGCATTCGGCGGAGCCTGGCACGCTGGCGCTATGGCAGCGCCGTACTCAAAGTGGACTTTCACCTCAGCGAGCCCGTCCCATGGACCGATCCCCGCGTGGGCCGAGCCGGCACCGTGCATGTGGGTGGAACGCTGGAGGAGATATGTGGGGCTGAGGGGGACGTCGGCAAGCGGCGCATGCCTAAGCGCCCCTTAGTATTGGCATGCCAGCAATACGTGGCAGACCCATCCCGAGGGCACACCCTGTGGACGTATGCGCACGTCCCCCGCGGCTATGTGGAGCGCTATCCGGGCGAGGTCACCGAGCTGATTGCCGCCCAGATCGAGCGCTTTGCCCCCGGATTTCGCGATACCATCCTGGCTACCCACGCCACGAGCCCGGCCGATCTGGAGCGATGGAATCCCAACTTGGTGGGCGGCGATATCGCCGGCGGTTCCATGACCGGACTGCAAACCTTCCTGCGACCACGCTTGTCGGCCCATCCGCACCGCCTCGCCCCGGGAGTATTTATAGCCTCTAGCTCGGCCGCTCCCGGCGCTGGCGTGCATGGCATGCCGGGGTGGTGGGCAGCGGAGGAAGCGCTTAGCTCACAAATAAATTCATCCACAAGTATGAGACGGGGGATGGAACGCTAGGCTGTATGACTATAGCGTTGAAGAATTCTCAGCTTCACCCTCCGGTCCGAGGCGTGCATATGGCGTGGGCGGCAGCAAGTGTAGCCGCCATGTTCGCCGGCGCGGCGATTGTCGGAATTGCCTTTGGGCTGTCCTGCGACGGGGATAGTTCCTGGATTGCCTTGGGAGTTTCACTAGGCGGCGCGATTAGTGGGTTGGGCATTTTATGGTACGGCTTCTATCGGCGTCTTGGCTGGTCCCGCCGCGACTTCGGCTTTCTTCCCTGTACACATTCGCTTTGGCACCTCCTATGGTGGATACCGCTTACCCTGCTGGGCGGTGGTGCGGCTACGGGAGTGATTGGATGGCAATTCGGTACCGAGCAAGAATCTTCAAGTATTGCTGATGGCATAGACATCAGTCCTGTTGCTGCTGTGCTCGCGGCCGTGTGCGGTGCAGTGGTTATTCCCCTCATCGAAGAAGTCGTCTTCCGGCGAGTTCTTTTTGATTGGTTGCAAGGAAGAATGCCAACTGCCATAGCTGCTTCTCTAACGGTGGCCATTTTTGCGGTAATGCACGGCATCCCTATGGTGGTGGTCTACTTAATCTTTGCAGGCACATCACTTATTGTTGCGCGACTGTGGTTTAGATCCCTCACAGCACCGTTTCTCATACACTGCGTAAACAACGCCGTGGTATTTTTGGTCGCACTTAACGGTTAATCCTGCTGTGCCTTGGGTCGTGCTCGCCGCTGCCAAATAATGAAGCCGGCGCCGATGAGCCAGAGAGTCGCGGCGGCGAAGTACCCAGGGATGGTCGTGGTGCGGGGCAGGTAGGAATTGCCTGGGACGAGTCCGGCAACCACGGGCTCGAGGAGGAAACCAAGTACGGCGAGGTAATCGAACCAGCAGAACCGTGCCGAGGCCGCGCCGGCCAGCCCCAGTACCGGTCCAGAGAGGAGCGCCAGGAAGAACCACTGGGCGTTGTACTCGAATGCCTCGCGCCAGTTATATACACCGAAAACCACGAGCAAGGCATAGTGCACCGCCAGCATCATAACGATGATTCCCGTACCGGCCAGGAGTGCCTTGAGCCACCGGCCCGGAAACTCCTTACCCATGAGGTAGCTAAAGATTCCCCACACCATGCCCGAGCCTAGGACGTTGCCTAGGTAGTTGCGCACGGAAAGGCGGAAGGGAGCGGCGCCGGTGAGTAGGGTGGCGTCGGCAAACGCGATGTGCACGGCCGCGTAGGCCACCGAAATGATGAGGCCAGCAGCAAGAATATGGCGAGACATGTGGCTCCTAGATATGAAAAACCCTCGCCGCCTACAAAAAGTAGGGAGCGAGGGAATAGGTTGTGGAGTTTAGCTTAGCGCCAACCCATGGTCATTAGCAGGCCGATGATGGCCAGTCCGAAGCCGATGCCGTAATTCCATGCGCCGAGATCCGCCATGAACGGGATGTCCTGGCCAGCGAGGTAATTGACCACCAGCCACAGCAGGCCGATGACCATCAGTCCCAGCATGATGGCGACGTACCACTTCGGGGTGCCCTCAGAATTGATCTTGACGGGCGTGCGGTTGGTAGCAGAGCTCGAGGTAGGGACGGAGGAGCTCTGGGAAATCTTTGACTTCGGCATAAGATACCTTTTCTAGATTTAAAGTCTTATCTAAGTTCGTACTGAGGCCTTAGGATACCAGCAGTTATGGCTGCGGCAGAAGTGCAGCGGGGTCGAAGCTCCACAGGCGGATATCAATATTTTGATCCTTGCGCATGGTATCGCCCGGGTTCACAGACGCCCAGCCAATCTTATTGGCATCCACCAAGGCACCGGTAGGAGCCGGCTCGCCCACGACGAACTGGCCGGTCCAGCCAGCCTCCCGCAGCGCGGCCTCGGCCTGGCCCTCATTCTTGCGTACCAGGTCAGGGGCCTTAAAGAGCATGCCATTGGATACCTCAACGGTAACCGGCTTGCCTTTTTCCAGCTCCGCGCCCTGGTTGGAGACGCTGAGCACCGTGCCCTTCGGCTCCAAGGAATCCACCTCGCGGACGTCTACATCAAAGTCATTCGACTCGAGGCGGCTCTGGGCATCATCGACGTCCATGCCGGCGACATCGGGAACGCGCTTCTTTTCGACGCCCTTAGATACCGTCACCCGCACCTTCGACCCCTTGGACAGCTGCGTGCCGCCGGCCGGGTCCTGCTTGATGATTTGGCCGGCTGGTGCTTCATCGTTTTCCTCCGAGACATCGGAGTTGAGCGCCAAGCCTGCCTCTTCGAGGGCCCGAGCAGCCTTATCCAAGGTCATGCCGGTGATATCCGGAACGTCCGTAATCTCCTTGCCGGAGGAAATAGTCAGCGTGACCGAGGCGTTCTTCTGCAGCTCGGAGCCTGGGGCCGGATTAATGCGGATGGCATTATTGCGTGGAATATCCGGGTTGGCCTCCTCATTGACGGTGACCTGCAAACCCATGTCTTCTAGTTCCTTAACCACCTCGTTGCGCGGGCGGTTTTCCACCTCTGGCACGGTGATTTTGTCCTCGCGGGCCGATTGGGTCTGGCGTGGCTTATCTTCAGAGTCTTTATCGTTGGAGAAGAAATCCCAGGCGAAGTAGCCCACGATGGCCACCAAGAGTGCGGCCAGGAAGGCTGCCAGCCACTTCATCCAGCCGCCACCCTGATTGTCATCGTCCTCGGTGGGGCGGGTGGACTGGATTGGCGCGCGGTGCGCGGCCGCAGCTGGTGCGGCGGCGCCGACCATTTCGGTAGGCTGCTCGTCTTCTTCCTCGTTGACGTGCATGCGCGCCGCCGCGGTGACCTGCCCATTGCGTAGGCGCTCCAAATCGCCGGCCATCTCCCAAGCGGACTGATAACGATCCGCCGGGTGCTTGGCCATAGCGGTAAGTACTACCGCATCGATATTGACGCGCTGGGTAGGAGTCAGTGAGGGCTCCGCGATGAGCTCCGACGGCGGCGTCGGCTCTTCCTGCACATGCTGATACGCAACCGCAAAGGGGGTTTCGCCCTCAAAAGGCGTATGGCCAGTAAGCGCCTCATAGAGAACGCAGCCCAGCGCATAGACATCCGAGCGGGCATCCGCGTTCTTACCGCGAGCCTGCTCCGGGGAAAGGTACTGGGCGGTGCCGATAACGGCGGAAGTTTGCGTCATCGCCGAGGTGGAATCATCCAAGGCACGGGCGATGCCGAAATCCATCACCTTCACCTGGCCGGTGTTGGTGAGCATAATATTTGCCGGCTTGATATCGCGGTGGATAATCCCGGCCTCGTGCGAGGCTTGCAGTGCATCCGCTACCGGTTTGAGGATATCCGCCGCTTCCTGGGCGGACAGGGCTCCGTCCTCGCGAATGATATCGCGCAGGGTGCGGCCGTTGACCCGCTCCATGACGATATATGGGATGGTCATACCATCCAGTTCGGTTTCGCCGGTGTCATAAACCGCCACGATATTGGGGTGATTCAGCTTGCCCGAGTTCTGGGCCTCGCGGTAAAAACGCTCGCGGAAGTTGACGTCGCGCGCCATTTCCGGGCGGAGCATCTTTACCGCTACTTGGCGGCCTAGGACGGTGTCTTCGGCAGCATAGACCTCAGACATGCCGCCGGCGCCGATGATCTCGCCTCTCCGATAGCGGTCATTGACCATCGCTTAGTCACCCTCCTGTGTAATTAGATCGGCTAAGTCTCCGGGGAGCTCATTAGCCTGCGAGTTTACTGGAGTATCCAGCTCAGGTGTAGTTTCAACGTGCGTATCCTGCGGATTCTGTTGCGTTGGTACGGCCGGGGGCTGTTCCTGGTGGGTAGGCGAGTGGCGCGTGGGTGTTTCGCGGTGAGTAGTGGTACGCGGGGCTTCTTCCTGATCGGATTCCTGCGGCTCGGTCTCTGTCACCGTCACCGGTGCCGGGGCCTCTTCCGTCTCTTCCTCCGGAGTGTTCTGCGGGGTGGTGGTGGGATCGCGGTACTCCGTAACCACCGAGGTCTCCGGGGTACTGGAGGGTTCGCTTTCTCCCTCGTTATCGCTCAAGTTGTGGTAGGCGGCGTAACCACCACCGGCCACGGCTGCGAGGAGCAGGGTGATGCCTAAACCCTTCAGGAAAGAGGAGCCACCCTTGGACTCTTTTGTGGGAGCGGTTCCCGCGGCCGGATGGATGGTGGTGGGTTGGGCGACATTGCCCAACATCTCCGTCGAGGCAGACGGCGATGGCTCCGGAGCGCGCTGTGCTAGCGGTGCAGACTTGGGTTGCGGAGGGCGCTTGCCTAGTCTGACTGCGGAAATAGCCAGAGTGAACTCATTGCCATCGGCGTAACGGGTAGAGGGGTCCTTGCGCAATGCGATGCGAATGAGCTCGCGGGCTGGAGCGCTGATATTCGTCGAGAGCGGCTCTGGCTCCTGGTTGATGTGCGCCAGGGCGATGGACACGGAGGAATCTCCGGTAAACGGGCGCTTGCCGGCGAGCATTTCATAGCCGACGACGCCGAGCGAATAGACGTCGGAAGCCGGCGTGACGTCCTTGCCCTGTGCTTGCTCGGGCGATACATATTGCGCGGTACCCACCACCATGCCGGTGCGGGTCAGCGGCACGGCCGCGGCCGCCTTGGCAATGCCAAAGTCCGTGATCTTGACCTGGCCATTTTGCGTAATAAGCAGGTTACCGGGCTTAATATCGCGGTGGACCAGCTCCATGCGGTGAATGATGGAAAGGCCATGCGCAGCCTGCTCGAGGACATCGAGCGCCAGCTCCTCCTGCAGCGTATTTTCGCGTGCCAACAGATCCGCCAAAGATTCGCCGCGCACATACTCTAAAGCCATGAAGCAGAATTTGCGGCCGTTATCCTCTAATTCGCGGTAGTCATAGGTGGCTACCACGTTTTCTGACTGAATGGATTTGGCCGATTTCGCCTCGTTGCGGAAGCGGGAGAGGAATTCGTGATTATCGGAAAACTCCGGGCGCAGGACTTTGATCGCCACCTCGCGATCGTTGCGGGTGTCATCGGCCAGCCACACGGTGGACATTCCGCCGTGGCCGATGATCCACTGGAGCTCGTAGTCGCTGCCAATAAGTTCTTGGAGATGTTCTTTATTCTCAGCGCTATTCATTACTGCTCCCCCTGGTATGCGCGCAGGATGGCGCGGCCAATCGGGCCGGAAACCTTGCCGCCCGTAGCGGACTCACCCAAGTTACCACCATTTTTCACCACGACGCCCACGGCGATATCGCGTTCCGGATCGAAGGCAACGTACCACACGTGCGGGGCCAGCCCCTCGCCGTGCTCGGCGGTGCCGGTCTTCGAGGCAAAGCCGTTACCGTCATAGCCCCAGGACGAACGCTCAGAGGCATACATCAAATCAGTAAGCGTAGCCGCGGTCTCCTCATTAACCGCCTGGTCTGCCTTCTTGGGTTTGGTGGTGCGGACGTCTTTCATCTGGGCGTCGGTAATGCGATTGACCAGGTAAGGCTGCATGCGGGTGCCCTTATTGGCCACGGTGCCTGCCATGACTGCGGCCTGTAGCGCGGTCATGGTGACATCGCGTTGGCCGATGGCAGACTGCGCCGTGGCCGCACCGTCCGGCAAATCGCCTAAGGTGCCGCCGGAGGTGGACACGCCAAGGTCGTAGTTCTCACCCACGCCAAAGGCCTTGGCGTACTTGCGCAGCTCATCCGCGCCGATCTGCTCCGACATTTCCACAAACGCGGTATTGCAGGACAGCGCAAACGCGGTCTGGAGCGTTACCGAATCCTGGCCATTGCACTTTTGATTGGCGTAGTTGGTCAGCTCCGTAACCGTATCCGGCAAAGTAATGACGTTGGAACCGGTCAGCGTGGAAGAGGGATCAAAACCATTGTTTAGGCCTGCCGCAGTGGTGATGATCTTGAAGATGGAGCCAGGGGGCAGCGTTTCTGCACCGGCGTGGTTGACCAGCGGCTGGCCCTCCTGCTCTTGCAGGTTGGCCCAATTATCCTCGGCAGAATCGCCCATCAGATCATTGGGGTTATAGCCAGGGTTGGAGGCCATGGCCAGGACCTTGCCGGTGGAAGGTTGAATGGCAACCGCAGAGCCCTCGTAGCCAGGACCCACCAGCTGATCATAGGCAGCCTGCTGGAGCGCAGGATCGATGGTGACCTCCACATTTGCGCCCTGCTTCGGCTTATCGGCCAGAGTATCCAGCCAGTTTTGCTTCATTAAAGAATCATCAGAGCCATTGAGGATGTCATTTTGGGAGGACTCCAGTTCCGAGGCACCAAATTGGCTAGACAAGTAGCCGGTCAAGTTGCCAAAGGCCGGTGAATCAATGGGGTAGGAGCGCGAGTAGGTTTCATCCGGGTTCTGCGTCGACTGTGCCAACACGGTATTGCCCGCAAAGATCTGGCCGCGCGGAGTGGTCTGCATTTCCATGAAGCCGCGCATATTCCGTGGATTATGGGCGTACTTATCTTCAGAAAATGCCTGGATCACCGTCAAATTGACCAGCAAAATAGCGGTCAAAATGACGGCAAATAAGGACACTAGACGGATGGATCTATTCATCGGTGAGCCTCCTGGACCGACGGGAACATGGAGGTATCGCTCGGCGCATTGCTCGAGGTCTCCTGCATGGGGCGGCGAGCCGCGTTAGAGATCCGCAGCAAGATCGCCAACAATACATAGTTAGCCATGAGAGAGGAACCACCGGCAGACATGAATGGCGTGGTCAAACCGGTCATCGGCAGCAGGGCAGAAATACCGCCGGTGACCACAAAGACCTGAACTGCCAAGGTAAGAGAAAGACCGGAAGCCACCAGCTTGCCGTAGGTATCGCGGGTGCGCAGCGCAGTGCCAAAGCCGCGGGTGGCCAGCATACCGAAAAGCACCAGTACGGCGGCTAGGCCAATGAGGCCGAACTCCTCACCGATTGCGGCAAGGATGAAATCCGAGTGGGCCACCGGAACTAGTTCTGGATGCCCCTCGCCCAAGCCGCTGCCAGAGATGCCGCCAGAAGACATGCCGAATAGCGACTGGGAAAGCTGGAAGCCCGTGCCATCATAATTGCCCAGCGGGTCTAGGAAGTTAGAAAAGCGTTGCTGGATCTTCGCGGAGATCTGATAAATACCAAAACCGCCCACACCGACGAGGACAACGCCGATAAGCAGCCAGCTCACCCGGCCGGTGGCCATAAACAGCATGCCAAGGACGGTGCTAAATAACAGCAGCGCTGGGCCGAAGTCATTGGAGATACCCATGATGACGATCGCGATGGCCCAAATGATCAGGATGGGTGCGAGGTCGCGCAGACGCGGCAGGGAGATACCCAGTACTCGGTATCCCGCTACGGTAAACAGGGAGCGCTTTTGCGTCAGCAGCATGGCGAAGAACAAGATCAACAAGATCTTGGAAAACTCACCAGGCTGGATGGAGAAAGGGCCCAGGTTTAGCCAAATGCGTGCCTCCACCCCTGGAGGCTGCGGCCATACCAGCGGCAGGGCCAGCAGCACAAGGCCTGCGGCGCCCAAGATATAGGAGTAGCGCGTCAGTGACCTGTGGTCCTTTAATATGGCTAAGACCAGAACGAAGAGTACGAGTCCGACGATGGTCCACATGACCTGACGCACCGCGAGCCCGCTTTCATTGACCAGATCCAGGCGGGCCAACATGATAAGCCCGATGCCGTTGAGAATCGCCACAATGGGCAGCATGATCTGATCGGCATAAGGCGCTAAGAAACACATCACCAAATGGGCGACGGTGAAGACGCCAATGAATCCGCCAATAAGGTAAACCAGATCCATGGTCAGCGCGTTGTCTTGGGATAGCTCCAGGCTGACCAAAGTGATAGCAAAGACGATGGCGGCTAGGATGAGCAGGCCGAGTTCGGTTCCTCGGCTAAAAAACTTTTTCACAACCTACACCTCCCGGCAGGTGACGCCAGGCTTGTTTTTCTTGGCATCCTTTTTATCTTTTTGGCTCGGCGCAGTGATACATGGCTTGAGCGCTTTATCGCCCAAATCATTGATTTGCTGCTGCACCTCGCCCAGATCACCAGTGGAGAGATGGTCGACGGCGCTGCGCTCAGATTCCGGCAGGTCCGTGACCTTCAGCGGCGTGAAGTCGCCCTCGCACGGCTGGCTAGAAAAGAGCAGCGAGTTGCTGTCATTAATGCACACGTTTTGGTGCGTGGAGTGTAGTTCCTTGCCAAAGACGGAGTAATCAGCACCCTGTTGGATGGTGATTTCCTGTGCCTCGTTGGTAGCCACGTAGTAATTATTGGACAAGAAGTTCTTCGCCCACAGTCCGGCACCGATGACCAACGCTAGGACGATGAGCAAGGCAATGAGTACCTTCCAGCCGATCTTTCGGCCGGAAGTTTCCTCCTCCGCTTCGTCATCGCTCGCCTCAGTGCGCTCGTCTTCCCCGTCCGCCATAACGGCTGGGGGGATTACCTGGGGTTTGCGGGAGAGCTGTGCCGCCCGCGAGGCGGAAGAATCCGGATGGGTTGGTTCTTCCGTAGGACCCGCGAGGGCGCCTACGCGGAATGGTTCGTGCTCCTGGGGGCTTTCCTCGGTCACTTCACCGATAACCACGGTGACATTATCCGGACCTCCGGAGCGGATGGCCAGGTCTACCAGCGCGGATCCCGCCTGTTCGATGCTGCCTTGCCCCAGTGCGGTTTCAATAGTGGAGGCTGTTACCGGATCAGAAAGCCCATCGGAGCACAACAGGATACGGTCGCCGGGCTTGGCGTCGAGGGTAAATAGTGTTGCCTCGACTGGGCGGCCCGTATAGGCCTTTAGGATGAGGGACTTTTGCGGGTGCGACGAGACATCGTCCGGGTCCAGCTCGCCCTTATCCACCAAGGATTGCACGTAGGTATCGTCCTTGGTGACTTGCTTGAGTTTGCCGTCGCGCAGCAGGTAGCCGCGGGAATCACCCACGTGGCAGACACCGAAATCTCTGCCGTTGAAGAGCATGGTGGACAGCGTGGTGCCCATGCCTTCGGTTTCTGGGTGGGCCTTGACGTGATCACGAATGGCCTCGTTGGCTTGTTCGGCGGCCGCTTCTAGTAGCGCCGCGGTGTCTTCCTGGCCCGGATCTTGGTCCAAGATTTCTAGGTGGTTGACCATCAGCTCGGAGGCAACCTCGCCCGCCGCGTGGCCCCCCATGCCATCGGCCAAAATCAAAAGGTGAGGACCGGCGTAACCTGAGTCCTCGTTGTTATCGCGAATGAGTCCGCGATCGGATTTAGCAAAGAAGTTCAGCTTTAGTGTCATGCGTTCAACCTCACGGTAGTGCGCCCCAGCTTAATTTCGGAGTCCGCGCCGACTACCTCGGGTTGGTCGATGCGCACGCCATTGACAAAGGTGCCATTGCGAGATTCCAAATCTTCCACGACCCACTCGCTACCGCGGCGGAATAGCCGGGCATGGTGGCCGGAAGAATAGTCGTCGCCCGTGACAAAGTCGCAGTCAGAGGCGCGGCCCAGCGTGCAGTCCTCCAATGTGCCCAATTCCATATGGGATCCCTGCAAGGGGCCTTCAACGATGGACAGCTGCTTAATCGCTTCCCGACGCCGCGGTGCCCCCACTTTCTTCGACTGCTGGCGGATAGTGCCGGCGGACTTATTGGTATCGCGACGCATGGCGTTTAAGGCCACCAGGATAAAAATCCAAAGCAGAGCCAACAAGCCGATGCGAAGCGCCAGCATGATGACTGCATCCATGGCGACCTCCCTTCCTTAACTGAACTTAGTAGCTGTGCGAATCAAGGCCCGTGATGCGGACCTCGATGTGGGAATGGCCCATGGTGATCACATCGCCATCGGCCAGCAGCCAATTATCAATCGGCGTCTCATTCACCGTGGTGCCGTTGGTGGACTGCAAATCCACAAGAACCGCATCCTGGCCGTTCCAGGTGATTTCCGCGTGCTGGCGGGATACGCCAGTATCCGGCAGGCGCAGGTCCGCGTCATTGCTGCGGCCGATAATATTGGAGCCTTCTTGCACGTGATAAACGCGCGAAGAGCCATCCTGCAGCATCAGGTTGACTGCGGGGCCCTGTGGCTGCGGGGCGGGTTGACTATCTGGAGCAATGAAAGCGGTAGTTACCGCGTCATCAGCCGTATTCTCGTGCTGCTCGGTCATCTGGTCCTCCTGACCATCAAAGTCGTGGAAAATAGCCTCAAATCCGGTCTCTTCTGTGGGCTCGTGGTCAATAAACGAGGACACGCGAAGTTGACCCGTGCGCAAACCAGATTCTTCTGCCACTCGCACGATCACGGGGCCCGCGAGGGACCATCCGCTATTGCGAATAAACCGCGTCAACTGGTCTGCACAATCGGCCGGCAGATTGCGATCCTGCGACAAGTTCTCCAAATCCTTGGAGGAGACACCCACAGTCATCACATTCGGACTATAAAGGTTGTCATCGTCCCCGCGTGCGAGATTATCCTGGGCTTCCTGCTTTAAAAGCTCATCAATCTCCGCTGGAACGACCTTGCCGCCGAAGACAAGAGCCATGCCATTATCAAGGCCGCGTTGCATGGCGGAGTCAAGCTTCGCCAGCTTTTCTAAAAACGCCACGAGCCATTCTCCTTTCCACCATGCAGCGATCAGTAGCGATCAGTATAGTTTGTTCACCCCCTCGAAACGTAGATGGTGGCGCGAAAGTTCCCAGAAATTTCGCTGCTTCTTACCTGAAATAGTTTATTTTTCCTGCAGATTTGTAGTTCTGAGCGGCATTCGTGGTATCTTTATCAAGTCGCTAAGACATCCACACCCTGCCCGGGTGGCGGAATTGGCAGACGCGCTGGCTTCAGGTGCCAGTGTTCGATAAGAACGTGCGGGTTCAAGTCCCGCCCCGGGCACCATGAGCAGTTGAACAAACTGTACCACCGGAAGTAACAAACTCGAAAGGGTATTTTACCTCCGGTTTCTTTTGTTTTCCGGTTTTAGAGGGCCGAGGATTGAACGTGCGGGGATGGAGGGTGCACATCCCGTTTGAGGGCAATGTTTGATGTGACGATGGGTTATGGGTTCGCGAGTTCGGAGGGATTTCGCTAGGAGCGGAATCCGTGGCTTTTTTATGTGGGGGTGGGGATTATTGAGGGCATGGAACAATCAACGAAGAAAGTCGCATTAGTTACTGGTGGGTCGCGTGGTATTGGACGTGCGATAGTAGAAAACCTTGCACGAGGTGGGTACGACGTTGTGCTGACGTGGAATAGTAACCGCGCCGCTGCGGATGAGGCGGTCACTGATTTGTCGTCCCGGGGCTATCAGGTTCGTGCTGTACGTGCGGATCTAAGTGCCAGTGATTCTGTCGAAGAAACGGTTAAAGAGCTAGCGCAAGAAGGTCCTTTTAATGTCGTTGTCAACAACGCCAGTGCCGGAACTGAGATCGGGCCCATACTTGATACTGAGTTAGACGAATGGAATAAGGCCATCACTATTAATGCGACGGCCCCTTTCCTGCTAATTAAGCATCTTGCTCCTTCGATGCCTCAGGGAAGTTCCATTATTAATATTTCGTCGTTGAATACTTTGTTGCCGCAACCTGGGATCGCTGAGTATTGCGCGGGGAAGTCTGCTTTGGAAGCACTGACGCAAGTAGCTGCTAAAGAACTTGCAGCTAAAGATATTACGGTCAACGCAATTCGGCCAGGAGTAACAGATACCGACGGCCAGCGAGCGGTCAATCCGGATCCGGAGCTAAGGCAACAGCTCGCACAGATGACCCCTATGGGTAGGTTGGGCCGCCCGGAAGATATTGCAAAGGTAGCCGCTTTCCTTGCGGGGCCAGAGTCGCGCTGGGTTACTGGCCAAATGATTACGGCCTCAGGCGGACTGTAAATCGGTGCTTGGATGTGTTTAGGCGGCTAGGCACAGGCCCTGATTCGACGAGTGTGAGGCGCGGTCGAGTAGATCGTCGATGCTGAGGTTTAAGGATTGGTGGATGCTGCGAATGACTTCTGAGGATGCTTCTTTCCTGCCACGTTCTATATCTGATAGGTGGGATCGTGACAGGTTTGCTTCATCGGCTACGTCTTGGAGAGTCTTGGATTGTGCTATCCGCGTTTGGCGAAGTGCTTGTCCGATGCGTGTTCGAAGCAAGTCGGGTGTTGGGTCGGTTGATAAGGAAACGAGTGTCAGCGGCATACTCTTATCCTACGGTCGACGTGTAAATCGCGCGTAGCGAATTTGTGAATAGTTAGAAATCAAGTTTGATCAACGCCCGAAAACACCGTGAATAAGGTTAGTCGGTCGATGACTGGTAGTAACGTCGGTTAGTTCCCTGGCATGGTTTCCTATTTTTCTCTAGAAATGCCCGGAACCATACCCAAGACGCTTTAGTATATCCTCAGCTGGGGTTGCCCGCAAATCGTGGACACGTAGTGGAGCTACCTAGTGGTTAGGCAGCTATTTCTTTTCTGCTGGTGGTTAGACCAATGTGGTTCTCGAAGTCGACGGGGCTTACCATACCGA